>JBEPVA010000052.1:0-20054 GCA_041691295.1 Gemmatimonadota bacterium
GTCGGAACGTCGGAACGTCGGAACGTCGGAACGTCGGAACGTCGGAACGTCGGAACGTCGGAAGGGATACGCCTTGAGTGTCGACGCGCGGAATTAGTTTCGGTCCGCCTGTCCGCCTGTCCGCCTGTCCGCCTGTCCGCCTGTCCGCCTGTCCGCCCTATTTCCGTGCCCCCAGCGTCTCCTGCTTCAGCAGCGTTACCGTGCCCTTAAAATTCCTCACCGTCACCCTGGCCCGGCCATCGCCGATTGTAAATCTGGTATTGCCCTTGAGGGTACGCGGAGTCTTGCCGCTCAGCTTGTCCTCGATCGTGCCGCCGAAGGTCTCGATGTCATAGGTGGCGCCCAGACCGGGTGCCATCCGGAGATCGAGATCGCCGCTGTGGCTCTGCAGTTCGAGTGTGCCGCCCGCCGTCAGCGGTCCCTTGTAGGAGACATTGCCGGACAGCGACTCGAAGCGGCCACGACTGAGTGGCCCGGTGAGTCCGATGAACAGCGGTCCACCAACCGAAGTGGCCACCGCGGTGGCCATACTGCCTCGCAACACCACAGTGCCACTGCCGCCATGTACGGTGGCGTTTACCGCGTCGGCGGCGAGTTCGATGTTGCCTTCCAGTGATTCGGCGGTGGCACGGGTCAGGGTGCCGCCGATTCGGAGCCGTCCCGAGACGGTGAGTGCGGTCACGCTACCGGCCAGTTCATCGGCGTCGATTTCCCCGGTCGCGGTCCGGATCCAGAGCCGGCAGTGCCGTGGCACTTTGAGTTCGAGATCGGCGGCCGCAGTCGAGCTGCCGCCAATGCTCAGTTGCAGATCGCCGGCGGCGCCGGTGAACAGCAGTTGCTGGGCGCCATCTCCCAGCGTGGTCGTGACACTCACGCTGTCCCGGTCCCAGCCGGTGACCCGTACCGCACCAACCTGGTTCTCGATCCGGATGGCCGCATCGGACTGCGCCGCTCGACCGACGGTCTGGCGTTGCTGCGCCGGCAGCGAGAGCGCGCCGAGCAGGGGGACCAGGCCGAGCGACAGGGCGCGCATCATCAACTGGGCCGGGCCACGCGCCGGGCCTGTTCGAGCAGTTCGAGCCGCTGCTGGTAGCGGGCCTGCAGCATCCGCTCGACTGATTCGTCGGTGGCGTGACCCGCCAGCGCCGCCTGCGATTCCTGGATGGCGGCGTCGATGAGCCTGAGCTGGGTCGCGATCAGTTCTCTGGTCGGAGCCGGAAGCGATGCCTCCAACTGATGGACCTGCTGCATCAGCCTGGCCAGCACGACCGACTGGTCGTGGGCGCCAGCCGGAACACTGAGCGGAGCGGGGTCGCCACTGGCAAAGCGGTCCGATGGTGCTCTGTGGTTGATCCAGAGTGCAGTGAGTCCGGCCGAGATCATCATCAGCGTGACGGCCGCGGCGGCAAGAGCCATTGGCCGCATCCGAATCTCGGACCGGTACAGCTTGGGATCAAGCCGGGACGCGATCCCGCTCCAGAGCGTGTCTGGTGGATCGACAGCTCGAGGCAGCGCCGAGACTTCGGCAGCGAGAGCCCGCAGCCACTCGAGTTCCCCCTGGCAGCGGGGACAGCCGGCCAGGTGGCTCTCGACGCCCGCCCGGTCTGACTCGGCCAGAGTGCCGTCGGCGTACGCCGACACTCGATCGGGTGAAACAAAGCAGTCGCTCATCGGTTCAGACTTTCCTTGAGCAGTCGGCGGGCGCGGTGCAGCTGCGCCTTGGAGGTGCCGACCGCGATTCCAGCCAGCCCGGCGATCTCTTCATGCTGAAATCCCTCGACATCGTGCAGCACGAAGACTTGTCGGGCCCCGGGCGGCAGGCGGGCGATGGCCTGGTCGAGGTCGATCGGCGGCGGTCCGGTCGAACGGGCTGGCGGATCGTACTGATCGAGATCCTCGGCGCTCTCGTGACGCAGGCGCCGGCTTCGGGCTCGGAACCGGCTCAGCACGACGTTAACGGCCACCCGGTGCAGCCAGGTCCCGAAACTGCTCACGCCCCGAAAGCTCCCCAGCTGCCGCCAGACCTGGATGAAGACATCCTGGGTGAGTTCCTCCGCCTGACCCCTGTCCCCTGCGAGCCGCAGACAGATGGCGAAGACCCGGCCCGCGTGCGCCAGGTACAGCGCCCGAAAGGCCTCCGCATCGCCCGCACGGGCCAGGCGGATCTGCGCGTCTTCGGTTTGGGTCACTGGGGTCAGATGCCGGTGGGAAGCTTTAGGTTTAAAGGTGCACGGTTCGTGGGCTCCCGGTTCGGGTATTCTGGACCGTGAACCGTTTACCGTGAACCCTCTGGTACTACGCCTGTCGTCCTGGAATATTCTGCCCACCGGCCCCCCGGCCCCCCCTTATTCTTTCCAACCATGGATGGGGCTGCCCTGTCCAAGTCGCCGTAATGAACCCTTACCTGGAATCACGCACCCTGACCGCACCGCACGGCATCGCCCCGGCCACATCGGATACGGCGGACGCACTCCTCGCGGCGAGTGGTGATACCACCGCGTTCGAGCGGCTGTATCGCAAGCACGGGCCAAGAATCCACGCGCTTGCCTGCCGAATGCTCGATCCTGAAGAAGCCGATGATGCGGTGCAGGACATTTTCATCCGGGTCTGGGACAAGTTGGGCACGTTCCGCGGCGAGTCAGCGTTCGGCACCTGGCTCCACCGGCTGGCGGTCAACGTGATGCTGGGCCGTCGCAGCACGCTGCGGTGGCGGTGGCGCCGACGGCACGAGAACGAGGGCGCGGTGGAAATGCTGCCCGCGCCGACCGAACGACCGGGACAGGCGCTGGATTTTCGCGGCGCCGTGGGCCAGCTCCCTGAAGGGGCCCGGCAGGTCTTCATCCTGCATGATGTGGAAGGTTTCCGCCATGAGGAGATCGGCGGAATGCTGGGGATCACTACCGGCACCTCGAAATCACAACTGCACCGCGCCCGGATGGCGCTGCGCAGATATCTGGACCGCTGAGGGGCATATGACCGATCGATTCACCGAACTGCTGTCGGCCTATCTCGATGACGAACTTCCGGCCGATGCCAGGACCGAGGTCGAGGAGCATCTGGCTGAGTGCGCCGAGTGTCGGACCACGCTGGACGAGCTGCAGGGGGTACTGAGCCGGGCCCGGGCGCTGAGCGGCGATCACTCCGGCTCCGACCAGTGGCAGTTGATCTCGGCGCTGATCCAGAAGCCGGCCATCGGTGGCAATGCCGTGCGGCGCCGGGTCAACCTGTCCTGGCCGCAGCTGGCCACGGCGGCCATCGTGCTGATCGCGCTGGGCGCTGCCATTCCGTGGCTGGTGGTGCCGCGGCCCAAGCACCAGACGGTGGCCAGCACCGGGACAGCGACGACTCCGGGCCCCACGATCATCGCCGATCCGCGTGAGGTCCACGCGGTGGTGGCCGGACTGACGGCCAGCAAGGACTACGACGATGCGGTGCAGGATCTCCAGTCGGTCCTGGACCAGCATCGCAGCAAGCTCGACAGCGCCACCGTGAAGGTCCTGGAACGGAGCCTGGCCAAGATTGATCGGGCCATCGGCGAGGCGCAAAAGGCGCTGGCCTCCGATCCCGGCAATGCCTATCTGAGCGGACACCTGGCCCGGACCCGGGTCCGCAAACTCGACTTGTTGCGCCACGCGGCGGCCCTGACGGCCGCCCGCAGCTGACCTGAAAGGAAGTTGGAATCATGCTGATCCTGATTGCGCTGGCACTGGCCGGCGCACCGCTCACCACCGATGGTGATACGACCGTGCAGGTCCAGGCCGGGTCGCGGCTGGAACTCAACCAGATTGAAGGCAATATCACCGTCAAGACGTGGACCCGGTCCGCGGTCCAGGTTCGGGCCCCGGGTGGCCACGATGTCCAGCTGCGCGTCGAGACGTCGGGGCGCCGGGTCACGGTTGAAGCCCAGGAGGATGAAGGCGGCCCGTACGACGGAGATCTCGAGCTGACCGTGCCGGCCGACATGATCCTGAACATCAACAGCCAGTCGGGCAGCGTGACGGTGACCGGCACCAAGGCGGAGCTCGATATCGAGACGGTGGAGGGGGATATCGAGGTCGAGGGCGGGTCCGGCGTGGTCACCCTCCATACTACCGACGGCACCATCCAGCTCACCGGCGCCAGCGGGCGGATCGAGCTCAACTCGGTGGACGGCGAGATCACCGGCCGCGACCTGGTCGGCGAGATCAGGGCCGAGAGTGTCGATGGTGCGGTGACGCTCGAGAATGTCACGGCATCGGGGATCGAGGCCTCCACGGTGGATGGGGCGGTGGTGGTGTCGGGCACCCTCAAGGCCGGTGGCCGCTACCACCTGAGCTCGCATGATGGCGGGGTGATCCTGGCCATTCCGGCGCTCGATGCCACCGTATCGGTGTCCACCTTCAGCGGCAGCTTCGAATCTGATTTTCCAGTGACCCTGACCAGCACCCGCGGCGGCAAGCGGATGAGCTTCACCGTGGGCAGCGGGGCCGCCAGCATTGACCTTGAATCCTTCGACGGCGTGATTCGTATCGAGCGCCGCAGCAGCTCCCGGCACTAGTCGCCGGGATTCACACTTCGAGTCCCGAGAGGCCTCTCATGATCGTGCTTGCACTGTCGGCGCTGCTCGCCGCCCCCGCGCCGGCCCCCCGGCCACTGGCCGACGACTTTCACTGGAAGAAGAAGCTGGCCTCCGGCCAGACGATTCACATCGAGGGCATCAACGGCAGCGTCCGGGCCACCGGCAGTTCCGGCTCCGAAGTGGAAGTCTCCGCCATCAAGAAGGCCCGCCGCGGCAATCCGGACCTGGTCAAGATCGAAGTGGTCGAGGGCAGCGACGGAGTCACGATCTGCGCAGTGTGGCCCAACAAGCGCGGTGAGACCGGCCATTGCGATGACCACCACCACGACGAGGGCAATAACAAGGAAACCGACGACGTCAGCGTGGAATTCACCATTGCGGTGCCGGCCGGGATCAAGTTCGATGGCTCGACCGTTAATGGAGAAGTGAGCGCCATCGGTCTTGACGAGGACGCCACGGTCAGCACGGTCAACGGCTCAGCCGAGGTGTCGACCAAGGGACGGGCGCACGCCACGACGGTCAACGGCCAGGTCCGCGCCACGATGGGGAAGGCCCTCGATTCCGACGCTGATTTCTCGACCGTCAACGGCGGGATTACCCTGACCATGCCGGCCGACCTGGCCTGTGAAATCAGGGCCGGGACCGTCAACGGTTCGATCGACAGCGATTTTCCGATCACGATGTCCGGCAAGATGAGTCCTACCAGCCTGCGCGGCAGTATCGGGTCGGGTGGTCACTTGCTCAAATTGAGTACAGTCAACGGCAGCATCCGCCTGCGCAAATCCTGAACGACGCGGCGGCGGGCCAAAAGCCTGCCGCCGCTTCACTTGCGGCCCTCACAGCGGTGGGGTAATTCTCACCCATTCCATTGGTGTGAGGCTGTCATCCCTGAAGAATTGATGGACACGGTCCGTGCTGCACTGGCGGACCGCTACACGGTCGATCGCGAGATCGGGCGTGGCGGTATGTCCACCGTGTACCTGGCCCGTGATCTCCGGCACAGCCGGGTGGTCGCGATCAAGGTGCTGGACCCCGGGCTGGCGTTCACCATCGGACCCGATCGATTCCGCCGGGAAATTGCCACCCTGGCCCGGCTCCACCATCCCAACATCCTGCCGCTGCTCGACTCAGGCGCCCTGCCTCATGGCCAGAGTCTCTACTACATCATGCCGTTCGTCACCGGCGAATCACTGCGCTCCCGGCTCGATCGGGAACGCCAGCTCTCGGTCGAGGACACGGTCAGGCTGACCGCCGAGATTGCCGACGCGCTCGATTACGCCCACGGCAATGATGTGGTCCATCGCGACATCAAGCCCGAAAACATCCTGCTCCAGTCCGGTCATGCGGTGCTGGCAGACTTCGGCATTGCCCGGGCCCCGGACCCGGAGGGCTCGCCGACGTTGTCCACGGTGGGACTCGCCGTGGGTACACCGCAATACATGTCGCCGGAGCAGGCCCAGGGCCGGACCGACGTCGATGGCCGCAGCGATCAATACAGCCTGGCGTGCGTGGTGTTCGAGATGCTGGCCGGAACCCCGCCGTTCGAGGGCAATTCGGCGCTGACGGTAGCGGCCCGTCACACCAGCGAACTGCCGCCCTCGCTGCGACGGGTCAGGGCCACGATTCCGCGCAGCCTTGAGTCCGCCATCGAGCGGGCGCTGAGCAAGGTACCGGCCGACCGGTTCAGCAAGACCGGGCAATTTGCCGCCGCACTCACTGCCGGGGCCCTGAATGAGGGTGGCCTGTCGCTGCCGTCCTGGCGCCGTATGGGTGAGGACGCCCGCCATCACTGGGGCGTCCTGCTCGGCATCGGAGCGTTGCTGGTCGCGGTGCTGGCGCTGTTCTGGAGCCGAGGCGGCGATGGCCGCCGGCTCGAGACGGCCCGGCCCGACTGGGTGGTCGGCTATCCGCTAGCCGAACTGGGTGAGCGGGACACCATCCTCCGCACCGGCGAGAGCATCGCCGGGATGCTGAGCGAGGCGATGCAGCAGGTCCCGGCCCTGCGCTGGATCGATGGATGGTCGCTACTCGATCCGGCCGCCCGGCAGGACGCCCGGACCCTCGACGTGACCAAGATGCGGAAGCTGACCCGGGCTCAGGGCGCCCGCTACGCGATCCACGGCGCCTTTGTCACCACCCGCGACTCGGTGACCGTCGACCTGCGGCTGCTCGATGTGGTGAGGGATTCGCAGGTGGGCCAGGCGTCCGCCTCCGATGCCCGGGCCACGGCGGTACCGGTGCGGCTGGGTCTGCGGGCCCTGCTGCGGCTGCTGCCCGCGGTGGTGGCGCCGGGTGCCAGGCTGTCCGAGGATGCGCTGGCCTCCGTGGCATCGGGCGATGCGGCGGCGGTGGCGCTCTGGATGCAGGGCGACGCGGCCTATCGCCGGTCGAGATACAGCCGGGCACTCGAGCTGTATCGCGAGGCCGTGAGCCGCGACTCCACTCTGGCCCTCGCCGCATTCAAGGGCGCCCAGGCCGCGATCTGGGCGGGTTCCGATACCGACGCGGTCCGGCTTTCCGCCCTGGCGCTGAGGCACGACCAGCACCTGCCCCAGCGGTATGTGGATTATGCCCGGGGGCTCAGGGCCTACCTGGCGGGCTCCTCGGATTCCGCTGTGGCGGCGCTACGCGCGGCCCTCACCCCGGATGCGGTCTGGGCCGAAGGATGGGCGCTGCTCGGTGAGGTCTACTTTCACCAATTCCCGAGAACCGTGGCCCCGCTCGATACCCTGGCCGAAAGCGCCTTTACCGCCGCGCTCGATGCCGACTCGGGCTTTGCGCCCGCGCTACCCCATCTGATCGAGTTCCGGCTGGGCCGCGGCGAGCTGGCATCCGCCGGACGACTGCTGGATCGGTATCGCTCCAGTGGCGCCGACCGGGAGTCCTGGTTTCCGCTCGACCTCGGTCTGCGCTGCCTGCAGAGCGGGGCCGACCGGTTCGACTGGAAAAAGGCGGCGGCGGTGGATCCGGACGATGTGCTGCTGGCGGCCAAGCTGCTGTCGGTTGGCGCCCGGCAGAGCGGCTGTGCCCGGCGGGCGGCCGAGTCGCTGGTCGATGCCGAACCCGACAACGCGTCGCCGGCGCTGACTCTGCTGCTGGGGCTCGATGCGGCGCAGGGCCGCACCCCGAGAGTGATTCAGCGCCAGGACTCGCTGTTCAGCCGCGGCAACACCGGTGCCATCGAGTATGCCATCCTGGGCCAGGTGGCCGGACTGGCCCGCAGCGATACCGCTCTCGCGGTGCTGGCCAAGTTGCGGCTGCGAGGCCAGGCCGCACCGGAGTTCTGGCACTGGTGGATCGCCGAGGACGCGATGGCGCGGGGGGACTTGGCTGCCGAGCAGCGCCTGCGGAGCGATCGGGCGTTCAATGTGGCCAATGACAGCGCCCTGATGCTGACCCTCGATGCCCGGATGGCGCTGCTGCTCGGGGACAGCACTGCGGCCATCGATCTGCTGCAGCGTTCGCTGGCACTCCCGGCCGCGGAAAATCTGGACTGGAGTCTGCAGGCGCCCAGGCCGATCGAGCGGCTGCTGCTGGCCCGGCTGCTGCTGGCCCGCAGCCGTCCGGACGACGCGCTGGTCATGGCCGCCGCCTTTGACGGACAGCCCATGGCCTTCTTACCGTTCCTGCCGGCGAGCCTCGAACTCCGGGCGACCGCATTGGACCAGTTGTCCCGTCCCGACGCCGCACGGCGGGTCCGCCGCCGGCTCGAAGTCCTGCGCGGGCCATAACTGGCCGCGCAGCCGTTCAACCCGTAACCGAGGAGAGACCCGTGGCCCAGAAAAAACCTTCACCCGGCGTGAAGCGCCTGCACAGTGCGCTTGCCGCATCGGTAGAGGACCTGGCCGACAGCTTCCCGATCAAGAAGCCGCCGCCGCCCCCGCCGCCGCCGCTCAGCACCCAGTCGCTCGAGCGGGTCATGAGGAGCCGGGCCTCGGAGCTGGTCCGGGTCCCGAAACTGAACCGCAAGACCCTGCAGCACCTCCGGGACGCGGTGGAAGACGTCACCTTCCCGCCGCACAAGCCGCCGCCGCCTCCGCCGCCGCCCTACACCTCGGCCAAGGTCGCGAAGTACCTGAACAGCCTGGCCAGGGTGCTCGAAAAGAGCCGGAAGGCGGGCGGCCGGTAGAGTCGGACCGCGCCACTTGCGGAAGTCTGCGCCCCGGGAAAACTTCAGTCCTCTTTCCGGGGGCAGACCATCCGCCGAGATCTCTTACCACTCGTTCGCCAGGCCATGACGGGGCTGTACACGGTCGAGCGTGAAATCGGCCGGGGCGGTGCTGCGCGCGTGTTTTTCGCCCGGGACCCTGGCGGCACGCCGGTCGTCCTCAAGATCCTCCATCCGGAACTGCTGGTCAGCGTCACCGCCGACCGCTTCCTGCGGGAAATCAACATCCTCCGACGGCTCGAGCACCCCAACGTTTCCAAGCTGATCGATTCGGGCGAGCGGGACTGGCTGGTCTACTATGTCATGCCCTACATCCCGGGGCCGACGCTCAAGAGCGCCCTGGAGCAGCGCCGCCGGCTGGAAGTCGATGAAGTGGTCCGGCTGGGACGCGATGTGCTCTCCGGGCTGGAGTACGCCCACGGCCAGGGCATCATCCATCGGGACGTGAAGCCGGAGAACATCATCCTGGGGCAGAGCGGCGCGGTGCTGCTCGACTTCGGCATTGCCAGGGCCATCGAGCTGTCGGGCACCGAACGGCTGACCCGGTCCGGGATCGCGGTCGGGACCTCGAGCTACATGAGTCCGGAGCAGGTCTCGGCAGATGATTCGATCGATCACCGAACCGATCTTTACTCGCTGGGGTGCCTGATGTTCGAGGGGCTGGCCGGACGGCCGCCGTTCCAGCATCCCAATGAGGTGGTCGTCCTGCAGATGCACCAGACTGATCCGGTACCCGATGTGCGGCAGTACCGGCCTGAGGCTCCGGCCGAGCTGGCCAGTGTGATTGCCAAGGCCATGACCAAACAGCCCGAGGCCCGGTGGCGCACCGCGGCCGCCATGCGCGAGGCGATTCCAGGCTCATGACCGCGCGCGATGATGAGCTCGAACGGATGGCCGCCGCGCTCGCGGCCGACGGCGGTTACCGGATTCTCCGCAAACTCGCCCCGCTGGTACCGACTCCGGCGCCGGCCGGGGCACGTCTGACCCGAGGGCTGGTGCTCGACGTCGAGACCACCGGCTTCGATTCCGGCCGCGAAGCGATCATCCAGCTCAGCGCCATCCCGTTCGACTACGCCCCCGATACCGGACTGATCCACCTGGTCGGGCCACTGTTCAGCGCCTATGAAGATCCCGGCCGCCCGATTTCCGCCGAAATCACCGCACTGACCGGGATCACGGATGAAATGGTGCGGGGGCAGCGGATCGATGATGCCGCTGCCACGGCACTGGCCGAATCGGCCGCGCTGGTGATCGCGCACAATGCCGGCTTCGACCGGCCATTCGTCGAGAAGCGGATTCCGGCGTTCCGGAGCCGTCCCTGGGCTTGTTCGTTGAGCGAAATCGACTGGCGGCCGGCCGGCTATCCGTCGAGCGCGCTGGCGGTGCTGACCGCCTGGCATTGCGAGGCGTTCTTCGACGCGCACCGAGCCGATGCCGATTGCCTGGCGCTGCTGCACCTGCTGGCCCGCCCGTTCAAGGACGGCTCGCCGCCGCTGGGCAAGCTGCTGGAGTCGGCCCGCAAGACCTCGGTGCGGATCTATGCCACCGATGCCGCCTTTGACAAGAAGGAGCTGCTCAAGGCCCGGCGCTATAAATGGAGCAATGGAGAGGAAGGAAAGAAGCGGGCCTGGTACCGCGAATGTTCCGAGGACAAGGTCGAGGCGGAGTTTGCCTGGCTGACCGACCAGGTCTACGGCGGCACCAGGGATAAATGGCAGGTCGAGAAGAACACCGCCCGGGAGCGGTACCGGGCGCCGGGAGGCTGATTGCGCCGCTGGACGAGGTTCTCGGCGGCCCGCTTCGCGGTCGACGTGTCCGCCTGATCCCTCCCCGATTCAGTCCTGCACGACGAAGCGGCCAGATCGTTTCGATCCCGTGGCACACCGTCGCGATGGATCAACCAGGGAATGACTGGGGGAGTGCGATGAAGGTCGGAGTGCTGGGGGCAGGGCGGATGGGCCGCGCGATGGCGGCACGCCTCATCAGTCTGGGTCATCAGGTGAAGCTCGGGTCCCGGACTGCGCGGCCGGTCGATCCGGTGACGGGGGCACTCGGCACCATGACATACGCGTCCGCCGCGAGCGGGGCCGACCTGGTTGTGCTGACCACAGAAGGCGCTGACTGCGCAGCGGCGTTGGCCGCCGCGGGCCCGCTCGACGGAATGCTCCTGCTGGACTGCACCAATCCTGATCGGCCCGACGGACATACCCTGGCCGTCGGCAGGGAGAGCTCGCTGGGTGAGCAGAATGCCCGGGCGGTACCAGGGGCCAGAGTAGTCAAGGCATTGAACCATGTCTGGGCGGAGTCGGTGGAGGATCCAGGGATCGGCGCGCGGCGGCCGGCCGCGCTGGTCTGCGGCGACGACGAGGAATCCAAGGGCCAGATCGTGCGACTCCTCGTCGAGCTTGGATTCACGCCGGTCGATGTCGGTGGGCTCATCAGCGCCCGGTACACCGAGCCGCTGGCGGTGCTGACCGTCAGCATGGTGACGGGTCTGGGCTGGAATCCGCTGGAAGTCGAGCTTCAGCTGGCAGGCGCCGCCAGCCGTGCGGTGGTCTCGCCTCTCGCTCCGCTCGCGATGCCCGCCGCCAGCTCAATGGCCCCTCGACGCAGTTGAACAGCCGCGATGCGGGTTGAACACCCTGCGAGCTCAAGGCGGGGTCGTCGAACCAGCTCGCGTCCTCTGCGCAATATCCGCGCTGAAACTACCAATCCTCACCAAGCGTCCATCTGGTACTCGAACAACGCAAGTGCCCGTGCAGTCACGCTGCTTTGGGCGTGAGATCTTCCCTGTCTCCCCGCCAGTTACAGTGAGAGGTGCCATATCAATCCGCAATTGAGCCGGCGACCCGGAACGCAAGCCATCGTCGTGGGCGCGGCCGCACTCCTGTTTGGGCTCGGCGCCTGCGCGCGATCGGAGAGCTATGGCTTCGTCGCCGTGCTCGGCAACGACACCACGTCGGTGGAGCGGGTCATCCGCACCGGCCATCACATCGTCGGCGATGCGATCGGACGCTCGCCGACCGTAACCCGCCGCCACTGGGAAGCCACGCTGGCACCCAACGGGGTCATCACGAGCTGGCGGATGGAGACGACCAGTCCCAATGCCCCGCCGGCGGATCAGCACCTCAACCACACCGCGACATTCAGCGATCAGGCGAGTTCGTTCACCCGCGGTACCTCAGCCGGGACCCGCTCGTTCTCGTACCGGAAGCAATACGCTGAAACGGTTCCCTGGAATGCATTCGTCTATGCTACTTGGGAACTGCTGCTCGACGCGGCCCGGCGCCAGCCTGACTCGGCCAGCGTCACCGTCGGGCAATACTTCTTCGAGGGATGGGATGAAGGCCACGTGGGTTACGCCACTGTCGAGCGCCGACCCGACCACGCGTACGCCATCAGCAGCACCGGCCTGGCCGGTACTGGTCTCGCGCGGGTCGATACCAGCGGTCGCCTGTTGTCCTACTCCGGTCAGGGCACGACGTACAAGCAGGAGGTGCGTCGGACCACCGACCTGCCGGACATCGATGCCATCGCTACGCGATTCGCCGCCGACGAGAAGCGGCTGGGGCTGGCGCGATCCCTGAGCCCCCGCGATACCGCCCGGGCCACGATCGGCGGTGCCACCGTAACCATCGACTACAGCCGGCCCGCTCGGCGGGGCAGAACCCTCGTCGGTGACGTGATCGCCACCGATGAGGTGTGGCGGACCGGGGCCAACGCGGCGACCCAGCTTGCCACGTCGGCGGCCATCAGGCTTGCCGGGGTCCCGCTGGCTCCGGGGACCTACACGCTGTTCACGCTGCCGACGAAACAGGGCGTCATGCTGATCATCAGCGGTGAGTCGGGCCAGTGGGGCACCGAGTACGACGCTGCCAAGGACATCGCGCGGCGGCCAATCTCGGTGGACACCCTGGCCGCGAATGTGGAGCGGTTCACCATCCGGATCGACCCGGCTGTACCGGTCAAAGGTCCAGCGGGAACCGCCCATCTGGTGATGGAGTGGGGCACTTTTCAGTGGAGCGCGCCGCTCACGGGGGGCGGGCACTGAGGTCCAGACCAGAAGGCTGAATTCAGCTTCTCGTGATTTCGGCGATCAGCTCGATTCCGCGATCAACTTCCGCTTCGGTATTGAAGTAGTGGGGTGAGAGCCGAATTGCGCTCTCGACGTTCTTCTCGCCAAAATCGTACTGGCCGAACCAGCGCAGGCTGGACACAATGTTGACCTTGTGGGCCAGCATCCGCCGCTTGATCTCGCCGCCATCATGGCCGGCCACCTCGGCCGTGACAATGGCGCACGGGTTGTGGCCCCGGTCGAGCGTCCTGACCCCGGGAATCGCAGCCAGCCCGGTACGAAGCCGCCCCGCCAGTTGAATGGCGCGCTGGCCTCCAGCCTCTCCCACCTCATTGGCGTACTGTGCCGCCGCACCGAGCCCCAGCACCAGCGCGTAGGGAAACTCCCAATCCTCGAACCGCCGCGCCGTCTCAGCGATGGTGAATTCGCCGGGCGCGCTCCAGACCGCACCCCGCATGTCGATGAACAGTGGGAAGTCCCCCCGCTTCAGCGCGCGGTCAGCGGTATAGAGAAAGCCGATGCCGCGCGGCCCCCGCAGAAATTTTCGGCCAGTGGCCGAGAGATAGTCGCAGTCGAGCCGACTCAGATCGATCGGAATCTGGCCGATGGCCTGGCAGGCATCGATATGACAGGGCACCCCGGCTGCAGCACACAGCCCACTGACCGCCGCCACATCCTGGACCAGCCCCGAATTGGTCGGCACCCACGATACCGAGACGAAGCGGACCGTTTCCCGCTGCAGCAGCTGCCACACCGATTCGGGATCAATCCCGCCTTCGGGCAGGTCATCGGCGTGGATCACCCGGACGCCGAGCCGGCTGGCCAGCGAGAGGTAGCTGATCTGGTAGGAGGTATAGTCGCAGCGCGAGGTCAGGATCACATCGCCCGGCGCAAAGTCGATGGTGCTGAGGCACTGGACAAATGCGGCGGTAGCGCTGGCCGTGATCGCGAGGTTGCCAGGCGCGGTACCGACCAGGCGAGCCGTCTCGGCGTAGACCGATTCGATGTCGCTGGCGCGTTCGTCGGCCGCCTCATAGCCGCCGATCGCGGATTCGAGCTCGGTGTGGCCGACGATGGCATCGGTCACCGCGCGGGGCATCAGGCTCGACCCGGCGCTATTGAGATGGATGCGGTTGAGGCAGCCGGGTGTATCGGCGCGCCAGCGGTCGAGATGCGGGTGGGTCACAGCATTTCCTTTCCAGAATGCAGGCAACGGATCGCGTGATTCGCGGGGCATGGTAAGGGACCAGCCGCGCTACCGCCACTGTACCTGGCGAGCACGATGATGACAGACAGGACCAACCGCGACCGCACTGCTTCATAGCACAGGATTGCTGGAAACCGCTGGCCGATTTGTCCGTGATGTAGGGCTGACCGACTGAACGTCACACGCCAACCTGGACGATCAATAATGCGACTGCGTTCCTCCATGACTGTGCTGCTGCTGGCCCTTCCGCTGGCGTTGGTGTCATTCGCCCGGCCCAACGTCACGGCCACACCCTCGGGGCGCGACAGCCTGCTGCTGGAGCCGGTACGGCCGTGGGGGATCAATCTTGGCGATCGTGATCCGGCGGTCCGGCCAGGCGACGACTTCTTCCGCTCCCAGAACGGCGCGTGGCTGGCGCGGACGGTGCTCGATTCGGCCAATCCGGCCTACGCGTACTGGCGCGACCTGCAGCGGATAACCCCACGCCGGGTGGCGGCAATCCTGGGTGACGCGGCGAGCGACCGGACCGCCGATCCACATTCGGTGCGGGGGATGGCCGGCGCCTTTTACCGCTCCTTCATGGATTCGGTGACGATCGAACGACTGGGCCTGTCGCCACTGGATCGCGAGCTCAACGCCATTCGATCGGCCACCACCAAATCAAGGATGGCGGCCCTGATGGGGACCGAGCTCAGCCCGTCGACGATGGTCGGGATCAACATCGGCCAGGACCAGCGAGCGCCCGATCATTACGCGGTCTACGTCAGCCAGTCGGGACTCGAACTGCCGGGCAACGAGTACTACCTCGATTCGGCGCAGGCGGATATCAAGGCCGCCTATCAGGCCTACGTGGGCCGGATGCTCACGCTGCTCCACTGGCCCGAGGCGACTGCCCGCGCGGCCGATATCGTGGCCCTCGAGACCCGGATTGCCGCGGTCAGCTGGAGCCGGCAGGAATCGCGGCGGGCGGACAAGAACTACAACCCGATGACCATGGCCGAGCTGACGGCGCTGGCGCCGGGCTTTGACTGGCGGGCCTTCCTTGACGGTGCGGGGCTCGGCGGGGCCGACCGGATCGTGGCTACTACCAACACCTCGCTCCCCGCCATCGCTCGGATCTTTGCCGAGGCCCCGATCGAGGTGCTGCAGGCGCGACAGGCCTTTGCGCTGATCGACTACGCCGCGCCAAACCTGAATCGGGCCGCCGCCGAAGCCAGTTTCGATTTCCGGGTCAAGACGTTCAACGCCGGCCGGCTCAATGCCCTGCCGCCGCGCGATGGTTTCCGGGCCGGAGTACTGCTCGGCAATGCCATCGGCCCGATGATTGGCAGCCTCTACGCCACCCGGTATTCGTCGCCGGAGATCAAGGCGGCCGTCACGGCCATGGCGGAGAATATCAGGGCCGCCTTCGACGCCCGCCTGTCGAAGTTGAGCTGGATGAGTCCGGCGACCAGGCGCCGGGCCCGGGCCAAGCTGGCCCGGATGACCTTCCACGTCGGCTATCCTGACCACGACCGCGATTATACCGGACTGGTCATCCGGGACGACGATCTGTACGGCAACGTGGTGCGCACCGTGGCCTATGACTGGAAGCGGCAGATCCGTCAACTGCGCCAGCCGTTCGACCGGACGGCGTGGGTCATGACCGCGCAGACGGCCAACTACAACTACGACCCCACCACCAACAGCGTGGAACTGCCGGCGGGTCTGCTGCAGCCGCCCTTCTTCGACCTCCGGGCCGACCCGGCGGTCAACTACGGCGCCGTCGGAGTCCTCATCGGCCAGGACATGGTGACGGGTTTCTCCGATCTCGGCAGGCACTATGACGAAACCGGCCAGCTGCGCGATTGGTGGACCGCCGAGGAGTCAGCCCACTTCGAGGCGCTGAGCCGCCAGGTGGCGGATCAGTATTCGGCGGTCGAACCACTGCCCGGCATTCATGTGCGCGGAGAGCTGGTGGCCGACCAGGCAGTGCAGGATCTCGGTGGGTGGCTCGCGGCCCTGGATGCCTATCGGCTGGCGCTCAAGGGCCGGCCCTCGCCGGTGCTCAGTGGCTTCACCGGCGACCAGCGGGTGTTCCTCGGTCGGGCCCAGATGTGGCGGGCCAAGTTTGCGGTGCCGTTCCTCCGCGCCCAGGTGGTCACGGCCAACAATGCCCCGACCTTCCTCCGGGTCAACGGCCCCGCCCGCAACATGGATGAGTGGTACCAGGCGTTCGATGTCCGGCCCGGTGACAGCCTCTACCTTACTCCAGAACGGAGGGTTCATCTGTGGTAACCCGTCTCATTCGACCGAGGGCGCTCCGTCTGGCCGGTCTCATTCTTGGCGTGGCTGTCATCCCGGCGACGGCACAGCAGCGCTCCGGCGGGCCCAATCCGATGATGCAGCATGCCGATTCGCTGTTCCGGGCCCAGCAATGGGCCGAGGCGGCCCGGGCGTTCGAGTCGCTGGCCGCCCGCGACTCCTCCAATGGGCTGCTCTGGTTCAGGCTCGGCGCCAGCCTGGAGCCGCAGAAGAAATTCGGCGAGGCCGCCAAGGCCTACGAGCGAGCCGCGGGACTGGGATTCCAGCCGATGATGGTGGAGCTTCGACTGGCGAGGGTCTACAGCCAGAACCAGGAGTTCGACCGGGCCCTCAACCAGCTTCGCGAGGCCGCCAAGATCGGATTTCCGGCTGGGCTCACTGACAGCGAGCCCGGTCTGGCGGCGGTCAGGAGCCGACCGGAGTACGCCGCCATCGTTGCCAGCGCGGAGGGAGTGCGCTATCCCTGCCGGTCCATTCACGATTTCGATTTCTGGGCCGGCACCTTTGACGTCGGGGCCTGGAGCCAGCCGACCGTGCCACCCTCCGGCGTGGCGGTCAACACCCGGAGCTATGAGGGGTGCGTTTTTGTCGAGCAGTTCAGCAGCAAGCGGCCCGGCGGAGGCGGGGGGATGAGCATGAGCTTCTACGACGTCAACCGCCGCACCTGGCGGATGGTCTGGAACGACGACAACAACAGCTCCAACGACTTCGAGGGGACCGTGCAGGCCGGGGTGATGCACTTCCTCGGCTGGGTCCTCGACCCGGCAGGCAAGCGGGTCCTGGCCTCCAACACCATCGAGCGGATGTCGGCCGACACCGTGCGCCAGACCTACGCCATCTCACCAGACAGCGGCAAGAGCTGGGTCACCCAGCAATCGGGGCGCTGGGTCAGGCGTCCAGGATCCTGACCGGCGCCGCGGTCAGCGGCAGCCGGGAAACCCCTTCTCGAGCCTGATCCGGTAGAGGTCACTGGGAGGACGAATGGAATCGGGCAGCGCCCCGACGATGCCGGGGCGCTCCGAGGTGAAGTAGAGCTCGTGAGCCCCCGCTCCGAAGCCGGCGGCAAACTCGGCGTAAGGCGAGTTCGCGGCGATTAGGGGCTGGGGCTCGGCCCAGCCATCCGGCGTGCGGCAGGAGGTCCAGAGATCAGCCTTGGCACCGGGCGCCACTCGAACCAGGATGGCGTACCGTCCATCGGGCGAGATCATCGGGTTGCCGGCATCGATAACGCTGCCGAAGCTCACTGGCACCGGCCCCCGCCAGGCGCCGGCGCGGATGGAACTCTGATAGACCCGCCTTGGCCCGTCCCGGGTGGAGTTGAACAGCATCTCGCCGCTCCGCGAAATCGAAACAAAGATGTCAGTCGAGTCGGAGTTGATCGGGTCCCCGGCGTCCCTGGGCTCGCTCCAGCCGTCGGCGGTACGTTCGACGTACCAGAAATTCATCGAGACCGGGCGGCCAGGCCTCGGCCGGTCGGACGTGAAATACAGCCGCCGCCCGTCGGGCATCACGAACGGGTCGACATCGCGGTATTGTCCAGAGAATGGTGCGGCAACCGCCACGGTCCATTGTTCCCCGCGACGGCTCGACATCATGATCGTAAGCTTCGACCGGTCGGCGCTGGCGCGATTGAAGAAGAGGGTGTGTCCATCCGGCGTCATCGTAGTGGCGAATTCCGGCAACTCGGTTGAGATCACGCCGGGTCCGACCAGCTCTGCGTTCCCAGCGACCATGGTGGAACCGAGGTGATGAGCGGCGCAACCGGCTGTCACGAACCACGGCAGCACGGCGTAGACGATTCGACGGCGCATCCAGCGTGCATCCTGGGAGGGGTAAGGTGATACGGCGTAACGCTTCAGACGGTTTCGTGGTCCATCCCGCGCAAGAATCTGATAGCCACGAACTTCACAGGGTGGATCTTGGGTCATGATTCTCAAACTCTGCTCGACCGCCTGGCTGCTCTCGCTGCTCGCGATTGCCCCCCCGGTCACCGCCCAGCTCTCTCCTGCCGCGCAGGACACGATCACCCAGGCCCGCCAGCTCATGGGCCAGCACAAGCAGGCCGACGTCATCGCGATGCTCACGCCGTTCGTGGCCGCCCACCCGAAGGCGGGCGGGGCCTGGTTTACCCTCGGCAATGCCCACCGGCAGCTCGGCCATATCGATCAGGCGGCAGAGGCGCTGGGCCACGCGGTGGGCAACATGCCCGGTCCGGTTCCCCAGGCCGAGATGACGCTGCTCGGGATGTATGCCGATTCAGGCCGAGCCGATGACGCGTACCATTGGTTGCAGCAGCTGCGGGGCCGCACCGATTTGACGGGCGTTGCCGCCATACCGGCGGTGAAGAAACTGCATGATGATGCCCGATTTGCCGATCTGTTTCCCGACAAGATCAAGTTCGACCCGCCGTTCGTCGAACCAGGTACCCGGATCATTCACGAGTGGCGGGGCGAGGCGGCGGGTGACGAATTCGGCTGGATCGCGCGCGGCATCGGCGATGTCGACGGTGATCACATCACCGATATCACCATCTCGGCCACTGGCAATCCGCCCTACGGCAATACCCGGGGCACGGTGTACGCCTATTCCGGCAAGTCGGGCAAGCTGCTCTGGAAGGTGGTGGGTGACAGCGGTGCGGCGCTGGGCACTGGTCTCGAGGCCGCCGGTGACGTGAACGGCGATGGAGTGCCGGACGTGGTGGCGGGAGCGCCGGGGATGAACGCAGTGCTGGTCTTTTCGGGCCGCGATGGCAAGGAGTTGCTCAGGCTCAAGGGGGATTCGACCGATGGCGACCTGGGCGCCTCCGCCTCTGGTGTCGGGGACCTCGACGGCGATGGCCGGCCCGATATGGCGGCGGGTTCTCCCTCGAGTCACGAGGCCGTCGGCCGGGTCTACATCTTCTCGGGCAAGGACGGACACCGGATCGAGACGCTCGACGGCGAGCGCAAAGGCGACGGCTTCGGTTCGACCGTCGGTGGTTCAGGGCCCACACTCATCGTCGGCGCGCCCGGCGCCGGCGCACAGAGCACGGGTCGGATCTACATCTACAACCGCCTCGAGCCCAAGCCGCGCTTCGTCGAGGAGTCGGACTCCACCGGGATTGCCCTGGGCGGAATGTTCGTCTCGGTCATCGGGGATGTCGACGGGGACGGCGTGCCGGATGTCTACGCGGCCGATTTTCCCAATACCGCCAAGGGGCGGGCCACCGGCCGCGCGTATGTCTACTCCGGAAAGACTGGGGCGGTAACCCGCACCTTCACCGGTGAGGTCCCGGGAGAGGCGTTCGGGATCGGCGCGGCCCGCACCGGAGATGTGGACGGCGATGGCGCCGCGGACCTGGTCATCGGCTCCTGGCAATACAGCGGTTCGGCATGGTCAGGCGGCCGGGTGCAGGTCCTCTCGGGCAAGGACGGCAAGGTGCTGCAGACCATCACTGGCAAGGTACCTGGCGAGACCCTGGGCTTCGACGCCGTGGGCGTCGGCGACATCGATGGCGACGGGATGACCGACTACCTGGTCACTTCGGCGTGGAGCATGGTGAACGGGTTCAGGTCGGGCCGGACGTTCATTGTCGCGGGGACGGTGAAGAAGAGGCGATAGACGAGAGGCGAAACGCGAAAGGCGAAAGGCGAAAGGCGAAAGGCGAAAGGCGAAAGGCGAAAAGCCTTTACCGACCCGAGTCAGGTTTCAATCGATTTTTGGTTTCGCCGCTGCCAGAACAGGCAGACCGGCACCCCGAGGG
>JBEPVA010000053.1:0-20034 GCA_041691295.1 Gemmatimonadota bacterium
CCGCCCGTCCGCCCGTCCGCCCGTCCGCCCGTCCGCCCGTCCGCCCGTCCGCCCGCTCGCCTACGGATTGTCGACCGACAGGCCACTCGGCACTCGACCGGGCACAACGCTGCCGAAGTGCGCAGGATCATCGGTCAGGGCGGTCATGAAGGTCGTGAGCTCATCGATCAGTGAATCGGTCAGCACCACGCCGCGGATGATGGTGTCCCGCGTCATCAGGATGTCCGCCGTATTGGCTACCATGGTCCCGCGCAGCAACGGTTCCAGCGTTGCCGGGTCGAACGCCTGCAGCTTGAGGTCGGACTCGCTGTAGTGCGCGATGAAGTCCCGCAGGTTCATGATCGCGCCGTCGTGCCCGTAGGGTGCGGTCAGCACCACGTTGCGGAGCGGGGTCGTCCGGAAGGCGTACTTGAGCGCCGCCTGGGGATCGACATTGAACCGGCCGAAATCATCCCGGCCGCTCGGCCCGTTGCCCTTGCCGGGGCCGAACTGGGCCACCGCCACATTGTGGAACTGGCCGTCGCTGAAGGTCGGCCCGTTGTGGCAGATCGAGCACTTGAGCGTGAGGAAGGTCTTGGCACCCTCGAGCTGCTCGGGCGTCAGTGCGTTGTCCCGTCCGGCCAGGAACCGGTCCCAGGGCGCGTCATTGGTGTTGAATCGCGCGGCCAGGAACCCGGCGATGGCGTTGCTCGCGTGGGCAAAGGTCATTCGCCGGAATGGGGTGCCGGGGTAAGCCCGCTCGAACATCCGGCGGTATTCCGGAATCCGCCCCAGACGGTCCATCAGCCCACCCCATATCCGCTGCATCTGTTCGTCGGGAATGGCGGCGAGTTCGTTGCCCCCGAAGCCCCGCATTTCATCCCGGGCCATGACCGGGAACAGCGGCTGGGCGGAGAGGGCACCGAATTCGAAGACCCGCTTCATCTCCGGCGACAGCTTGCCCTCGGCGGGCGTGTGGAACCGGCCCTGGGCATCGGTCGAGACCCGGCCGTCCCAGAACAGCGATGTCATGGAAGTGAGGTTGAACGCCGGCGGTGCATTGCGGGGAATGAACAGCCCCTGCGGGTGAACTCTGGTGGGGCCCAGCCCGGTGGCACCGGTCCCGATGGAGAGACTCCGGAAGTCGCCAGTGCCGAATTTCGGCAGGTGGCACGTCATGCACGAGATGTCGCGGTTGCCGGACAGCTCCTTGTCGAAGGCCAGGGCCTGGCCCAGCTCGACCAGCGACGGGCGGACGAATCGGCGACCGGGCAGGGGCCCGATCTTCCGGCCGACCGCCAGAGCTCTCACCGTCGCCACCAGCTCGGGCGTCGGATGCCGAAGGAGGTCCGGCGCCGTGGCCGGTGCCGTCGGTGAGTCGGTGGCACAGCCCGCCAGCCACAATGCGGCACCGGCGCCGATCAAACCTGTCAATGTGCGCTGCGACATGACGTCCTCCTGAGAGGTCAGTGGAGACCGACCCGGAACGGCCTGCGGGCCGCGCCAGGTACCATGGTTCAGTTCAACAATTTTCAGGGATGGGCGAGCTTGCCCGTTCTCCCTGAGATCGGATTTCGACCCCTCCGATGTGACATCGGGGGTGTCGGCTCCGCCGACCCCGTTCCGATATAGGGGATGTCAGTCCCGTCGCGGTTCGCTGGCCAGCGCGATATGTTGTCCTGCCGTCCTCGGCCGAAAGTTCACCCGGAAATTTGATGCCCCTGTTTGCGCATGACGCCTGGCGGACCCTGGAACCCCTGCTCGATGAAGTCCTCGAGCTGGAGGGATCCCAGCGCGCCGCCTGGCTGGCGGAGCTCGCCGAACGCTCACCGGGGGTGGCGGCGGAACTGACCCGGTTGCTCGCCGATGAGATGTTGGCCGATCGCCACGGCTTCCTGTCCAGCTCGCCTGACGTGAGTCTGGCCGGAATGCGGCTGGGCGCCTATGAGTTGCAGCAGCCGCTGGGACAGGGTGGTATGGGAACGGTCTGGCTGGCCAATCGGGTGGATGGCCGGTTCAAGGGCCGGGCCGCGGTCAAGCTGCCTCACCTGGCCCTGCTTAGTGCCCAGGGTCAGGAGCGATTCCGCCAGGAGGGTTCGGTGCTGGCTCGGCTGACCCACCCAGGGATTGCCCGGCTGCTCGATGCCGGCGTGACCGGCAACGCCCAGCCGTACCTCATCCTGGAGTACGTCGATGGCCAGCCGATCGACCAGTACGCCGACCAGCACCAGCTCACCCGCTTCGAGCGGGTCAGGCTCTTCCTCCAGGTGCTGTCCGCGGTGGGGCATGCCCACGCCAACCTGATTGTCCACCGTGACCTCAAGCCGTCGAATATCCTGGTCGACGCCACCGGCACCGTGAAGCTGCTGGACTTCGGCATCGCCAAACTGCTCGACGCCGAAACCGGCACGAACTCGACCGCGTTGACAGTCGAGGGCGCCAGGTTGTTCACCCCGGATTTCGCGGCCCCGGAACAGGTCTGGGGTGATCTGCTCACCACGGCCACTGACGTTTATGCCCTCGGTGTGCTGCTGTATCTCCTGCTGTCGGGCCAGCACCCGACCAACCAGCTGGCCCGCTCGCCGGCCCAGGTTCTGGCCGCGCTCATCGAGCGGGAGCCCAAGCCGCTCGGCCTCGGAGACCTCGACACGGTCCTTGCCAAGGCGCTGCGCAAGAGCCCGGTTGAGCGATACCAGACCGTTGCGGCCTTTGCCGACGATCTCCAGTGCTGCCTTGAGCAAAAGCCCGTCAGTGCCAGGCCCCAGTCCGCGGCCTACCGGGCGGCTCGGTTCATTCAGCGCAACCGGCTCGCTGTCTCGGCTACCGCGCTGACGATGATCGCCCTGGTGCTGGCCACGGTGTTTTCGCTGGCTCAGATGCGGGAGGCCCGGCGCCAGCGGGACGGAGCGCTGCACAGCAGCGAACGGTCCCAGGCCATGTCGGAGCTGCAGGTGGTGCTGGCCGGGGATTCGCGCGGCGGGGATGGTCACGTCCTCACCATGCCGGAGCGTTACGCACTGGCGGAGCATGTCCTCGGCCGGCAATACGAATCGCAACCGGCACTCCGGTCGGAACTGCTGGCGGACCTGGCGGGTCGCTTCTTTGAAATCGGCGATCGAACCTCGCAGCGGGCCATGCTGGCCAGGGCCGGCGCCATGGCAGCGGCCGCCAATCTGCCCGGTCAGGTGGCGGAGGCCGCCTGCGTCCGGGCCAACAGCTTTGCTTTTGACGACGAGATCGATTCCGCCCGGCACGAGTTGACGATTGCCAGGCCGGCACTGGGCCGGGTCCGGGCCGATCATCCCGACCCCCGACTGGAGGCCACCTGTGCCAATGCCGAGGGCCAGACACTGATTGCCGCGGGTGTCAATGACTCCGGAATCGTGGACCTCGAGCGCGCCGCCGCCCTGGTCCGGGACGATGTCCACGGCCTGCGCTACGAAATGTTGAACAATCTGGCCTCGGGACTCCGGCTGGTCGGCCGGACCAGGGAGGCCATTCCCTATTGGCGCGAAGTGCTGCACGATCTCGATTCGACCGGCTACGGCGACACCGAGCTGGTTCCAAATCTCTCCACCTTCCTGTTTGGGGCACTGGCCGAGCTGGGTGAGATGTCGTCAGTGGATTCGGAGATGCGGCCGTTGATCGAGGAGCAGGAGGCGGTCCACGGCCCCGGCAAGGTTTCGACCCTGCTCGCCTTTCTCTACGGCCAGAACAAGCTGCGATTGGGCCAGCTCGATTCGGCCGAGCTGTGGATGAGCCGTGCCAGGAAGGACACGACGCAGGGCGCCGGCGCCTTTGCGGCCTGGCTCCCGCAGGCGCTCACCGAACTGCGCCTCGAACAGGGCCGCATCACTGAAGCCCGAGAGGCCAGCAAGAATGTCACCGGTGGTCCACGAGGCCGCCGCGCGATTCGGGCCCTGCTCATGGCTCGCCTGCTCCGGGCCGAAGGACATCCGTCCCAGGCTGCGGCGCAGCTTGAGTCGACGCTTGATTCACTGCGTGCCGACGGCGGACCACCGCTCAGTCATTTTGCCCTGCCGCTGGTCTATGCCGGGGAATGGCGGCTGGCCATCGGGGATGCCCGGGGCGCGGACTCGCTGGCGGGCCTGGCCCTCGAGGCGGCGATCAGTGGCGATTCATTGGGGGAAGTGCTGAGCGGGCTGGCGGGCCGCGCCGATCTGCTGTCGGCAAGAGCCAGGAAACTGACCGGAGATCTTGGCGGAGCCACGACTGCGGCGGACAACGCCCTGATCGCACTCCGCGGAGGTTATGGCCGGCGCAGCCGCTGGGCCATGGAGGCCGTGGCCCTGCGTGACTCGCTCCCGCGCTGACCGTCAGCTCTCGCTGGTCGCGCCGCTCTCGGGAGTTTCCTGCAGGGTGCGGTGCAGCAGCAGGCGGGCCTTCCGCCACTCGCGCTGTACCGTCCGTTCCGACACTTTCCGCATCTCCGCGATCTCGATGAAGGAAAATCCACCGAAGAAATGCAGGTCGACCAGTTCGGTCAGGGAAGGGTCGAGCGCCGAGAGTTCGGTCAGGGCATCGCCCAGCGCTGGCAGGTCGGTGGCCGCCGCCATTACCCCGGGAGACGACTGGTCGTTCTCTTCCAGCGTGATCTGGAACTGGCGGCCCCGCTTCTTGGCGTAATGCCGGCGGGCGTAGTCGATCATCAGGCCGCGCATGGCCCGCGAGGCATAGGCAAAGAATCTGGCCCGGTCGGGAAAGGCCGCTTCGGTGCCGGACATGCTGAGATAGGCCTCGTGCACCAGCGTGGTGGCGCCCAGCGTCAGCGCCGAGTTGCTCTTGCGCAGATGGCGCTCGGCCAGCCGGCGGAGCTCTTCGTAGAGCAGCGCGAACAGCTGATCGGCGGCCGCCGGGTCGTTGCCCTCCGCTCGGCGCAACAGCGACGGCAGGTCATTGTCCATTGCTACCTCCCGTTCGAGTGGCGGAACGGCCACGGAGGCAAATATACCTGCGGATCCCGCCCTGCGAACCCCACCCTGCCGCGTAGGATTCGACTGCAACGGAAGACATCGATGCCTGGATTCTGCAGGGTCATGATGGCCGCAGCCCTGGCTGGAGCCACGCCGACGATGGCGATGCGGACGCCGGTAGCACGGTCGATCGGGGTCGGGCGGACCGACTGAAGGCGGACGTGAAGTGAGCCGAGGTCCGCCAGTGGCGGCGACGTGACGAACGATTACGGGCTGACAGGCGGTTGACCGAGCGGCGCCTCGACTGCCAGCGGGTTTTCAGGTCAGTGGCCTGCTCTGGTTCCGTCAGGCGGCCAGCCTCAGGCCAGGTCGGGGAAATGTTCGAACACGCACTTGGGGCAGATAGCGTGGGAAAATTCCACTGGTGCATGGGCCTTGAAAAAGCTCTCGACGTCCCGCCAGTAGTTGTCGTCATCCCGGATCCGCTTGCAGTAGGCGCAAATCGGCAGCAGCCCTGTCAGTGTCTTGGCCCGCTCCAGCGCCCCCGCCAGCATCGAGGATACCCGCCGCGACTCCAATTGGGCCACGACTTGCCGAGATAGGATCGCCAGGCTGTCCAGCTGCTCCGCCGTCATCTCTCTCGGTTCCCGGTCCATCACACACATCGAGCCGAGTGCGTGGCCATCCGAGGTCATCAGCGGGGCCCCGGCGTAAAACCGGATATGAGGATCGGTGGTCACCAGCAAGTTGTCGTGGAAGCGGGGGTCACGGGTGGCGTCGGGCACTACCATCGTCTCTGTGCCCAGGATGGCATGGGCGCAAAAGGCGATGTCCCGGCTGGTTTCCTGGTCTTCCATTCCGACCCGGGCCTTGAACCACTGGCGCTGATCGTCGACCAGGCTGACCAGCGCGATCGGGGTGTTGCAGATCCGCGAGGCCAGTGTCACAATATCGTCGAATGACTGTTCAGGAGCCGTATCCAGCACCTGAAATTCTCGCAGGGCGTCGAGACGATCGACTTCGGATAGCGGACGTGTGGCGGCGGGCATGATCCAGCTCCAGTCGGGCCCCGCGGATCCGGGGCCCTGCGGCACGAGCTACCGCGCGGGTTCGTTCAGCAGCATTCAGTCCAGTCCGATATCTACCACCGCCTTGGCAAAGGCGTCGAACTCCACCGGTTTCACGATGTAACTGTTGACACCGAGGGCCTAACATCGCGCGATGTCAGGCTCTTCGCGGCTGGACGTCAGCAAGACGACCGGCAGAGTCCTGATCCGGGGCTCACTGCGAATCCACTCCAGCACCTCGATGCCGCGCTTCTTCGGCAGCTTGAGATCGAGGAGCACGACGCGAGGCAAGGTTGCGGCGGCGATCAGGAAATCGATCGCCTACTGGCCATCCCGGGCCAGGTGGATCGGATTGACGACCCGGCCTTTCCGCAGTGCCCGCGTCGTCAGTTCGGCGTCCGCGTCACTGTCCTCTACCAGGAGGATTTCGGCATTGGCAAGTGCGGTCACGATGGCGCCTGATCGAATGGCAGGGTGAAGTAGAAGGTGGCGCCGTGCCCGACGCGTGAGTCGGCCCAGATCCGGCCGCTATGCCGGGTGATGACCCGGTGGGCGATGGCCAGTCCGACACCGGTGCCTTCGAGTTCATCGGTCCGGTGCAACCGCTGGCATACACCGAACAGCTGGTCGGCATGCTGCATGTCGAAGCCCACACCGTTGTCCCGAACGAAGTATACGGTGGCGCCTCGTGCCGTGGCCGGCGCCTGGAACCCGACTTCTACCCGGGGCGCGGCACTGTGGCGCGAATACTTGACTGCATTCCCGATCAGGTTGGCCCAGAGCTGGCGGAGCAGAGTGGCATCACCAATGGCCGGAGGCAGCGCGGCGACGATCGGTCTGGCCGGCCCCACGGGGGCGGACTGCATGATCTCGTCGCTCACTGCGCGGGCCAGCGCAGCCATGTCGACCGCCATCGGCGACAGCCGCTGCCGGCTCAGGCGCGAGTAGGTCAGCAGGTCGTCGATCAGCGCTCCCATCCGGATGGCATTGTCCCGCACCACCGTGGCCAGCCGGATGCCCTCAGGATCAAGCTTTCCGGCATAGTCCTCAAGCAGGATTCCGGAAAAGCCGCTGATGGCCCGGAGCGGGGCCCGCAGGTCATGGGCCACGCTGAGCTGAATGATTCCAGTTCCTGATTCACCGCCGCCAGCTCATCGACCTGGTTCTGCAGTCGTTCGCCCAGCGCCATGATCTTCTGCCGAGCTTCCCGCCGGTCGGTGATCTCGCCGTAGGCCGAAATGGCCATGACCAGGTCGCCCTGGCCGTTGAACACCGGGGCCGACCAGATCTCGATCGGGACGATCCGGTCGGGGGTGTGCAACTCGAGATCATCGGCGTAGACATGTTCGCCCAGCAACGCGCGAGTAAGCCCGCGCCGAGCGGCCGGATACAGTTTCCGGGTGCCTGCCACGTAGACCTGGTAGGTCTCCGACCGATTGGCGTTCGGGAGCTCGTCGACCAGGTCCCGGCCCAGCAGATTCCGGCCGGCCCGGTTCAGAAAGGTGACGACGCCCCGGGGATCGGCCACGATGATCCCGAGCGGGATCGAATCGAGGATCTGCTTGAGCCGGCTTACCGACTCCTTGATTACCCGTTCGGACTCGACCCGCCCGCTGATCTCGCCAAAGGCGGCCAGCGCCAGGACCATCTTGCCCGAGGCGCCCCGGATCGGCGAGGCCCAGGCTTCGACGGGAACGATCCGCTCGGGGGAATGAATCTCGATGCCCGGATCGTAGACCAGCTCGCCCCGCAGGGCCCTCGCAATCGGCAGCTCCTTGGCCGGATAGATCTGGTCGGTGCCGCCGCGAAAGACCTGGAACACCTCCGCCATTCTCGAGACCGGTTGCAGCGGCCCGATGTCCCGGCCGAGAATTGTCTTGGCGGCGTGGTTGGCAAACTGCGGAATGCCCGCCGGGTCCACCACCAGCACTCCCAGCGGCATCTGCTCCAGGACCGCCGCCATCCGGAGTTCGGCGGCCTTGGCGGAGGCTTCGCTCGCGCCCTGGGCCTGCCTCGACCTGATCAACAGCACGACCGCGGCCCCCAGCAGCAGGATCGTGAGCGCCATGCTGGCGATCACGATCTGCCGGGTCTGGTCCGCCGCGCCGGTGACCTGGGCCGAGCGCCGCTCCCGCTCGGCAATCATGTCGACCTGGATCCGGGCGATAATCGAGCGAATCTGGTCCATGACCCCCTTGTTGTTGTGGGCCAGGACCAGCTGCCTGACTTCGGAGGACTTGCCCTGGTCCCACAGCCGGATGGCGGTGTCGAGTCCGGCCAGCTGCTGGCCGATCAGGAGCGACAGTCGGCGGACATCGGGCGCCACGGAAGAATCTCCCGGCGAGAGGTCGTGCAGTACTACCGTATCGTTCTCCAGATTGGAGAGGGCCGCATGAAATGGCTGCAGAAAATCAGGCGACCCGGTCACCAGGAAACCACGCTCTCCAGTCTCGGCATCGAGGAGACTGACCTGTAACCGACTCAGTCGAAGCAGGGTCTGGTTGGTCCGATTCCGAGCCACTGCCTCGGTGCGCATCGCATCGAGGCTGCGCAGAGAGAGGGTGCCCACCACGAGGACCGTCAGGGCGGCAGCGAAAAAGGCGGTGTAGACCATCCGGTTGACCCGCCGTCCGGCGTCGCTGCTGGCAGTCAGGGTTGGCACGGGAGGCTCTGGCAGTGCGGGAAGTGATGCGCCGGGGAAACCCGCGCGCGGCAACTCCGGATTCGATCACCCTCGGGCGAGGGCGGACCTGGTCTGGGGCAGTGTGTCAAGCGCAACCGGGTCGGAGACTGGGCTTTCTACTATAGAACTGATCTGAACCGGTGGCAAGAACGGTCGACGTTACTCCCGGGCCCGCTGCTCAGGCCGCGGCCGGTGTGATCACCGTGAGTGCCGGGCTCGCCAGCTCCACCCGGTTCCTGCCGCCCCGTTTGGCGGCATATAACGCCTCATCGGCTCGCCTGATCAGCTCCAGGCCTTCGATGCCATGATCCGGGTAGATCCCGATCCCGATCGAGATCGTGACCGCGCCACCTTCACGACCGCGGGAAGCGGCTTGCACCATCCGGCGCATCTGCTCCGCCCTCTCCATGGCCACGGCGGCCGAGGCCTCTGGCAGAATCACGGCAAACTCCTCACCACCATAGCGGCAGACGTAATCCTCGGCCCGGACCGATGAGCGCAGGTGCTCCACCACCAGCTTGAGCACGTCGTCGCCGGCCTGATGGCCGAATTCATCGTTGAAGTGCTTGAAGTGATCGACATCCACCATCAGCAAGCCGACCGGGCGGTTGGGGCGCCGGGCCCGCAGCAGCTCACGATCCAGGGCCTCGAGCATGTAACGGCGGTTGTAGGCGCCGGTCAACGGATCCCGGGTGGCCTGGTGCTGCAGCGCGTCCCGGGCAATGAGGTTGGCCATGGCCAGCGCCAGGTGCTCGCCGATCGAGGAAACCAGTTGCTGGCACTGGGCGGCATCCACTGCGTCCATCCCGGCGGGAAGCCAGAGGTGCAGCACGCCGATGGTCTCGCCCTGGGCCGACAACGGGACGCACAGTGAGCGCCGCTCAGTCGAGAACCGGGTGTGGCCGCAATTGATCGGCATAGTGGCGGGATCGCCGCTGAACGGACGGCCACTGCGCAGGGCGCAGCATTCCTCGGGACGATAGGCCGCAATGCGGAACTGGCCCATGCCCCAGGTCGCCGGAAGTTCGACCAGTGAGCGGCTGTTGCTGATGACGCCCAGGGCACCCGCGCTCCCCGGTACTGCCTTGCTCAGGATGGAGGCCACGGCCGTGTGGAACTCGGGAAGAGTGAGGCAGATTCCCAGCACCGAGCTCAACTCCGACAGAATGGTCAGGTCCGCCGTCCGTCCCTCCACGGCCACCATCGACGCTGCCAGTTTCCGCTGGGCCGCCACGGCGACGTGCTGGGCCAGGGACAGCATTTGCCGTTCGCGCGTCATTCGCCAGGCAGCCAGCCCTACGATCAGGGCGCTCAGGAAGCCCAGCATGATCTCGACCCCAATGGCTTCATAAGTGTCCCGCCGCACCGACTCACGACGGGAGGCCAGCAGCGCCGCTTCGTCTCCGACGGCGGAATTGAGCACCTCCCGGATCTTCCGGACGGTGGCGGTCTCGATATTGGCGTCCGACAGGACCGCAGCCGCCTTTATCCCTCCAGCCCTGCGAGCGCTGATCAGCGCCTCGTCCTCTGCTGTTTGTATCGCGACGAGCACCCGCAGCTGCGCCAGCAGGGCCTGGATCCGACCGTTATCGGCAGTCAGGAAGGTGAGCCGTTGCAGGTGGAGGATGATGTTGCCGGCTGCCGCATGGAAATCCTCAACCAGTGGCTGCCGTCCCGTCAGGGCAAATCCGCGCGACGAGGCGGACACATCGCTAATGGCGCCCGACAGCTTGGCCACCTCTCCCAGTACCTCCTGGGAGTGATCGGTCCAGTCCCGCGCCCGGAGCAAGGACATGGTCGAGCCGATGGTGATGACGCCGCCGAGCGCGAAGATCGCGATCGCCAGCAGGAACAGCAGCACCGTGCGGGCTCGTGACCGTGATCGGGCGGGTCCCACGACCGGGATGGCCTCGTCCGGAGGGGGATCGAAGATGGGACGCATAGTATAGACCTAGTTCCGCAGATACTCGATGGTGAACACCCGGCGCCGCTCGGCCCCGCCCGGTTCCGTGTGGGCCGGATATTCGACGATGGTGGCCAGCGTCGTGGGGGGCGCCATAGCGGTACCGTCGTGATGCGCCGACAGTCGCGTTGCCACTGCCTGCCACGCCCGGGTGCCTTCGGCCGACAGGACGGTGGCCTGGACTGTCACCGAGGCGGCAGCCTGGGCCGGCAGCGCCACCGGAGACAGCAGCGCGACTGCCGCTGCCAGTCCGATCATGGCGGGACCGAACCGATCGGCTCTGTTCGATTTACGCGGCATTGATGATTTCCAGGTTGATTCGGCTGGAGCGGCCGCCGGAAGGGGCCTGCGCGGAATCGACGAACTCGAGCGCCTGGCGGTTGTGGATGACCTCGGCCAGCGCCTCGAACACCGAAGGGTCAAGGGTTTCGCCGACCAGTCCGTGCATTCGCTCCAGCGTCTCCTGCGGAGAAATCCGGTCACGATAGGGCCGCTCGCTGGTCATCGCATCGTGGATCTCGGCCGCGCAGAGTACCCGCGCACCCCACGAAATCTCCTCGCGGCTCAGGCCGTCGGGGTATCCCGCTCCGTCCCACCGCTCGTGGTGACCCCGGATGAATCGGGAAAGCTCCGCCAGATCGGGGTAGGGCGCCAGCAGCTGGGCGCCGATCACCGGATGCCGCTTGATGTCGGCAAACTCCTCCGGGGTCAGCGGACTGGCCTTGGAGAGAATATCCGAACTGACCGAGATCATCCCGAGGTCGTGCAGCCGGCCGGCCATCCGGACTTGCTCGACTTCACGGTCGGTGCGGCCCATCCTGGTCGCAATCGAGGCCGACATCTGTCCCACCCGGAGCGAATGCCCGGCAAAGAAGGGGTCCTTCGCCTCCATGACCGAGACCAGGGTTTGCAGGCTCGACTCAGCCAGCAGCTGCAGCTTTTCACGTTCCTGGCGGATCAGCTCAGCCCGCTCGGCCACCTCGGCGCGGAGCAGCTTGTGGGTCTCGCGGTCCGAGGCCAGTCGCTCCCGCCAGGTCAGGGCCCGCTCGAGGGCTCGCTCCAGGATTGCCAGGTCGAGCGGCTTGGTCAGGTAGTCCAGGGCGCCGCGCCGCATGCATTCGCTCGCCACGGTCGCCTCGTTGCGGTCCGAGATCACGATGATGCCCAGGTTCGGGTCGCGCTGCAGCAGCGTCGGCACCAGTTCCAGGGCAGACTCCGCCTCGCGACCGACGTCCAGGAGGATCCCGACTATCGAGCCGCGCTGCAGTTGATCGAGCATTTCAGGGCCGTTGGCCGCCTGCACGACGGTATATCCCAGCCGCCCGAGGTGGCGGGCGGTACGGGTCCGGGCCGGTGCATCCTGGTCCACGATGAGGACCGTACCGGGACCGGTCTGATCCGTCCGATGAAAATCAAGCTGCATGGCCATTGTTCCCGCCCTGAAAGGGAAATTCGCTGATTGGTGCAATCCGGTGGTCGCGCCTGCCGCCGGTCACTCTGCCGACCGGGAGTCGAGCTGCTGTCGCACCATTCGGCCCAGATCACCGACCGAAAATGGCTTGGCCAGAAAACCCATGCCGGGCTCGAGGCCGCCCGTGGCCACCGAGGCATCGAGCGCAAATCCCGAGACAAAGATCACCCGAAGGCCGGGCCGGATCTCGAGCAGCGCCCTGACCAGCGTCGGGCCACGCATCTGCGGCATCACCACGTCCGAGATCACCAGGTCGATCCGGTTGTTGCGGTCACTGGCCAGTGCCAGTGCCTGGTCCGGCCCGTCGGCCACCAGCACCTGGTACCCCAACCGCTGGAGCAGCCGGACGGTGACCTTCCGGACCGACAGTTCGTCCTCGACCAGCAGGATCGATTCGCCGCCGCTGTGCGCCGGCGGAACGGGAGGCGGGAGCGGCGGCGCCGGTCGCAACTCGGGCACGGCGCTCTGGGTGAACCGAGGCAGGTAGATCCGGAATTCGGTGCCGCGGCTGAGGGTCGTGTCCGCCATGATGTAGCCGCCGCTCTGTTTCACGATTCCGTAGACCGTCGCCAGGCCGAGACCACTGCCCTTGCCCGGCTCCTTGGTAGTGAAGAACGGCTCGAACACGTGACTGGCCGTCGCGGCATCCATCCCGACCCCGGAATCCCGCACCGCCAGGACCACGTAGTCGCCCGGCCGGAATCCCGGATATTCCCGCGCCACCATGTCGGTGATGATGGCATTCGATGTCGAGATGGTCAGCCGGCCGCCCTCGGGCATCGCATCGCGGGCGTTGGTCGCGAGGTTGAACAGCACCTGCTCCAGCTGGCCGCGGTCCACCGCCACCGTTTCGAGTCCCTGCCCGGGTATGCACTCCAGCGTAACGTCCGGCCCGGTCAGCTCTCGCAGGATTCCCTGGTTTTCCAGGACCACCGTATTGAGGTCGATCCGGGTCGGCTGCAGTACCTGGCGCCGGCTGAAAGCCAGCAGCTGGTGAGTCAGCCCGGCGGCGCGCTGGGCCGCCCCGGTGATTTCATCGAGTCCGTTCCGGCTGCTGTTCTCGATCGAGGACTCCGAGTTCAGCAGCTCGCAGTTTGACAGGATGGTGGCGAGCAGGTTGTTGAAGTCGTGGGCAATCCCGCCGGCCAGCCGGCCGATCGCCTCGATCTTCTGGGTCTGGCGCAGCTGCGCTTCCAGCCGGCGCCGCTCGGTCATGTCGCGGCCGTTCAGCACGATATTCACCGTGCCATTCCCGAACACCACACCCTTGCTCACCACCTCGAACAACCGCCAGCGATCCCCGGGCTGGCGCAGCCGGAACTCATCGGAATGGATGACGCCCGGTTCACGCAGGCACGCGGCGATCGAGGCCAGGACCTGGTTGAGCTCATCCGGGTGGACCAGATCGGTGGCGGCCATTCCGATCAACGCCAGCGGAGTGTGGCCGAGCAATCGCTGGACGGACGGACTGCCATACCGGATCACACCTTGGTCATCCAGCACGGCCAACAGGTCCAGGCTGTCCTCGATCAGCGCCCGGTAGTAGAGCTCGGCCTGGCGGGCGGCCCGCTCGGCATTGCGGCGTTCGGTGATGTCCCGGGAGATCACCAGGACGATCTCGATGCCCCCGTCGGGGCCGGGCTCCGGGATGAGCCGGGCCTGGTATTCCCGGGGAAATTCCTCGCCGGTGACCAGCCATTTAAACTCGAAATCGGATTCCTGCCCCGAGGCAAAGGCCGCCATGAGCCGGGTCCGCCACATCGCGGTGTGTTCGGCCGGTAGTCCCAGTTCATCGTGCCGGCGTCCCTGGAACTCGATCGCGGAGGTTCCGGTCAGCCGCTCGATGGCCGGATTGACGTATACGTAGCGCAGCTCGCGGTCGAACTCGGTGATCAGATCCTCGGCCCGCTCGGCCAGTGCGACGAATTCCTGGTCGCGCCGATACAGCAGCTTTTCGAGCCGCACCAGTTCCGAGACCCCGCGGGGTCCGGAAAGCCCAACCAGGGTCAGCCCGCCGGAAGTCATGCTGCGACTCCCGCCGGTTCGCCGTGGGGCACAAACTCCGACCAGTCGTGAGCCAGGAAGACGTCGACCACTTCGGGGTCGAAGTGGCATCCCCGTCCTTCTTCCAGGAGCTTGCGGACCCGATCTTCGGGCCACGCCTTCCGGTATGGACGGACGTGACTCAGTGCGTCGAACACGTCGACGACCGCCACAATCCTGGCTTCGATCGGGGTGGCGGCGCCGACGGTCTGATCCGGATACCCGCTCCCATCCCAGCGCTCATGATGCGACCGGGCAATCGAGGCCGCCATCGCCACCAGGGCTGACTGGCCCCCGGCGAGAATCCGGGCACCGATGGTCGTATGGGTCTGGATGACGGCCATCTCAGCCGAATCGAGCCGGCCCGGCTTGAGCAGGACCGCATCCGGGATTCCGATCTTGCCGACGTCGTGGAGCGGTGCCGTTTGCCGGATGATCTGGACCGACTCGGGGGAGTGGTCCAGCAACTCAGCCAGCCGGGCGGCCATCTCGCCGACCCGCTGGGTGTGCCGGCCGGTATCGTCATCCCGCATTTCGGCGGCGGCTGCCAGGCGGTGGAGCGTCTCCAGCTGTGATTCGCTCAGCTCGCGGGTCCGCTCGTGCACCGCCGCCTCGAGCGACTCGCTGTGCCGCTCGAGGAGCAGATGGAGACGGCGGGTTTCCAGCAGGTTGCGCAACCGCAGCAGCACTTCGACCGCGTCGTAAGGCTTGCCCAGAAAGTCGTTGGCGCCTTCCGACAGGGCCCGGCGCCGCGATTCCGCGCTGTCATCGCCGGTCACAATCACGATCGGCAGGAAGCTCCGGCCCCAGGTCAACGGTCGCAGCTGAGCCAGGACGGCAAAGCCATCCACTTCGGGCATGTGCAGGTCGATAACCACCAGGTCAGGCCGCATTTCAGTGAACAGCCGCACCGCCTCACGCGGATCGTTGGTCGAGCAGGTCTGGGCCAGCCCTTCCCGCTCGATCAGGCGGCAAAGCACCCTGGTGTTCGCTTCCTGATCGTCGACGACCAGGATCAGGTTCTTCCGCTCGTGGCCCATGGAATCGTCCCCGGGGCCAGCACCCTGCGGTGACTGGCTCCCTGTCGTTGCCGTAATTGAAGACTCTGAATCTGCTCTCATGCGCACCGGTAAAAGCGGCTTATGTACCATCGGAATCAGTGGCAACGATCTTTGCTAAGCGGCTTTCCCGTAGGAAGTTGCGTTAATGGCCACCAAGCAGGTCAAATTGGGGATGGGACATTTTGCCCAAGGGCTGGGACAGGCTGGTCTCGTCTTGATGCGGATATTTTCGGCGGAGACGGGTACGACTTGAGGAAAGGTCAGTCGGAGGTCGAGGAGGCCGAGTCGAGGTGTTTCTCTGGCAGGTGGCCCTCTTCGTGGTATTTCCGGAGTTTGCGGTAGAGAGTCCGCCGGTCGATTCCTAGCCGGTCGGCGGTGTGCCCCTGATGCCAGTGCAGCGACTCGAGGGTCACCAGGATATAGTCCCGCTCCAACTGCTCCAGGGTCCAGTTCTGCTGGTGGCCCCGCTCGATCGTGCCGCGTTCGAGCGAGCTGCGGTTCTCTCCGCCGGGATCCGAGACCGGAAGCTTGCGGGCCCCGGCGTGCATGATGACCGCCCGCTCGATGAAATTCTCCAGCTCACGGACATTGCCGGGCCAGTCGTACTCCATCAGGCGCCGGATGAAGTCCGGCCCGATCTCCGGCGGGGTCAGGCCATTCTCCTGGGCGTAGCGGTTACGGAAGTGGGCGGCCAGCAGCGGGATGTCACTCTTGCGCTCCCGCAGCGGCGGCACGGTGATCGGAAAAACATTGAGCCGGTAGAACAGGTCTTCGCGGAACCGGCCGGCCGCCACTTCCGCCGCCAGGTCGACGTTGGTGGCGGCAATCAGGCGGAAGGCCACCGGGATCGGTTGACTGCCGCCGACCCTCTGGATCCGGCGCTCCTGCAGTACCCGGAGCAGTTTGACCTGGATGGAATGGGAGATGGTGCCGACTTCATCCAGGAAGATGGTGCCGTCAGCCGCCTCCTCGAACAGCCCGCGCCGCGATTCAGTGGCACCGGTGAAGCTGCCTTTCATGTGGCCGAACAACTCCGACTCCAGCAGACTCTCCGACAGCGCCGAACAGTTGACCGGCACGAATGGTTTGCGGGCCCGGTCGGACAGGGCGTGGATCGTCTGGGCCACCAGCTCCTTGCCGGTGCCGGTCTCGCCGGTGATTAGCACGGTGGCACGGGTCGGAGCCACCCGCTCCATCAGGTCGAACAGCCGCTTGAGGGCCGGGGCCTTCCCGACGATAAGTAACCCCGGGGTCGACCCGGTCTTGAGCCGCAGCTTGGCGACTTCCCGCCGCCGATCCCGCTCCTCCAGCGCCCGCTCGAGCACGATCAGCAGCTCGGCCATGTGGAGCGGTTTGCGCAGGAAATCGTAGGCCCCGAGCTTCATGGCCTCGATGGCCCGATCGACGGTGGCATCTCCGGTCATCACGATGAACTGGGAATCGGTCTGAAAGGCCGGGGCGGCCGCGAGCAGTTCCATGCCGCCGAGGCCCGGTAGCTGCAGATCCAGCAAGGCCACGTCGTAGAGCTGATGGCCCAGCATCGACAGCCCCTCCTCGCCGGTGGCGGCGCAATCGACCGCGTATCCGGCGCCGACCAGTATCCGCTGCAGCAGCCGCCTGGCCTGATCGTCATCGTCGACCACCAGTACCCGCGCCTTCGGAATCGCCTCGACTTCCGGCGAGCGCTCCTCAAGGGTGGTCATCGGGCGCCCTGTCTCATGAGGCGATTATCGGCGGGCCATCCAGCACTTCCAGACGATGCAGCTTGAGGTCGAGCAGGATCAGGCGGGGAGTCGGATGGAAGGCGCAAGACGCATCGCTGCCGCGGGTAGCCGGGAAATCGAGCGCCTCGGCGCCACACCAAGCCCGGGCAATCCTGGCGGATTCCAGTACCTCCCGCTGCGCATGGAAGGTGGACTCAGCATCGGTCGCGTCAGCTTCGATCAGGAGGACTTCGGCGGGCAATGTCACCGGACGTCGCGACCAGTTGGCGTCTTGGCGTCCCGCGACGCGCTCCCCGGAACGGCTGATCTGGTGGCAGCAATCGGACAGCGTCCGCTGAGCATCAGCGATCCCTCGGAACCAATCGGCCACTGACCCTGACTCAGGCCAGTCATCCCAGCACGCAGGCGTGGTATGTAATGCCCCAAGGCTGCGCTGTCTAAGACACTATGACACATTTGGGCGACCTTTACAACTACCACCAGTGGTAGGGGTGGGCCCTTCCGTCCCGATCCTGGCTCACCGGAGCTTGGCCCTTTTCCGGGTTTACTTCCGCAATTGCCAGCCCCATCTTGACGAGCCTATCTCATTATCGGTGCGCATGTTCGACCCGCTAAGCCCGATCCACCTGGAGGGCGCCCTCGCTCGCCTCAGTGAGGGATTTCGGCAGTTTCCCCCATTCGATTCCCGGTCTGCCCAGGAGGATCCGGAGCAGCTGGATCAGGTGCTGGCCGAGGTTGCGGCCCGGCTGGCCGATAATTTCCCGTATCCCCATCCGCTGTACGCCGGGCAGATGCTAAAGCCGCCCCATCCGGTGGCCCTGCTGGCTTACAGCCTCGCGCTGCACCTCAATCCCAACAACCACGCGCTGGATGGCGGCCGAGCCAGCTCACGGATGGAGCTGGAAGCGGTCGGCCAGCTGGCCCGGATGTTCGGCTGGGACCGTCACCTCGGACACCTGACCGGGGGCGGCACCATGGCCAACCTCGAGGCGCTGTGGGTGGCCGGCCGGCTGCGGCCGGGCCAGCGGATCCTGGCCTCGACCCAGGCTCATTACACCCATGCCCGGCTGACCGAGGTCCTTGGGCTACGCTTCACCGCCATCCCGTGTGACCACCACGGCCGGATGGACCTGGCCGCACTGGCCCGTGAACTCGAACTGGGTGGCGTTGGCACCGTCGTCGCGACCATGGGCACCACGGCCCTCGGTGCGGTCGATCCGCTTCCGGCCATTGTTGCCCTGCAACAGCAGCATGGCTTCCGGATCCACGCCGACGCGGCGTACGGTGGCTACTTCGGCCTGGTGGACAATCTGGGTCCTGGCGCCACGGCTGCCTTTGCGGCCCTCGGTTCGGTTGACTCCATCGTGATCGATCCCCACAAGCATGGATTGCAGCCGTACGGCTGTGGCTCGATCCTGTTCGCCGACCCCGCGGTCGGCACGCTGTACCAACACGACTCGCCTTACACGTACTTCTCCTCGGGTGAACTGCATCTTGGCGAGATCAGCCTCGAGTGTTCCCGACCGGGCGCGGCCGCGGTCGCGCTGTGGGCCACTCAACGCCTGTTACCGCTGAATCGGGGCGGAAGCTTTGCCCGGGGTCTCGCGGCCAGCCGTGGGGCGGCAGTCGCGCTCCATCGCTGGATGTCCGACGACTCACGCTTTGTCAGCCTGATGCCACCCGAACTCGACATCGTCTGCTGGGGCGTGGGGGCGGTCAGGGCGTCCGAGGCCTCCGGCCGCGCTCAGCGGATTTTCTCTTCCGCCGCCGAGCGGGATCTACACCTGGCGCTCGTCACCCTGCCGCATGCCCTCGTTGCGCCGTGGTGGCCCGGGCTGCAGTGGGACGTCGAGGAAGTTACCTGTCTCCGTTCGTGTCTCATGAAGCCGGAGCACGCCGACTGGCTGGACCAGATCTGTCAGCGACTCGGCCAAGCCGCCGACCAGGTCCTGGCGGCGTAGCCGGCCATCTTTCTCAGCCAACAACCATGATCATTGCTGCATTGCATCGTGCCGTTCTGGCCGCGTCGATTGGCTCAGTGATCGCTACGGTCCAACTGGCCGCCCAGGCGGCGCCGAAGCCCCGGACCCGGCACGTCATCCTGCTGACCATCGACGGGGTCCGGGGACAGGAGCTGTTTGGCGGTATGGACTCGGCGATCGCCGCCGGCGGCGACAGCAACGGGATTCACGACCTCGAACGGCTCAAGCGTGACTATTGGCGCGAGTCGGCCGACGCTCGACGTCGGGCCTTGATGCCGTGGTTCTGGGACTCGCTCGTCCCTCGGGGCGTTCTATACGGCGATCGAAATCACGACAGCCCGGCTGGTATCACCAATCACCAGGGATTTTCGGCCCCCGGTTACCTCGAAATCCTGACCGGCGAGGCCCAGCCGGATGTCACCAGCAATGATCGGTTTCGCTACTCGCACCAGACGGTGCTGGAGTATGTGAGGCGGCGCCTCACGCTGCCGGCGAGGGGCGTCGCGGCTATCACGAGCTGGGAAAACTTCCACGAATATGTGGCCAGCGATTCAACCGCGGTCCTGGTCAGTGCCGGCCTCTTGCCCATTCCGTCGGCAATGCTGACGCCGGAAATCGCCGAGCTCGATCGTCTTTCCCGTCGCGCGGTCCCGCTCTGGGATGGCACTCGCCTCGACGCCTTCACCGGCGCCATCGCACTGCACTACCTGACGCGGCAGAAGCCGGCCCTGCTCTTCATCAGCTTCGATGATACCGATGACCTGGCCCATTCCCGCCGCTACGACCGGCTGCTCGACGCCTTTCACGGCACTGATGATTTCCTCCGTGAGTTGTGGCATGTCATCCAATCCACCCCCGGTCTCAAGGACCAGACCACGCTCATCCTGACGACCGACCATGGCCGTGGGTTGACGACCAGGGACTGGACCGATCATGGGCACGATGTGCCGGGTTCGGAACAGATCTGGATCGCGATCATGGGTCCTGATACTCCCGGTCTCGGAATCCTCCGCTCCACCCAGGTCTACCAGGCCAATATCGCCGCTACCGTGCTGCAATTCCTCGGGCTCGTGGGTCAGGATTTCAATCCTCACGCCGGACTCCCGTTGCCCCTGTCTCTTATACAC
>JBEPVA010000054.1:0-19729 GCA_041691295.1 Gemmatimonadota bacterium
GTTGAACGTCAGCGTCGGATTGACCGCCAGGGCGCTGACGATGACGAGTCGCATCCGCTCGTGGATGACCCGGACGAGGCCGTCCGCGTCGGCCGAACCGCCGTCATGCGCCTTGAGCCCGGGCTTGCCGTGCCCGGGGCCCTCGGCCGGCTTCCTGGCCGCCGATGACTTAGCCACCATGCCTCCAGGCAATGGCCAGGCCGAATCCGATGTGGAGCAGGCCGAATCCCAGTGCCATCATCGCATCGCCCCAGGCGGCCGGCGAAAAGATCGTCACCGCGCCCAGCAGCACAAAGCAGGCGCCCATGACCGGCACGATCCGAACGGAAAACGCGCCCCCGGTAATGACGCCGGTGCCATACAACAACAGCCAGACCCCGGGCAACAGGGTGACGGTGCCGGAGCGGTAGATGGCCGCGGTCAGCAGCGCGCCGACCAGGATGGGAGGGGCATAGCTCAGGGCAAAGCGGCGACCCGGTCCGGAACCGAGCGGCAGACCAGAGTTGCTGGCTTTCCAAAGCAGCGCCGCCACGCCGATGACCGCGCCCGCCGCGGCCTCGCCGAACCAGACCAGCAGCCATCGATCTACCGTGGGCTGCCGATGGGCCAGGAACGCTGCCAGCACCGCGCTCAGCCCCATGGCCACCCCGCCCCACCCCGACACCCCCGTGAAGGTGGCGGACCGCTCCATCGTGTCCCGGATGAAATCGAGATTCTCGGCCGCCTTTTCGTGCAGGGCGGCCGGAGGCTCTCCGGGGCGATAGGGACGGGTCTGGCGCATGGGACTCAAGGTATGGTGGGGCTTCAGTACTGTCAAGTACTTTAAATAGTAAAGTGACTCAGCTCCGATATGGGCCGTTAGTCATTAGCCGTTAGCCGTTAGTGACTGCGGGTACGGCGGAAAAACATAGGCGGACAGCGTGTGGCCTGCCCGCCTGCCCGCCTGCCCGCCTGCCCGCCGCTTCCCCGCTGCCCCCCTACTGCACCGTCACCACACTCGACGCCGTGGTCGGTATCAGGAAGTTCGGGATCGCCACCGAGATGGTACTGGTCCCCGCGGCCACCCGTCTCAACCCGATCCCACCGCTCCCGATCGAGGTGGTGCTCTGGACTTGGCCGATCGGGATCTGGATCGTCTGGGTAGCGGCCCCAGCGCCGGCGCCGGTGAACAGCGAGGCCACTCCGACCGCCGAGGTAGTGAAGGTCACGGTCAGCGTCCCGCCGGGAATTCCAGCGCGGACCGCTTGCAGCGCGTTCAACTGAGTGGTGCCACCAGAATTGGTGCCGACCCTGGCGTAGATGCTGGCATCCGGCGCGCCCACCGCCATCGTGGTCGGAACACCCTGCAGGTCGAGGGCCGCCTGGACCACGCTGGTCGAGGCGGTGCCACTGACAAAGCCCGGCGCACTCACGGTGATCGTTCCAGTCAGGCCGCCAGTCCGGCCCTCAACTCCCTGGATATAGAACCCAACCGACTGAACCCCATCGGCCACCGGAATGGTGATGGACGTCTGGCCAGCGGTCGTGGCGTCCGGCGAGAGCAGAATAGCCGGGTCAGATCCGGTAATGGTCACATTGATCGGGCCGTGATTCGCTGCACTCAGGCTGAAATTGCTGCCCACCTGCAATCCGCTACCGACCGTCTGTCCGTTGACCGAGATCGTCGGCGTGGACAGGGTGATCGACCGGGTCGCGCTGGTCGGGTTGAGGAAGCCGGGAATCGACGCCGTCACGGTGGTGGTGCCGTTGGCCAGCGGCACGAACGCGATGCCACCAGAGGTGGTGTCCGTAGGCGTGTTATTGATCCCGAGCGCGATGGTGGCGGTCTGGGTCAGCCCATTGGCGGCGCCCCGCTTGAACAGAGTGCCGACCCCGCCCGCTGGGGTGGTGAAGGTGACCGTGACCGTGCCCGGGCCGCCGGCCCGCAGGTTCTGTAACTGATTGAGTGGAGTGATGCCGCCGCTCGAAATGCCGAGCCGGGCGTAGACCAGGTTGATGCCGGAGATCGGGGTCGAGGTTCCAGGCAGCCCCTGCAGGTCGAGCGACGGCTGGACCACAGGGATGGCGGCGGTACCGTTGGTGAAGCCAGGTGCCGTAACCGTGACCGTTGTTGTCACGGTGCTGGTCTGCCCCTCCAATCCCTGGACGTAGAAGCCGCCACCGGTCTGGCCGTCAAGCATCGGGATCGTGATGCTGCTGGTACCGGGCGTGGTGGCATCCTTGGACAGCAGCATCGCCGGGTTCGAGCTGGTCAGCACGACATTGATATCGCCGTGATTCGGTGCCCCGAGCGAGAAGTTGGTGTTGACCTGCAGGCCGCTGCCGACCGTCACCCCGTTGACGGTGATGGCCGGCTGCGTGGCGGCGATCGACCTGGTACCCTGGCCGGTCGTGGTGACGCCGGGAATGGTGGCGGTGACCGTGGTGGTGCCGGACAGTAGCGAATGGAACATGACGCCACCCGAGGCGGTGTCGGTCGGCGTGTTGTCCAGGCCGATCGGGATGATGGCCGTCTGGGTGACGTTGGAACTGGTGCCGCCCTTGAGCAGTTCACCCACCCCGTTGGACGGCGTGGTGAAGGTGGCGGTCTTGGGGCCGGGCGCGCCGAACCGGATGTTCTGCAGTTGGATCAGCTGGTTGAAGCCGGCGTCCGCGATCCCCAGCCTGGCATACACGATGTTGCCCGGCGAGAGGGTCGTGGTAGTGGCCGGCAGACCCTGGAGGTCGAGGGCCGCCGGCACATCCAGCATGATCGCCGTATCTGGCGAAAAGCCCGGCGCGCTCACCACCACAATGGAGGAGACCGTATCCGTAGTCCGGCCTTCGAGCCCCTGGAGGTAGTACTGACCGCTCTGGATGCCGTCCTGGATCGGGATGGTGAGCGAACTGGTGCCTGCGGTGGTGGCGTCGGGTGACAGCAGCACCGCCGGGTTGGAGCTGGTGATCGTGACGTTGATAGCGCCGTGAGCCGAGGCGCCGAGGGACCAGCCGGTGTTGACCTGCAGTCCGCTGCCGACGCTGAGCGGGCTGATCGAGGAGGTCGGCTGGGTAACCGTGATGCTCCGGGTGGACTGGCCCGTCGTCGCCACGAATCCGGGAATCGATCCGAAGACGGTGGTGGTACCGGCGCTCAACGGATGAAACAGCACGCCGCCACTGGCCGTGTCGGTCGGCGTGTTGTCCAGCTGTGTCGCGATCAGTGCGGTCTGAGACAGACCCGGAGTGGCACCGCCGCCCTTGAGCAGATTGCCGACGCCGCCGGCCGGAGTGGTAAAGGTGGCCACGACCGATGCCGGCGCTCCGGCCCGGAGATTCTGCAGTTGCTGAAGCTGGGAATACCCCGCCACCGCGATCCCCAGGCGCACGTACACGATGTTTGAAGGCGTCAGGGTGGTGGTGGTGCTCGGGATGCCCTGGAGGTCGGTGGCCCCTTCGACGGCCGTGACCTGAGTCGTCCCGTCGCTGAAGCCGGGGGCGGTGGCGGTGATCGTCGCCGTCACCGTATCAGTGGTCCGACCCTCCAGACCCTGGACGTAATAGCTGAAGCCGGTGGACCCGTCCGGCGCCGGGATCACGATCGAACTGGTGCCGGGCGTGGTCGAGTTGGGGGAGAGCAGCACCTTCGGGTCGCTGCTGGTCAAGGTCACGTTGATGTTGCCGTGGGCCGAGGCACCGAGCTGGAAGCCGGTGTTGACCTGCAATCCGCTGCCCACGGTGGCGCCCTGGATCGTGATGGCGGGCTGGCTCACGGTGATGGGGCGGGTCGCGAACGGCGTAGACACGAAGCCGGGAATCGTGCCGCTGACGGTGGTGGCACCCGACAGCAAGGGCCTGAAGGCAATACCGCCGCTGGTGGTATCCCCGGGCGTATTGTCCTGCTGGCTCAGGATCAGCGCGGTCTGGCTCACACCCTGGGCGGTGTTCTTCTTGAGCAGGGTGCCGAACCCGTTGCTCGGCGTGGTGAAGGTGGCCACCACCGCGGCGGGTGCCCCCGCCCGGAGATTCTGCAGCTGGGCCAGCTGGCCATACCCCGCAATCGCGATTCCCAACCGGACATAGACATTGCTTGACGGCGTGAGCGTGGTCGTGGTGGCCGGCAGCCCCTGCAGGTCGATGGCGCCTTCGACCGCCGTCGCCGTCGTCGTGCCGCTGGTAAATCCGGGTGCGCTGCCGGTCAAGGTGGCAGTGACCGTATCAGTGGTCCGACCCTCGAGTCCCTGGACATAGTACCCGATGCCCGTGGCCCCATCCGGCACGGCGATCACGATGCTGGCGGCACCCGGCGTCCCGGCATCCGGCGAGAGCAGGACCGCGGGATTGTCGCTACTCAGGGTGACGTTGATCAGGCCGTGGTTGCCGGCGCCAAGGCCGAAACCGGTGTTGATCTGCAGCCCGCTGCCCACCGTGATCGGGCTGAGCGAGACGACGGGCTTGGGCTGGACGACCACCTGGACGCTGTCCGGGGTGAGATTGGGCGCCGTGGCCAGGATGTAGGTGACGCACTGCAAGGTCGCGCTGCCACCGTAGGTCACGGTGCTCGTGGTGCTGACCAGGCCCGTTGCGATGGTGACCGGCGCGGTCGCGATCGCGCAGGTCGAGTCACGCGAGACGAAGCTGACCGTGATGCCAGGGGCCGGAGCCGCCGTCGCGGCGCCGTTGCTCAGGAAATTGATCGTGATCGGGCTGCCGAAGCTGGCGTTCGGCACCACCTGGCCCGCCGTGATATCGAGCGCGGCCGTCGTGGTGGCCGCGGTGATGCCATCGATGTAGGCCGCGTTGTGGACCGTGATCGTGGCCGGTCCCGGGAGCACACCGTCCAGTGTTGCGTTGGCGGCCTGTGATCCCGCCGTGATGGTCACCGGCGATGATTCGACCGCCACGCTTCCTGGAGCGCTGCTGATCACCGTAAAGGTTACGCCGCCGGTGGGCGCCGGCGCCGGCAGCTGGATCGGCAGCGAGGCGGTCTGGCCATAGGGCACATTGAGCGTGGTCGGCACACTGATACTGCGGTTCTGCACTGTGACCGACAGGGTGCCGGCGGTATAGCCGGTGGCGCTGGCCGTCAGGTTGGCCGTGCCGGCCGCCACGCCACTCACCACCGTGGTGCCGGTAGTCTGCCCGGCCGCGATGCTCACGGTGGTCGGCGCCACACTGAACAGGTTGGTGTTGCCACTCACCAGCGTGACCACTCGACCACCGACGGGGGCAGGGGCGCCCAGGGTGATGTTGATGGTGGCGTTGAGCCCGATGCCCACACCGGGAATCCCGGCGAAGCCCAGCGTAATCGGCGGCGGGCCGAAGCTGGCGGTGGCGGTGAAGGTGGCCGGCGTCAGCGCGGCAACGGTGGCGGTGGCATGCTGGGTCGGCGCGGTCGGTCCGAGGGTCCAGACCGTCTGCGCCGCGCCGGTGGCCGAGGAGGGACCGGAAGCCGGGGCCAGCGAACCGCCATCCGGCGTGGCCCACGCCACCGTCGCACCCGGCACGGCGTTGCCGAACTGGTCTTTTACGACGGCAATCAGTGGCAAAGTCAGCGCGGCCGAGGCCGCGGCGGTCTGGTTGTCGCCCGAGACGACGGCGACGCTGGCGGCCACATCTGGCGTTGCTACCGACGTGAAGGTGAGAGGCGTCAGTCCCGCCGAGCTGGCCGTGAGGCTGTAGGTGCCGACGGTCTGGGGCATGGTCCAGCTGGTCACCGTCGCGATACCCTGGGCATCGCTCACCTTGGTAGCGCCGGTGATGATGCCGTTGCCCGCCGCCGCCGTGAACGTCACCGTGACACCAGCCACGCCAGCACCGCCAGCGTCGACCACCTTGACCGACGGCGGTGCGCTCGCCGCGGTGTTGACTCGCTGGGTCTGGTTGAGGTTCGAGTTAGGATTCAGCGCCGTGGCCGGTCCGGTCGACGTGGCGATCGTGGCCGTGAAGCTGAGCGGCGAGCCGGTCAGCGGCGTACCGCCACGGCTGGCGCTGGCAGTGACAGTTACGGTCCCGGTGGTGGTACCGGCGGTCAGGACGGTCGACGCCTGTCCCTGGCCATCGGTCACCGCGGTGAGGGGCGCAATGCTGGAGCCAGCCGGACCGGCGGTCCTGGCAAAGGTGACGATAATTCCGGCCGGGAACGTCTCACCATTGGCATCGAGCACCTGCACGGTCAGCGGCGCCGACACACCACTCGGCGCCACCGTCTGCCCATCGCCCGAGAGCGTGGCGATCCGGTCCGCGCCCGGCACGTATGACACCGTGGCTTGGGCATTGGTGCCGGCCACGTTGGGCAGGGTGGCGGTGACCACGGTGTTGCCACCGCTGGTGGCCAGCACCACGGCCCAGGCCTGGTTGACGGGCTGACCAGCGCTGCGCCGGATCCGGACCGTATTCGAATCGGCGGACACAAAAGCCACCGGCACGCCGAGCACCGGGTTGGAGCCGGCCAAAGCGGTGGCGGTGAGCAGGACACTGTCCCTGGTCTGGATCACAGTATCGAGCGTGAAATCGATCCCGTCGGCGCTGGCGCCCGGGCCGGTATAGGTCGGGGTAATCGGCGGGGTAGTGGTGGTGGTGTTGGTGGAGACCGTCACGGTGCCGGAGGCGCGGTAGTACTCGACCCCGCCCGCCCGCGCGATGGCCACGAAATCGAAGTCTTCCGGCGATTCATCGAGCGGCACCCGCAGGGTGACCTGGAGGGCGCTCCCCTGGGTGCCGATGCCTGAACCGGTGATGGTGGTGTCGAACACGACGACGGTGGGGTTGCTGTGCTTGACCAGCTGGACCTGGACCTGGTCAATCAGTATCGGAAAGGCACTGCCGGCCCGCAGCAGCCCGGTGAGGTCCATCCTGGTTTCGACCCGGCGTTCCGGAGCCAGTCCCTGGTCGCTGGTGCAGGTCGAAAGGAGGACGATCGGGAATAGCATCCCGAGGGCCCGCCACAGAAACGCTCGGCCGGTGCCACGCATCAGATCGCGCCGCTTTTCTTCGAAGTTTTGAGGCTGGGAATATGCTGATTGAAGCTACGGTCTGGCCGAAGACGCGTCAACCAAACGGAAGCCGTACCCGGGCCACCGCCCCCTTGCCTCCGCCCCGGTTGACCAGCACCAGACTGCCACCGTGCGCCTCGGCAATCTGACGCCCCAGCGCCAGGCCGATTCCCGTCCCGCCAGGCTTGGTGGTAAAGAAGGGGACAAACAGATTTTCGGTCTGGGCCAGCCCCGGCCCTTCATCCTCGACGCTCAGCTCGACGGCTCCCCGGTCGGTGGTCCATCGGATGGTGATCTGACCCTTGCCCGACCCCATCGCCTCGGCGGCGTTGGACACCAGATTGATCAGCAGCTGGTCGAGCTGATCGCCATCGGCCTGAATGGTCAGGTCAGGGCCTGGAACGACATTGACCTGACGGTGCTTCTCGAGGCCGGCCACCCGGGTGACCCACTCCTTGACGCGAATCGGGGCCGGTACCGGGCGGGGCAGCCGCGCCATGCGGGCATAGGCGGAGAGAAATCTCCCCAGCCCCTCGGCCCGGTTGGCAATGATATCCAGACCATCGACCAGGTCGGCATCGGCGTCGGCCGGGCGAGGCTGGCGCTTGACGATCGAGCCCAGACTCTCGGCAATTGAGCGGATCGGCGCCAGCGAGTTGTTGATCTCGTGACTCAGCACCCGAACCAGCCGCTGCCACGCCTGACGCTCCTCGGCCTGCAGGGTCCGGCTGAGATCGGCCAGCACCACCAGCTGATGCTCGGCACCGCCCTGCCGGAACCGGTTGCGGCGAACCTCCCAGCGGCCCATGCCCACCGCAAAGGCGGCCTCAAGCACCACCGGGGTCTCCCCTTCGAGGCACCGGGCCAGTCCCAGCGCCTCGGCATCCTTGCCCAGCAGCTGTTCGGCCGGTTTGCCGAGCAGCCGCTCACCGGAACGGTTGACCAGCCGGAGGCGGTGTTCGACATCGAAGGTGAAGACCGCGACATCGATCTCGGACATCACGGTGCGGAGCAGCGCCATGGCTTCAAGGGAAACGAAACGCTGATTGCGGAGGGTCTCGCCCAGCATGTTGGCCTCAAACAGGGCCAGGCCGAGCGAATCATCGGGGTGGGCGCCGCGGGCCCGGAGGGAAAAGTCTCCCTCGCGGAGCGCCGCCAGCATGTTGGCCATCGTCTGCAGCGGGCGGGTGACCTTCTCGCGCAGCGCATAGGCCAGGGCCAGAGTCCAGCAGACCAGCAGGCCGGTCACGGTCCAGCGAGTGCGGTCGGCGAAATCGCCGGTCCAGAGCAGCAGAATGACGACGCCGAGTGCGGGGAGGCCCAGCAGCAGGGCCATCAGCAGGATCCGCCGGTCGAGCGGCGTCCGGGTCACAGCCCGAAGCGCTCGAGACGTCGGTACAGGGCACTGCGAGAAAGTCCCAGACCCTTGGCCGCTTCGCTGACATTGCCGTTGGCGCGGGCCAGCGCCTTCTGGATCAGGACCTTTTCGACTTCCTCCAGTGTCATGTCGTCGAGCCGGGTGGCCCCGCCGGTGGGCGCCGCCCCCTGGGTCAGCTCTTCCCGGCGGATCAGCGAGCGCTCGGCCAGCAGCACCGCGCGTTCCACCGCGTGATCGAGTTCGCGCACGTTGCCGGGCCACGCGGCCTGGCGCAGCGCTTCGAGCGCGACCGGCTCGAATCCTTCGACCGCCTTGCGATACCGGGTGGCGTAACGGATAAGGAAGTACCGCGCCAGCGGAATGATGTCCTCACGCCGGTCCCTGAGTGGCGGCAGGTGGATCTCGATGGTGTTGAGCCGGTAGAGCAGGTCCTCGCGGAACCGGCCAGCCGCCACTTCGGCCCGGACATCGGCGTTGGTGGCCGATAGCACCCGGACTTCGATCTTCCGGGTCTTCGATGAGCCCACCCGCTCCATCTGCCCCGTCTGCAGCACCCGCAGCAGCCGACTCTGCTGGGCCAGCGGCACATTGGCGATTTCATCGAGGAAGATGGTGCCGCCATCGGCCACTTCGAACCGGCCCAGCCGGTCAGTGCGGGCGTCGGTAAAGGCGCCTTTGACGTGGCCGAACAGTTCGCTCTCGAACACACCCTCCGAGAGACCGCCGAGATTGACCGCCACGAACGGTTTGCCGGCCCGCCCCGAAGCTGCATGCAGCCACTCGGCCACCACCTCCTTGCCGGTGCCGTGCTCGCCCAGGATCAAGGCGTGGGCGTCCGACGGAGCCACCCGCTCCATCAGCCGGAGGACGGGCTGCATGGCCGGGGATTCGGCAATCAGTGTCGGCAGGCCTTCCCGGCGGAGGGCCTGGTTCTCCCGCTCCAGCTTCTGGCCTTTGCGAATAGCGCGGCCGAGTTCGACCTGAGTGCGGATCGTGGCCATCAGCCGGGAGTTATCCCACGGCTTCTCGATGTAATCCCGGGCGCCACGGCGCATGGCTTCGACCGCGCCACCGACGCTGCCAAAGGCGGTCATGACCACCACCGGCAGCGAGCTGTCCAGCAGCCGGATCCGGGACAGCAAGTCGAACCCCTCGTGGCCGCTGGTGGTGTCCCGGGTGTAGTTGAGGTCCATCAGCACCGCGTCAAAATCGCCGACCTCGATGGCCTGCAGCACCGCACCGGGTGACGCGACCATCTCGGCGCCGTAGCCTTCGCTCTTGAGCAGCAGCCGGAGAGCCTGGAGCACGTCAGGCTGGTCGTCGGCGACGAGGATGCGGGGGGAGGTGGACATGGGCCGTTAGCCGTTGGCCGTTGGCCGTTGGGACGCCGGCAGCTGCTCGCAAGGGCTGGCGCCGCATTGAAAATGGTTGGTGTCGCGTCGAAAGGGTGACGAAGAACCGCGGACCATGAGCTACCCTTGGGAAAGACCGGGGAGTGTACGATGCAAGACTTCAGAAATTTGCGGGTCTGGCAGCAATCACACGAGCTGACCCTCGCAGTATTCAAGGTCACCGCCCGGCTGCCGAGGGACGAAAGATACCTGCTTGCCAATCAGACACGGCGAGCCGCTGCTTCGGTCCCAACCAACATCGTCGAAGGGACCGCCGGGCGATCCGATCGGGATACTGCCCGGTATCTCGGAATCGCGGCGGGATCAGCAGCCGAGCTCGAATACCACCTCATCCTCCTCGGAGATCTCGAGCTGCTATCCAGAGACGAGGTTGACCAATTGCTTCGGGCAACAGCTTCGGTCCGGAGAATGCTGAACGTCTTTGCCCGCCGGCTGCGAGAGGGCAAATCAGTGCCCGCCCACGGCCCACGGCCGATGGCTAACGGCTAACAGCCCGGTTGCGCAGGCGGCGGACAAATTTGAGTCCGGACCAGACCTCATCGACCGCACAGACCTTCACATCGACCAAGCCTGCCATGAGCCCGGCCTGCGGGACTGCATCTTCGGAAATGTCGGTGACGACACCGCTGCTCTTTTTGGGCCATGAAACCCAGACCATGCCGCCATCGATGAGCGAATTCGCGATCCGGTCCAGCGTGTGGAGCTGAGCGCTCGTCCTGGCAAACAGATGAACAAAGGATTCAGACCGGCCGAGCCGTTGTCCCATCTTGAACTGCTTGTGGGGCAGCCCAATAACTTCTAAGTAGTCCCACGGGGCTGACAAAATCGCGAGCCGCGTCTGAGTAGCGATGCCGAGCTTCTTCGCCAATGGCGTGCCTGAGTAACCGGCCATAGCCCCTCCGGGGCTCCTACGTTTTACCCCGGGCCGACCTCCCGCCAACAGTCGCCCGCCAACGGCCAATGGCCAACGGCTAACGGCTGTTTGCTAACGACTAACGGCTTGGTCGCCCACCACCCACCCGTCCTTCAATCTGACAATCCGGCTCCCCGCCAGCGCATTCTCCTCCGAGTGCGTGACCTGGATGATCGTGGTGCCGGCCCGGTTGAGCTTCTGGAACAGCGCCATGATCTCGCGGCCCTGCTCGGAATGCAGGTTGCCGGTGGGTTCGTCGGCCAGGATCAGCTGCGGATTGGCAATGACGGCCCGCGCGATTCCGACCAGCTGTTGCTGGCCGCCTGACAGCTGGTTGGGATACAGGTCCTTCTTGCCCACGATCCTGAACCGGTCGAGGGTATCGGCCACCAGCGAGGCCCGCTGGGCCGACTTCACGTCGCGGTAGGACAGCGGCACATCGAGATTCTCCGCCACGGTCAGGTCGTCGAGCAGGTGATATTGCTGGAACACAAACCCGATACTCTTCTTGCTCAGCGCCTGGCGGTCCTTGGGCTTGAGCCGGTGAACCGGCTGGTCGAGCAGGTGGAATTCACCGCCGAATCCGGGGTCGAGCATGCCGAGGATGCTGAGCAGGGTGGACTTGCCGGCACCCGAGGGCCCCATGATGGTGACGAACTCACCCTGGTTGATGGTAAGGTTCACGTTGCGCAGTACCCAGATCTTGCCGGCCCCCGCGGGGTAGGACCGCTCGAGTTCCTTCAGCGTGATCATAGCGCGCCCCGGACCCCGTCGGCCGCTTCCCGCCCGGCTTTCATCAGGAAGCCGGTCTCGCTGCTGATGCTGACCAGCCGCATGCCCTGCTTGGCCCAGTAGCCGCTCCAGCGGATTTCATTGGTATGAATTCCCGGAATGATCTTGTGCTTGCGGCAGACCGCTATGGTCTTGTTGATCGCATCGTGCAGCGCCGGCGCCTCCATGTCGCCACCGACACCGAGGGCCACCGACAGGTCAGTCGGGCCGATCAGCAGGGCGCTGACGCCCGGCACCGCCGCGATCTGCTCCAGTCGCTCCACCGACTCGCGAGTCTCGATCTGCACCACCAGCATCGATTCCTTGTTGGCCTCTTCGAGGGTGCTCATCAGCGGTCCGGCCTTGAACGCGGTATGCCCGCGGGCCAGCACCGCGCCACGCCGTCCCATCGGCGGATACTTCATCATGGCCACGGCTTCAGCCGCCTCTTTTTCGTGCACCACGCGCGGCAGCATGATCCCCTGGGCGCCGCCATCCAGCGACTGGCAGATCTGGGCATAGTCCAGCGCCGGCACCCGCACGATCGGGGTCAGCCCGACCTGGCGAGCCGAGCGGCAGAGGTCGGCCACGGTTTCGATGTTGAATGGGCCGTGCTCGTTGTCGATCAGCACGAAGTCGAGCAGCGCATTGGCCAGCAGCTGCATCACGCTGGCCTGGCGGAACTCGACCACCATGCAGCCGACGGCGGTCCGGTCCTCTTTGAGGTGCGCCAGCAGGCGGTTGGGCGGAATGATGGACGGCATGGTGCTCCGGTAGAGATGGAAGATCTGAAATTAGACTGGAAGGGGGGATGGGGGGATGGGGGGATTGTTCCCAATGCATTCCCCCCTTCCCCACTTCCCAACTTCTACATTTGGCTCATTCCGATCGCAACGCCACCATCGGATCCACCCGGGTAGCCCGGCGGGCCGGCAGCCAGCCGGCCAGCAGTGCCGCGGTCAGCAGGACCCCCGCCGTCGTGAGCAGCACGATCGGATCGCGGACCGACACCCCATACAGCAGCGCCTGCAACGCTCGACCCGCGGCCAGCGCGATGACGACACCAATGCCGATGCCCACTGCGGTGAGCCGCATCCCTTCTCCCATGACCATGGCCGCCAGCTTCCGGCTCTCGGCGCCCAGGGCCAGCCGGATGCCGAGTTCACGGGTGCGGCCGCGGACCCGGTAGGCCAGGGCGCCGTAGACGCCGATGGCGGCCAGCAGCAGGCCGAGCACGCCAAAGGCGCCGAACAGGGTGGCACCGAGGCGCCAGGTGTCGTATTGCGAGGAGATCTGGTCGCTCATGGCCTGGACCCGGACAAACGGCAGGTTGGGATAGGCCGCCTGGGCAATTGGCCGCAGCGTCGCGGCCAGGTTTGGCACCCCATCGCGGCCGCGGGCGAACAGCGCCAGCTGCGTGATCGGCCCCTCCACCTGCGCCAGCGGCACGAAGATCATCGCGGCCGGCGGCTCGATGATCTGGTTACGCCGTCCGTCCTTCACGATTCCGACGATGGTAGTGCAGTCGGTACTCTGGGCCAGCATCACGCAGCGGCCGAGCGGGTCGGCGTCAGGCCAGTACAGCGTAGCCAGTCCCTGGCTGATCACCGCCACCCGTGCACTTCCCTTGCGGTCTGACTCCTCGAGCCCGCGGCCCCGTAGCACCTGCTGGCCCATGGTGGCGAAGTAGTTGGCCGTCACCGACTGGGTGTAGGGACCACCCTGCTTCGGCCGTGGCAGTGAATCCCGGCCGGGCACCTTGATCCCGTTGGCGAACGACCAGCTGAACGGGCTGCCCACCGACAGCGCGGCCTGCTCCACACCAGGAGCGTGGAGCACGGCATTCCGCATGGCGTCAAAGGCGCGGGGAATGTCGGCCGGGGCAAACCCCGCCGCGCCCAGGTCGACGTTGAGTGTCACCACCCGCTTGACGTCCATCCCGAGGTCGAGCGACAGCGCGTTACGCAAACTGCGTACGAACAGTCCGGTACCGGCCACCAGCAGGACGGAGATGGCCACCTGGGCCACGACCAGCGAGGTCCTGAGCCGTGAACGGCTGCCGGCCGCTGCCGGTGCCCCATCCTTGATCATGGCGTTGAGGTTGCCGCGGGCCGCGCGCCACGCCGGCAGGGCCCCCGCCAGCAGGCCGGCCAGAAGGCTGACCACCAGCGCTACACCGAAGACCCGGCCATCGATCGAGAAATCGGCCGCCGCACCAGCCGGCAACAGGAGCGACCGGACGACCGCCCCGCCCCAGGTGGCCAGCAGCAGCGCCGCCACGCCGCCCAGCATCCCGAGCAGCAGCCCTTCCGACATCAACTGGCGGAGCAGCCGCCCCTGCCCCGCCCCCAGTGCCTTCCGGATGGCAAGTTCACGCCCCCGCTCCAGCCCCCGGGCCAGCAGCAGGTTGGCCACGTTGGCGCAGGCCAGCAGCAGCACCAGCACCGAAACGCCGAGCAGCAGCTCCGCCAGCTGCGGGGTATCGCCGGCCTCGGGGCCGCGGGCCGCCTGAATCGGGCCGACGATCATCCGCTGAAAGCCGTTGCGGTCGCTGGTGTCGCTCCGTGCAGTCAGAATCGCCGCAGTGCCCTGCGCCTCGGCCTGCGCCGTCGAAGCGGCTGGTGCCAGCCGGGCCATGGTGTACATGAAGTAGTAGCCATGCTGAGTGGCGTACTCAGGGCCGGCAAAGGCCGGCGCCACAGCGCCGAACGGGACCCAGAGATCCGGGCCTTCGAGACCTCCGCCGGTGAATCCCTTCGGCATGACACCCACGACCTGGTAGTGCTTGTCCGCCACCTCAAGGGTTCGGGAAAGCACGTCCTCCGCGCCGCCGAGGTTTCGGCGCCAGAAGCCCTCGCTCACCACCACCACGGAGCCGGCCGCGCCACTCTGGTCGTCATCCGGGGTCAACACTCTTCCCCGGATCGGCACCGCCCCGAGCAGGGTGAAGAAATCGCCGGTCACGCCATCGACCCTGACTCCCTGGGCCCCGGCGCCATGCCCCAGCGATGAGCGGCCACCAAACACCGCGGCGACATGGCTGAAGGCCTTGACGCCGCGCTGCAGCTCGACAAAGTCGGGATAGGATACCGTGGCACCGGTCCACCCGACGTTGACCAGATAGGGCCGGACCACCCGCTGGGGCTCGACCACACCGGCGGGCGCCTTGAACATCAAGGTGTCGACGACACTGACCAGCGTGGTCGTGGCCCCGATCCCGAGCGCCAGCGTCAGGACGGCCATCAACGTGAATCCGGGAGTCCGGAGCAGTTGCCGGATGGCGAAGCGGAGATCGTGAGGCATGAGGGCTCAGACTGGAGACGAGAGACCAGAGACTAGAGACGAGAGATGTGGTCAGGGGTCGCGGGTCACAGGTCGCAAGACCCGGAACCGTGGAGACCGTGAACCGTGAACTACGCGGCACCCGGAACCGCTGATACGACGCGCATCGATCATTCGGATCGAAGTACGATCGCCGGATCGACCCGCGTCACCCGACGCGCGGGCTGGTAGCACGCCGCCAGTGCCACGAGCATCACGACCCCGCTGACTTCGGCGTAGGTGGCCAGGTCCGTGGGGGTGATGTCGAACAACATGCCGCGCAGCACCGGCGTCAGCAGGACCGAACCAGCAATCCCGATGAGGATTCCCGCTCCGGCCAAGCCGCCGCCCTGGCGCACGATCATGGCGACGATCTGCCGCGACTCCGCGCCGATGGCCATTCGGATCCCGACCTCCCGGGTCCGCTGGGTCACGGTGTACGAGATGACCCCGTAGACGCCCACGATGGCGAGCAGCAGTGCCGACCCGGCGAACAGCCCTATGAGGGTCAGGTTGAATCGCCGCTCGGTCAGTGACGCGGCCATTACCTCGGTCATCGGCCTGATGTCGGAGACGGCCAGGTCCCGATCGAGCCGCTGAATCGCGGCGGCGGCATTCCGCTGGATCTCAACCACGCTGCTGCGGGCCCGGACCACCACCGTCAGTCGAGTCCACGGATCCTGTGCAAACGGGACGTAGAAGGTGGGCCGTGGCGCGCGATCGAAACCGCGCTGCCTGACATCGGCGGTGACACCGACGACTTCGCGCCAGGCAGTATCGCCATCGATCCGGAATCGCTGGCCGATTGCACTCGCGCTCGGCCACAGTTTCCGGGCCATTGCCTGATTGATCATCGCGACGGCCGGTGCGCCGTCCCGGTCATTGGCGGCGAATTCGCGTCCGGCCTGCAGCGTGATTCCCATGCTCCGCAGATAGTCGGGGCCGGCGGTGAGGTAGTCGGGCTCGAGGCTCAAGCCGGCCGACCCATTCGACCCCTCGAGCGCGATGCTCCGGGTGCTCGAACCGGGCGCCAGCGCCAGACGGCTCACCACACTTGCCGACGTGACACCATTCACCTGCTTCATCTGGTTCAGCACCCGGTCGGCGAACAGGGCGCGAGACGCCGTGGTTGGATAGCTGGCGGCCGGCAGCACCAGACCGATGGTGAGCAGCCGGTCGGGATCGAGGCCGGTTTGCATTCCCTGGACTCGAGTGAAGGTCTTTCCCAGCAGCACGGCACCGATGGCCAGCACGAGGGCCAGACTGACCTCGGCCACGACCAGGATGCCCCGAGTGCGGCGGCGTCCGGGCGCGTCACCGGCGCCTTTGCCGCCGGCGCGGAGTCCGCCGGCCAGATCGGTCTGGGTCGAGAACAGCACCGGGCCCACTCCAAAAGCGATTCCGGTGAGCAGCGAGATCGCTGCGGTGAAGCCTAGGACTCGGATATCAGGGGAGGGGTCGATCATCGCACCGATCTCGGTGGGTGCCATGGCCTGCAGAATGGCCACTCCCCACTCGGCGATGAGCAGGCCGGCAAGGCCGCCCAGGCCGGCGAGCAGCAGGCTGGCAACCAGTCGCTCCCGGACCAGCCGGCCACGGCTGGCCCCGAGCGCAAGCCGGACGGTCCACTCACGCTGCCTGGCCGTGGCATCGGCCAGAAAGAGGTTGGCCAGATTGGCGCAGCCGATCAGCAGCAGCACCGCCGCCGCGCCGAACAGGATGAGGAGCGCCACCCGGGAATCGCCGACTTCATTGAGCCGGAACGGAACCAGGCTGGCGCCGAGTACTGGCTCTTGATCGGCCACTGGTGCGGCCATGTCGCGGAGGATTTCGAACACCTCCTGGCGAGCGGTCGCTGCGGTCGCTCCCGGCGCCAGTCTCGCGATGGTGGTGAAATAGTTCGAACTCCGCAGCGCCGAGGGATCCTCAGTCGGCCGTAGCGGATGGGGCGGGACCCGGAACGGGGACGGGACCCAGAACTGGGCGCCACTGGGCATCGCGAACTGCCGCGCCATCACCCCCACGACCGTGAGGCTCCGGCCATCGACCACGAGGGTGCGTCCCAGCACATCCGTTGCCCCGTGCAACTTCGACCGCCAGTACCCTTCGCTGATGATCAGCTCGCTCCCCGCCAGGTGCCCCTCGCCGTCAGGCACCAGGGTCCGGCCGAGCCTCGGCGCCACATCGAGCAGCGGAAAGAAATCGGGAGACACCACCGCGCCGTACACCTGTTCGGTCCGCTGGCCATCCCGCACGTTGAAGTTCCATTCGCGGAACCCCGCAACCTTTTCAAGGGTGTGCGATCGGGTCTTGAGCGCCAGAAAATCGGCGGGAACCGGGCTGACCTCCTGGTCTTCCCGCGTGCTGCCATAGACCACGACCAGTCGGTCGGCGTCCCGGTATGTGAGGGGCCGGAGCAGCACAGCATCAACCACGCTGAAGATCGCGGTGTTGGCGCCGATGCCCAGCGCGAGCGTCACGATCACGATCGCGGCAAAGCCGGGAGCGCGGAACAGCTGGCGGATGGCGTGGCGTAGGTCTTGAGGCATGGGATGCTCAGACTAGAGACGAGAGACCAGACACGAGAGACAGTCGAGAGTCGAGAGTCCGCATTCCTCTGGATCAGTTCGCGGGACGCGGAGCCTTTGTTGCACCGTGAACCGTGAACCACGCGGAACTCGGAGCCTGGAACTTTCCACACCAGTCTGAACTGTCATTCCGATCTGAGCACGATCGCTGGATCGACCTTCGTCGCCCGCCGCGCAGGCAGGTAGCTGGCGACCAGGGCCACCACCGACAGCAGCACGGTCACCGCGATCAGGGTCCCTGGATCAGTGGCACTGACACCGAACAGCAGTTTGGCGATGACCCCGTGCAGCCCGACGGTGCCGAGAAGGCCCAGTAGCAGTCCCACCCCAACCAGTGCCGCGGCCCGGCCAATGATCATGCGGAGGAGATTGCCGCTGTCGGCTCCCAGCGCCATCCGGATGCCGATCTCCCGGCTCCGTTGCGAGATCAGGTAGGCAAAGACGCCGTACACCCCGATCGCGGCCAGAGTCAGCGCCACCGCTGCAAAGATGCTCAGCAACAGGGTGTAGAACCTCGGTCGAGCGATCGAATCCCCCACTACCGAGTCGAGCCTGGTGAGGCCGATGACCGGAAGGTTCGGGTCGATCTCGTGGACCTGGGATCCGAGGCTGGCCATCACCGCCGAGGGTGCGCCGGTGGTGCGGACCACAAAGCTGGCAAACCCTACTCGCACCTGCTCGATCGGCGCGTAGAACATCGGGGTCAGATTGGCCGCCAGGCCAAAGGCGTGCACATCGCCGACGATCCCGACGATCACTCCGTGAATCGTCTCCCTTGCGGGCCGGGCGCCGAACGTCACCTCATGGCCGATGGCGTCGCCGGCTGGCCAGAACTTCCGGGCTGCCGACTCGCTGACGAGCAGTACCGGCAGCGATCCGCGCCGGTCGCTGGGGTCGAACAGGCGGCCCTGCCGGAGCGGAATTTCCATGGTCCGGAAGAAATCGCGGCTGGCCAGCCGGATCTGGGCCGACGGCTGGTTCTCCGGCGCCACGGTGGTGCCGGCGATGGCAATCGAGCTGCTGAATCCGAAGTTGCTGAGCGGCAACCCGAAGATGGCGCCCGTTGCGGTGACTCCAGGCATCGCGGCCATCCGGCCCAGCAGCTGTTCATAGAAGGCGGCGGTTCGATCCCCGTCGGGATACCGGCTGTCGGGCAGGGAGAGATCGAAGGTGACCACGTTGGCGGGGTTGAATCCCGCGTCGACGTGAGTCAGCGCCGAAAAGCTCCGGATCAGCAGCCCGGCTCCCATCAGCAGGGTCACGGCCAGCGCCACCTCGGCCACGATCAGGGCGCTGCGCACCCGCTGGCCGCGGGGATCGTGACCCGCCTGCCGGCCTCCAGCGAGCTGCATCCGCCGGGTGAGATTCGGCCGGGTGGCATGCAGTGCGGGCCAGAGCCCGAACAGCACCGCCGACAGCACGACCAGACCAGCCGTGAACCCCAGCACTCGGCCGTCGAGGTGCACCTCGTTCAACCTCGGAATGTCCTGCGGACCCAGTGCCACGATCAGGTGGATTCCCCAGATCGCCAGCAGCACTGCCAGGATGCCGCCCATCACCGACAGCACCAGGCTTTCCGTCAACAGCTGGCGAATCAATTGACCCCGGCCGGCCCCAAGCGCGGTGCGGATCCCGATTTCTCCCTCGCGGCCCGCGGCGCGGGCCAGCAGCAGATTGGCCACATTGACGCAGCCGATGAGGACCACCAGGCCGACCGCTCCGAGCAGCAGCAGCAGGACCGGCCGGATCCGGCCGACGAGGTTTTCCTGCAGCAGGTCGATGGTGCCCTCCCACCCCTTGTCGGCGTCGGGATGATCCTGCTGCAGCCGCCGCGCGATTGCGGCGATGTCCGCCCGAGTGGTCTCGAGGCTGGCCTCGGGTTTCACCCGGCCGATCACGTCGAGATAGTGGGCACCTCGCTGCCGTTCGACATCGGCCGGAAATCCAAGCGGGAACCAGAGGTCGTTCCGTGAGGAGGGATAGTGGAATCCGGCCGGCATCACCCCGATGATCCGGTACGACTCACCGTCGAGCATCAGGGTGCGGTCAAGCACCCCGGGATCAGCGCCGAATCGGGACTGCCACATCGCGTGGCTGATCAGCACCACGTGCGGATCCGTCGGCCCCATCTCTTCTTCCCGGAAGCCGCGTCCCAGGGTTGGTTCAACTCCGGCTACCCGAAAGAAGCCGCCCGTTACCGAGGCACCCTCGATCGATTCCGGCTGACCCTGGCCGGTCAGGGTGTAGTGGCCCTGATTCAGCGCCGCCAGGTCAGTCAGCGTCCGGTTCTGGCTCCGATAATCGAGGAAGTTCGGCGGCGACACCGCGAACCCCTTGAAATCGGGCAGCTTCTGTTCTTGCAGGGTGATGACCCT
>JBEPVA010000055.1:0-19449 GCA_041691295.1 Gemmatimonadota bacterium
AGATGTGTATAATAGACTGGGTCTGCCGCTGCACCGGGCCCTCATCGGTCCGGCATCGGCCTCTGGCGATTCCGGGAGTGGCTGCCGATTGCTGACGGTGAATCACCCGTGACCCTCGGCGAAGGGAACACGCCGCTGCTCCCGATCCCCCGCACTGGCGCCCGCATCGGGCTTCCCGATCTCTGGATCAAGGATGAATCGATCAATCCCACCGGCTCCTTCAAGGCGCGGGGGCTGAGCGCTGCCATCACTCGCGCCGCCGCCGCTGGAGCCCGGCAGTTCGTCGTGCCGACCGCTGGCAATGCCGGCGTGGCCGCCTCAGCCTACGCGGCCCGGGCCGGGCTGTCCGTCCGGGTGTATGCGCCGAATTCGACGCCTGAGCGGATTCTCGCCCAGATCCGCCTCTTTGGTGGCAACCTGGTCACTCTGGATGGCCACATCGGAGACTGCGGCAGGGCCGCCCGTGCATGGGCCGCCGAATCTGGGGCCTTCGATCTCTCCACCCTGCGCGAACCGTATCGCATCGAGGGCAAGAAGACCCTGGGATTCGAGATAGCGGAGGCGTTCGGCTGGACCTTGCCAAGCGCAATCTTCTATCCAACCGGTGGGGGCACCGGCCTGATCGGGATGTGGAAGGCGTTTGGCGAGTTAGCCGCGGCCGGCTGGATCAGTGGACCGCTGCCCAGGATGTACACCGTCCAGTCAACCGGATGCGCGCCCATCGTGACGGCGTTCGAGCAGAGCCGGGATCACGCGACCCCCTGGATCGACCCTGTGACTGTGGCCAGTGGCCTCAGGGTTCCCGCCCCACTGGGTGACCGACTGGTGCTGCGGGCCCTCAGGGAGAGTGGTGGGGCCGCGATCGCGGTGCCTGACCAGGATTTAACCGAGCGGGCACGGGAAAGCTCGGCGGCTGAGGGCATCGACTTCTCACCCGAAGGCGGCGCCGCGCTAGAGGGGGCGCGCATCGCCCTGCGCCGAGGATACCTTGGGGAACAGGATCGGGTACTGGTCTTTAACACAGGCGCGGGCTGGCTCTACCGTGGCTCAGGTGATTTGCCGTCCCGCTGACTCAGGGCGATATTCCGCCCGATGACAAGCCGGACCTTCGCAATTCTCGACCCCAGCGCCGGGATCAGCGGCGACATGCTGCTCGGCGCCCTCCTTGCAGCCGGAGCACCACGCGGCTGGCTCGAGGCGCTGCCGGCGCGGCTCGGGCTTGAGGGAGTGACCATTCGGGTCCACCCGGTGAGCCGCTGTGGTGTCGCCGCCACGAAGGTCGATGTGGTTATGGCGGATGGGTCGGTGGAGGGTCCGCACGATCAGGTCGCAACTGCCCGTGCGCCGCACGATGATCACGGACATTCGCACCATCACCCACACGAGCACCCGCATCACCATCCGGAAGCACCCCACGCGCACCGCCATGACGGTCATGATCACGGCCCGCATCGGCACGTCGGTGAACTGATCCGCATCATCGAGGCGGCCCCGCTCAGTCCATGGGTAAGAGAGCGCGCCGTTCAGGCCTTCCGCCTTCTCGGCGAACACGAGGGAGCCATTCACGGCGTCGCGCCCGATCAGGTGCTGCTTCATGAGGTCGGCGCCCTCGACGCCCTGGTCGATATTGTCGGCGGAATCGAGGGGTTTGAACAGCTCGGCATCACGCGGATCTTCAATCGTTCGGTAGCGGTCGGCTCGGGTTGGGTCCGTGCGGCGCACGGTACCATGGCGGTGCCGGCACCGGTCACGATTCGCCTGCTCGAGGGAGTCGAGATCGGCCCGGATGGGCCAGTCACTGGAGAGGCCACCACCCCTACCGGAGCCGTCCTACTGCGCGTCCTCTCTCAGGGACGGCCGCCCGCCGGTTGGAAGCCTGTCCGCAGCGGGTGGGGCGCCGGTGGCCGGGACCCCGAACAATATCCGAACGCCCTCCGCATGATTGTGGTGGAATCGGCCACTCCAGACGTCGAAGTAGTGACCCTGACCACAGATATTGACGATCTCAGCCCGGAGTACCTTGAACCACTGCGGACGGCCCTGGCTGCCGCCGGGGCCCTGGATGTGCAAGTATGGGCCACGATGGGGAAGAAGGGGCGGGTGGGCTTTCGGGTCGAGGCGCTCGCCAGTGCCGGGAAAGAATCATTGATCAGCGCGGCTTTCTTCCGCCACAGCACCACAGCCGGGGTGCGCTGGTCCACCGCTCGACGTGAAGTGCTCGACAGGCGAGAGATTTCAGTCGCGGCAGCTGGTGGGGACGTGAGGGTGAAAATTCTTGAGACCTCCGACGGCCCGAGGGCAAAACCGGAATATGACGATATCGTGCGGGTGGCCGGACAGACGGGCAGGCCTGCACATGAACTGGCGCGCGAGATTCAGGAACACGCGCTGGATATGCTGGGCGGGCAGTCGGTCCGCTCGGCAGATACCTAGAACAGGAGTGGGCATGAAACGATCGCTGTGGTGCGCGCTGGTCCTCGCCGCCTTCGCTCAGGTCGCCGCCGCGCAGGATCCGGTGGCTGCGGCGCTGACCGCCGGAGCAGCAGGCGCTTTTGCCGATCCCGCCAAGGAGTGCAGTGACCTGCTCAAGGGCGGAGACTTCCGAATCAGCAGCGGGAAGACCTACTACAAGACCGCGATGAGTCAGTCCGATTCGGGCAACCGCAACCGCATACTTCGGAACGCCCAGACCAACCTGACCGATGCCATTGTGGCGGGGCAGGGCAAGCTCGCCACCAGCTGGTACTGGCTGGGCAAGGCGGACATGGCGCTGGGGGATCTCACCGGGGCGGACAGTGCCTACAAGAAGGCGGTCGGACTGGCGCCGGGTTGCAAGAGCGACCTCGACAACAGCCGTCAGCTGGTCTGGTTCCGCCTGCTTCAGCTTGCCAATGACAAGCAGAAGGCGGGCGACAACCCGACCGCCCTGCTGTTTTACCGGGCCGCCAATAAGGTGTATAGCGATTCGCCGCTGTCCTACCTCAATATGGCCGCCCTGTTCGGCCAGACTCAGCAGAATGACAGCGCCTTGCACTATTTCGAGGCCGCCGCCGCGGCTCCATACACCAAGACCGATACGTCCGCGGTCAGCATGCACAATCAGTCGCTGTACAACGCCGGGGTCATGCAGATCGATGCCAAGAAGTGGCCGGCGGCCATCGCGACCTTTCACGCCTACGTTTCACAGAACCCCGACGATGCGGACGGCAAAAAGGGGCTGGCGCAGGCATTCCAGGGCGCCGGAATGGCGGACAGTGCCCAGGCTATCATGAGCTCTATTGGCCTGACGGCCGGCGGCGCTACCAAGAATCCGCTTGACTCGGTCTTTCAGGTGGGAGTGGTTCAGTTCAACGCCAAGGACTACAAGGGCGCCGACGCGGCGTTCGCCACGGTCCTGCAGGCGCTGCCATTCCAGCGCGAGGCGCTCTATAACCGAGCCAACGCGCAGCTGGCGCTGAAGGATGGGCCGGGACTCACCGCTACCTCGAAGGTCATGATGTTGCTGGAGCCATTGAACGACAAGTATGTCAGCCTTGCCGTGGCCGGCTTCCAGTTGACCAAGAACCAGGCCGATCTTACGAAACTGGCCACTGACCTGGTCGGCTGGCCCGTCGCTATCGAGGTCACCGATTTCACTCCGGGTGAAAACGCGACCCTGACCGGCACGGCCACTGGCCGGGACCCGAAGGATGCGGCTGGCAAGACTATCAAGCCGGCGCCAGTCGGGATCGTGTTCGATTTCCTCGACGCCGCTGGCGCGGTCCTTACCAGCAAGGAAGTCACCATCCCGGCGTTGACTCCCGGCCAGACCAGCCCGATTCAACTGTCGGCGTCGGCTAAGGGCATCACGACCTGGAGGTATCACCGGAAGTAGCTGTTGACTTAGGGGTGGACTCGAGGGCACATTCTGCCCCGCTTGCGGGCGTAATTCAGTTGGTAGAATGCCAGCTTCCCAAGCTGGACGTCGCCGGTTCGAGTCCGGTCGCCCGCTCTGACAGCAGCCCTGCCGATTTCGATCGGCAGGGCTTTTGTCCGGTCGGCCCACCGGGGCTTCGGTGGGACGGTGGTTCATGAGGCCCATGAGCTGACCTCATGTAATCTCTGGACTGGGTTGTGCAAACGCTGAAATAGCAGTAACTTCGGTGATGTCCGGGTTCCCCGCGAACGGTTGGATACGCGGGGAATTTTTGTCACTATGAGTAACAGGTCACATCCCAAGGAGATGGCAATGCGCAATCGGATTCAGGGCGGGTGGCTGGTGCTGGCGCTGTGTCTGGCCGGCGGTTCACCGCTGGCAGCCCAGGCACTCCCAGCCGGAGTGACGAAGGAGTCGATTGCCAAGGGTGATGAGATCTTTCACGGTTCAGGGCTGTGCTTCGCCTGCCACGGCAATGATGCCAAGGGCGCCGTCGGGCCCAATTTGACCGATGACCAGTGGCTCCACAGCAAGGGCAGCTATGAGGAAATCGTCAAGCAGGTGATGACTGGCGTGCCCAAGGAAGAATCGAAGAGCGGCAATATCATGCCGCCGCGCGGCGGCTCAAGCATCAGCGACGATGAGGTCAAGCTGGTGGCTGCCTACGTCTGGTCTCTCAGCCACAAGGTGAGCTGAGCAGGCCGCTGGTCGAGAGCCAGTCGTGATTCGGGTTTCCGCCGTCCATCCGGGGACGGTTGCTGATGAGCTCGGTCTCCAGGTGGGGACCGAGCTCATTACGGTCAACGGCCGTGAGCTCGAGGATTTTCTGGACTGGGAATTCCTCACCGCCGACGACCAGTTCCTCTTGCACGTCCGTCAACCCGATGGCGAAGAGATCGAATTCGATATCGAACGGCCGGCGGAGTTGCCCATGGGCGTGTCGCTCGAGCCGCCCCGGATCCGCCGCTGCGCCAACCGCTGCGATTTCTGCTTCGTTGACGGGTTGCCGCAGGGCCTGCGGGAGACGTTGTACATCAGGGACGACGACTACCGGCTGTCCTTCAAGTACGGCAATTTTGCCACACTGACGAACCTGAAGCCGTGGGACGTCGAACGGATACTCGAATACCGGTTATCCCCGCTCTACGTCTCGGTGCACGCCACCGATCCTGCCGTCCGCCGCTACCTGCTTCGCAATCCGCTGGCGCCCGACATCCTCGAGCAGCTGCGCCTCTTCGCGGCACGGGGCATCGTCTTTCACACCCAGATCGTGATGTCGCCCGGGGTGAACGATGGGGCGGTGCTGCATCAGACGCTGTCGGACCTCTTCCAGTTCGGGCCGTCGGTCCTCAACGTCTCGGTGGTGCCGGTGGGCCTCACCGAGTACAGCAAGCACTCCCTGGTCCGGGAACCCACCCGGGAAGAATGCCGATCGGCGCTGGCGATCATTGCCGAGTTTGCAGAGCGGGCCCGGCGCGAACGCGGCAGCACCTGGGCCTTCGGTGCCGACGAGCTCTACCTCCGGGCCGACGTGGAATTGCCACCAGCCGAGCTATACGATGGCTTTCAGCAGGTGGAGAATGGGGTCGGCTCCGTCCGCTTTCTCCAGGGCCGCATCCGGGAAGAGGCCACCAACCTGCCCGCGATGGCCGGATTGCGGATCGGAGTCCTCACAGGCACCTCGATGGCCACGCTACTACCGCAGGTGGTGGCCCCGCTCGCCAGGTTGACCGGCGCCCACTTTGAACTCATTCCGGTGACCAACACCCTGTTCGGCCCGTCAGTGACCTGCGCCGGACTGGTGCCTGGCGCGGCCTTTCAGGCGGCGCTGGCCGGACGCACCGACCTCGACCTCGCGCTGCTGCCGCGGGAATCGCTCAACGACGACGGATTGTTTATGGACGATCTGTCGCTCAGCGTTCTCCGGGCCAGCGTCAAGCTGCCGGTGCTCCCGTCCTACGATTTTGTGGACGCTCTTCTGGATCGGAACCACTTATGAGTCAACCCACAGTGGCGATCGTCGGGCGCCCCAATGTCGGCAAATCGACGCTCTTCAACCGCCTGATCGGCGGGCGGAAGGCCATCGTCTCCGCCGAGGCTGGCACAACCCGGGACCGCAATTTCGGCAATGCCGAATGGGGCGGTCGGCGGTTCTGGCTGATCGATACCGGCGGGCTGGTGCCGCACTCGGATGCGTCGATGGATCGGGCTATCCGCCACCAGGTTCAACTGGCGCTCGACGAATCGGATCTGGTGGTCCTGGTTGTCGATGGGAAGGACGGGCTCAACCCGGTGGATTCGGAGATCGCGGCCCAGCTCCGCAGGTCCGGCCGCCCGGTACTCATTGCGGTGAACAAGCTGGATGACCTTCCCGATACCTCGGGCCAACTCGCCTTCTACGCCCTTGGCCTCGGCGATCCCCTGCCGGTGTCGGCCCAGGTCGGCAAGGCCAGTGGAGACCTGCTCGATGCGATCATCCAGCGGCTCCCCGAGCGGACCGACGCCGAAGATGAGGAGGCTGTCCAGGTTGCCGTCGTGGGCCGCCCAAATGCCGGCAAGAGCTCACTGATCAATCGGCTGCTGGGTGAGGATCGTCATGTGGTAGCCCCGGAGGCGGGCACTACTCGCGACGCGATTGACTCCCCCTTGCGATATCACGGCAAGACGCTCAACTTCATTGATACAGCGGGTTTACGCAGGCGATCTAAAGTAGAAGATGATGTTGAATTCTACAGCACCCTCAGGACCAGACGGGCGATCGAGCGGGCCCAAGTCTGCGTGCTGGTCGTGGATGCCAAGCTCGGAATGCACAATCAGGATCTCCGGATTGCGACTGAGGCGTGGGATCACGGCTGCGGGCTGATCGTCGTGGTCAACAAGTGGGACCTGATCGAGGAAAAGGACGCCAACACCGCCCGGCGGGGGCAGGACGAGCTCATCGAAAAGGCGCCGTTCCTGGCTTACGTGCCGTTCCTCTACACCTCGGCGTCCAGCGGGCAGCGGGTCAGCCAGCTCAAGGACCTTATTCTCGAAGTGGCTGAGGCCAGGCAGCAACGGATCGGTACTTCCGAGGTGAATAAGATTCTGGAGGCACTGATTCAGCGCAGTGCGCCACCGCAGCAGCCCGGTGAGGAGGTCAAGTTGCTTTTTGCCTCGCAAGTCGGAGTCGCGCCGCCGACCATTGCCGTGATCTGTAACCGGCCGGACGATGTGCCTGAGTCGTATCAGCGCTACCTCGGGCATGGCTTCCGGCAGGAATGGCCGTTCCTCGGCAGCCCACTGCGGCTGAAGTTTGCCCGCCGGGGCAGTGGCCGTCACTAGTCCATCGATGGCTATCGCCTGGCTCCTGGCGTCCTATCTGCTCGGTGCCATCCCCACCAGCTACCTGGTGGGACGGTCGGCACGCGGAATCGACCTGCGCGACTACGGTAGCAGGAACCTCGGCGCCACGAACCTGTATCGGGTCATGGGATGGAAGTACGCGGTCCCGGTCGGGCTGTTCGATGCGGCCAAGGGATTCATTCCGGTCGTCGTGTTCGGGGACCAGGCCCCGGGAGTACACTACTTCGCCCTGATGTGCGGGGCCACCGCGATCCTCGGTCACGTCTTCTCGGTTTTCGTACGATTTGCGGGAGGGAAGGGCGTGGCAACGGCGGCCGGGGTCATCCTTGGCCTGTCACCGCTGGCTTTGCCGGCGGTGCTGGTGGTGTGGGCCGTCGTGGTCCGGTTGAGTGGGTATGTCTCGCTGGGTTCGATCTTCGCGGCGGTGCTATTTCCAGTGGCGGACTGGCTTTTCCACCACGCCTCGCTTGAGCCCGTGCGGTTGATCTTCGATGTGGCGGTGGCCCTATTCATCATCTGGAAGCACCGGGCCAATATCAGCCGACTGGTGGCTGGCACCGAGAACCGCGTCGGGCGGGGGGCAGCGGCATCACCACCGGCTCAATGACCCGGGTCGGGGTCCTCGGCGCCGGAAGCTGGGGCACGACGCTCGCTGATCTTTTGGCGCGTCAGGGGCACGTAGTCAGGATCTGGGCGCATGAACCGGAGGTCGTCAGCGGCATCAACGAGCGACATGAGAATCCGGTGTTCCTGCCGGGGTGCCGGCTGGCTGATGGACTGGTTGCCACCGCCGATTCCGTGGCAGCGCTTGGTGGCGCCGACGTCATCCTGTGCGCCACTCCAAGTCATGTGATGCGTGAGGTGGTGCGGCTGGCATCCGGCGGCCACGACATGGGGGCACTGTGGGTCAGCGCCACCAAGGGTGTCGAGCCCGGCTCGCTCATGCTGCCATCGCAGGTGATCAGCCAGTCAGTGCCCGGTGCCCGGATTGTCGCCCTGTCCGGCCCCAGTTTCGCGCTCGAGGTGTATCGGCGCCAGCCTACCGCAGTGGTGGCGGCCTCGGTCGACGAGACTGCGGCGCAGCAGGCGCAGCGGGTCTTTTCGAGCCCCCAGTTCCGGGTGTACTGGAATCGTGACCTGATCGGGGTTGAGCTGGGGGGAGCGCTCAAGAACGTGATTGCGATCGCCGCGGGGATCCTGGGCGGCCTGGGTTTGGGCTACAACCCGCAGGCCGCATTGATCACCCGGGGGCTGGCTGAAATCACCCGACTGGGTATGGCGATGGGCGCTGATCCCCTGACGTTTGCCGGGTTGGCCGGGATCGGAGACCTGGTGCTGACCACCACCGGCCTGCTGAGCCGCAACCGGGCGCTGGGCGTGGCACTGGCAGAAGGCCAGACACTCGAGGCCTATACCGCGCAGCACCGGAGCGTGGCGGAGGGTGTGACGACCGCCGAATCCGCCGTGAAGCTGGCTGAACGATTCGGGGTCGAGTTGCCCATCTGTCACCAGGTCTATCAGATCCTGTTTGCCGGCAAGTCGCCAAAGGACGCAGTCAAGGACCTCATGGAGCGAGCCCCCAAGATGGAGCAGTGGCGGTGACGATGCCCAGGCCGGTGCAGGAGTTTTTCTCGATCGGGGAGGTCTGTGCCCTCACCGATCTCAAGCCGCACGTCCTGCGGTACTGGGAGAGCCAGTTCCGGTTCCTCAATCCGGCCAAGAACCGCTCCGGCAACCGGGTGTACAAGAGCCGCGAAGTCGAACTGATCATGTTCGTGAAGCACCTACTGTATACCGAGAAGTTCACCATCGAAGGCGCCCGGGCCCGGATCGAACACTACCGGCGGACCGGCGAGCTGCGGATTGCGGCGCACCGGGCACTGGAAACTGAGACCATCCAGGATCTGCGCCAGGAACTCGAGGAACTGGCCCGGGTGCTGGAAGGGAAGTCACAAGCTCCCCGTGTCGAGCGCGAGCCCAATCCGAAGTAGTCGTTGCCCCTCCGCGCCGCTCACCGCTGCCCAAGCTGTGAATAGCGGGCTATCTTCTCGCCTCAATGAACATACTGGTCAGTAACGACGACGGGATCCTGGCCCCGGGTCTCGCCCTGCTGGCTGAAGCCTGCGCCACGGCCGGCCGCGTCACTATCGTGGCGCCCGATCGCGAGCAGTCGGGCACCTCGCATTCCCTTACCATGCACCGGCCGCTGAGACCGATACGCCGCGCGGATGGGGCCTGGCAAGTCGATGGCACCCCCACTGATTGCGTGATGCTGGCGCTCGAGGCGCTGCTGCCGGAACGACCCGATTTTGTCTTCTCGGGCGTCAACCACGGCCCCAACATGGGCGAGGACGTGCTGTACTCCGGCACCATCGCGGTGGCCATGGAAGCGGTCGCGCTGGGAGTGCCGGGTGTGGGTATCTCGTACACTGGTAGTTCGTCGGATGTCGAGACAATGCGGTCCTACAAACCGCTGCTCACCGACCTGATCGGCCGGATTACCCGGGTGCCGGATTTCCCCCGCAATACCCTGCTCAACATCAATCTGCCCGCCATCCCGGCCCAGGATGTCCGGGGGCTCCGGGTGGTGCCGCTCGGCAGCCGCTACTACAAGGAGTCACTGGCCCGAATGCGGGATCCCTGGGGTCATGAAATCTTCTGGATCGGCGGCGGAACGATTCACTACACTGGTGGCGAGGATACCGACCACCACACGGTGGCGCAGGGCTACATCTCCGTGACGCCGCTCCACCTCGATCTCACCAACTACGATCTGCTGGACACGGTGCGGACATGGTCGCTCGAGGGGTAGGGCAGGGGGACAGCTACGGCGGGTACCGCGCTCGCCTGGTGGCGGAACTCCAGGCGAAGGGGATCAAGGACCTCGCCGTGCTCAATGCCGTGGCCCAGGTGCCCCGGCATCTGTTTGTTCCCGTCAGCGTCAGGCATCGGGCCTACGAGGATTCGGCACTGCCCATCGCGAGCGGCCAGACCATCTCGCAACCGTGGGTGCAGGCCCGATCCCTCGAACTGGCCGAACTGACCGGCCGCGAAAAGGTGCTCGAGATCGGGACTGGCTCGGGCTATCAGACCGCCTTGCTTTCACTCGTGGCAGCCAGCGTGTTCAGCGTCGAGCGGATTGCCCAGTTGGCCAAGGAAGCGCGGGCCGCGTTGGATCTGGCCGGGATTCGGGGAGCATCCGTGATGGTCGGCGACGGCACTCTGGGCTGGCGGCCCTATGCCCCCTACGATGTGATCCTGGTCTCAGCCGCGTCACCGCAGGCCCCCGAACCACTGCTCGACCAGCTCTCCGAGGGCGGCCGCCTGATTATCCCGCTCGGGGATCGGGAAAATCAGCGGCTCACCGTGATCCGCCGCGAAGGCGGCAACTTCGCGCACCTCTCCCAGAGCGACGTGCGATTCGTGCCGCTGCTGGGCCATTTCGGATTCGAAGGATCGGCCTGATGCTGCACTCCCTGTTCCAGTGGCTGATCGACACCATTTCCACTCTCGGATACCCGGGGCTGGTCATCCTGATGGCCATCGAATCCAGCATCCTGCCCTTGCCCAGCGAGCTGGTCATGCCGCCGGCCGGGTATCTCGCGGCCAAGGGGCAGATGGATCCCGCCCTGGCCGTCTTGGCAGGCACGGTCGGGAGCATCCTGGGCGCGCTGTTGAACTACGGGTTGACGGTCTGGCTGGGCGAACCATTCCTGCGGCGGTTCGGCAGGTATGTTCTGATATCCAACGCTTCCCTGGATAAGGCCGAGCGGTTTTTCGGGCGCCATGGGGAGATCGGAACCCTGCTCGGGCGGCTGGTACCCGTGGTCAGACACCTGATTTCGATACCGGCAGGGCTGGCCAGGATGAAGCTGCCCCGGTTTGCCCTGTTCACCGGGCTTGGGGCCGGGGCCTGGTGTGCGGTCCTGGTCTACATTGGATGGCTGGTCGGGATGGGCACCGATGGGGTTGGGAGTTCGGCTCAGCAGGCCTACACCGCTGAGGCGCATCAGTGGGTTGTTTACCGGGTGCTTCCCGCCGTCATCGTTCTCCTGGTTGGTTATGCCGTCTGGTACCGGTCCAGAACCCGGGGCAGGGCCGCGGAATGAGCCGGGTCAGGTGGCTGGTGACAGGCAGGGTTCAGGGGGTCGGTTTTCGGGCATTCGTGGCGCATGCGGCTTCGGGGCTTGGGGTTGTCGGGACGGTTCGCAATCTAGACGATGGGAGGGTGGAGGTCGTCGCCGATGGCAATTCACTGGCCCTCGCTCTGCTCAGGAATGTGGTGCAGGGCGGTTCCCGTTCCGCGGTTGTTTCGAATGTGGAAAATGCTGATATATTAGTTGACATGATAGGACATAAATCGTTTATTATCATATAGTTGAACAATTCACATAAAATGTTGTTATCTCAATGACCAGCGATCTTGCCACCCGGGTTCGGCATCAGCTCCGAGCCATTCCAGGCTACCCCAAGCCAGGAATAGTTTTTCAGGACATTACTCCGATTCTGGCTGATGGCAGACTGTTCGGATCCATCATCGCGGCGATGGTGGATCCTTATCGAAATTCAGGAGTTACCCACATTCTGGGCATCGAAGCTCGGGGTTTCATCTTTGGGGCCGCCGCAGCGCATGCCCTCGGGGTCGGATTCATTCCGGCTAGAAAACCGGGGAAGTTGCCGTGGGAGCGAGTCCAGGAAACCTATGCTCTGGAGTACGGGACAGACGCACTGGAGGCGCACCGGGATGCCTGTTCCGACGGGACCAGGGTACTCGTCGTCGATGACGTGCTTGCCACCGGCGGAACGGCTCGGGCCGCAGGCCGCCTGGTGCGCTTGTTGGGCGGGGAACTGGTCGGCTGGTCGTTTCTGCTTGAGCTTGGATTCCTGCCGGGTCGGGCCAAATTGGAGGGGGCTCCAGCCAGTGCGATCGTGACTCTAAACTGAACCTCTCGCACTTCTCTCAAGTCCCGCCAGACGCTATACTTCCGCGTTTGGAGACCCGCCCCCGTAGCTCAGCTGGATAGAGCAGCGGTTTCCTAAACCGTTGGCCGGACGTTCGAATCGTCTCGGGGGCACTGACCCGCCGTCCCTCTGGCTAGCGAACACCTGACGCCCACTCCAGTTTGTGAGATCATGACCAGCATGACGCCAACCGCGCCCGTTGCTTCTCCGTCTGCCGCCCCGATGCCACCGGCCCCAAGCGGCGGCAGCGCACTCGGGCAATGGCTCGCCGTTGAGCGTAACCGGTACGTGGCGCTGGGGGGTTCTCTCCTCGTGATTGGGGCCATTGCCGTGCTGGTGGTCTGGGGTGGGAAACGGAAACAGGAATTTGCCATGCGGGCACTCGACGAGGCCCGGGGGTCCGCCGAGGCAGGGAATCTGCCGCTGGCCGCGAGCCAGCTGCAACGAGTCATCACGACCTACGGCGGTACCGATGCCGCGGCCGAAGCCACGATGGCGCTGAACCAGGTCCGTCTGGTCAACCAGCAATCCGAGCTGGCCGTCAACGGCCTGCGAGAATTCATCAAGACCAACCCGGCACCGAGGTACCTCGCGCCTTCGCAGGCCATGCTCGGCACGGCGCTGGAAAACACCGGGAAGCCATCCGAGGCCGGCACAGCGTATCTGGCGGCAGCCGCCTCGGCGGACCTTCCGCTGCTGAAGGCGGACTACCTGCTGAACGCCGGACGTGCCTTGACCAATGCTGGCAAGAAGGACGACGCAATCAAGGCGTATCGTGAGATCACGGCACAGTACAAGGAGCAGCCGGCCAACACCGAGGCGCTCGTTCGCCTGGCCGAACTGACGGGCGGCAGGCTGTAAGCGCATCTGTGTTGAACGGTAAACCTGCGCGGTCCGGACCCCGAATCCGGACTTTTTTATTGCCCTGGAGGGTGAGATTTTGAAGAGACCTGTCGGCACTCAAGGTGATCTGTCGCGGCAGTGTTATGTCGTATAATATGTATTATGTTAAGTGCTATCTCATCTCAATGTGGAATAATCTGGATAACTATCCCATCCTCGGGTGTGTTGATTGGTTTTCGGTCCAATACGGCAAGAACCAAATGGACAGACACGCATTCCATTTAGTCTGGCAGCTCACCCTGATAGACCAGGCGGCCTTCCCCGCCTAGCCATAAATCGACCGCCTGAAGTTCGGTCAGACGGGCCGATACCCTCAACGGGCGTCCACTACGGGTCCGGAACTCGGTAGGCAGGGACCGGCGGCCGGCCATGGTCAGGACTATTCCGGCAGCCACGGTGCCGGTTCCGCAGGCGAGCGTCTCACCTTCCACCCCCCGCTCGTAGGTCCGGATGCTGATCGGGGCTCCATCGGCTGGAACCGCCACGAAGTTGGCGTTCGCACCGCCGGCACCAAGGGCCAGGTGATGTCTCAGCTCCCGTCCGCGGGCCATCAAGTCAATCCCCTCCAGATCCTCTACCTCAATCACCAGATGAGGCACTCCGACCGTACACAGGTGCAAGGACCGCTCACCGCCTGCCATGGCGATCTCCGGCACCAGGGTCGGGAGCCGAACTGGCGGCAGGTTGAGCGCCGCCTGGTCAGGTCCGGCTTCAGTCCTGGTCCGGAACCGCCCTGCTCTGGTCACCAGGATCATTCCCTCAGGCTGACCCAGCCCGAGGCTCGCGGCCAATCGAGTGGTACAGAGCGCGGCGTTGCCGCACATATCGGCCGGGGAGCCGTCGCAGTTCCAGAAGTGCATCCGGACCACGTCGGCCCCTTCACCCGCCAGAATAACCAGACCGTCCGCTCCGACTCCCATCCGCCGGTCGCACACGGCACGAATCCGCCCGGCGCTCCAGTGGGCCACCGGGCTTTGGCGGCCATCCAGCATGATGAAGTCGTTGCCGGAGCCGGACATTTTGTAGAATGGGGTGCGACTCATCCTTCACGAGCCTCCCGGGCGGCTCATTTCATCCTGCCGAGCAGTGCCTGGAGCCTGAGCCACCAGACCATCCAGACCGCCTCGCGAACGATCCGCTTGTTCATCTTGCTCTGGCCTTCAACCCGATCGTGGAAGATGATCGGAATTTCCACGATCCTGAATCCCTTTTTCCAGGCCCGGAAGCTCATCTCGATCTGGAAGGCGTAGCCACCGGAGCGCACTGCATCGAGGTCAATGGCCGCAAGGACCTCGCGGCGAAAGCACTTGAAGCCGCCGGTACTGTCCGTCAGTGGCAGACCGGTGATCCAGCGGGCGTAGGCGTTGGCGCCCAGGGAGAGCAGGAGCCGGGAAACCGGCCAGTTGATGACGTTGACCCCGGTCTTGTAGCGGGAGCCGAGGACCAGGTCGTGATCGGACGCCGCGGCGAGGAACCTGGGCAGGAAGGCCGGGTCGTGGGAAAAGTCGGCGTCCATTTCGAAGATCAGGTCAAACTTCTGCTCCAGGGCCCACCGGAACCCCGCGATATAGGCCCGACCCAGTCCCTGCTTGGCCTCACGGTGGAGGCAATGAATCCGGGGCTGGACCCGCCCCATTTCATCGGCCAGGCGCCCGGTGCCGTCTGGGCTATTGTCGTCCACCACGAGGATCTCGATCCGGGAATCTGCCGCCAGGATCGCCGGAGCGATCTGGGGCAGGTTCATCGCCTCGTTGTAGGTCGGGATGATGACGAGAACCCGCTCAGGCACGCCGCCTCCACTCCATCAGGGGGGACACGATCAATCCCAGGAGCACCAGCACCAGGCTGAAGATCGACACCAGTTTGCCACGCTCAAAGGCGAGACTCTCCACATGGAGCTCGACTGTCCGGGCGCCCGCCGGAACCGGCACCGTGAGCATGGTGACGTTACCCCGTTCGACCTTGACCGGGTGGCCATCCACCGTCGCGATCCAGTCAGGATAGTAGTTCTCCGCCACCACCAGGTATCCGGAGGATGCCGGGGCAGGATCGAGGGCAATACTCATCCTCCCGGTTTCGTAGCCGGTCACCTTGGCCTGTACGCCCAGCGGTGCCGGCAGATCCTTCAAGGCCGGCGGGTTGAGCGTCGACGCCGAGTCGAGCAGCACCAACTGCTCATAGAAGGGCTTGGCTCCCACCAGGGCTTTGATGGCGGCATTCTGTCCCAGCTTGACAGCCCCGGGCACCACTCGGGCATAGGGCATCGGAACTGTGCGTTCGAAGATCGTGGCTGGTACACCGGCCGAGGTAGGCGTGCCACGCGCCACAATCCGGAATCCCGGCAGGCTGTCGGGGGCCCCGCTGGTAGTTGGCAGCACCACGTAGTTGAGCCCCCAGAGTTGCCAGAGGTTGGTCGAACCTTCGTTGGTGTATCGACCGCTGCGCCCGCCCCAGAGTTGATCGAATGCCTGCAGTTCGTTGCCGTGCTGGCCGAACAGGTTCTCGATATCGAAGGCCATCAGCAGATCGGTCGGGTACACTCCGCCTTCGAGCAGATGGTACGGCTTGGGCAGGGCCTTGAGCCTCGTGGTCACGCTGTCGAGGCGGAACAGCTCACGGTCGGCGTGGCTGTAGACCCAGAAGCTGCGATCGTTGTTGTACAGGTCGGCTCCGATCAGCAGTGCAATGCCAGCCACCAGCATCATCGGTTTGATCCGGCCACTCAGGTAGGCCCACGCGAGGCCACCGAGCGCCAGCAGCGCCAGTCCGCTGGCCAGGGCACCCCGGAGTATCTGGCTCTGCCCCGCGGCGGCCTGATTGGCCAACTGCCTTCCGGTACTGGCCTCGAGGGAGCTGGCCCACCCGAGCGCAATGCTGCCGATCACTCCGGTCGCCGCCAGCAGCACGGCCAGGGTCCCAGCGACCATCCAGACCACTGGCGCCAGCCGGACTTCGCGCCGTTCCAGCCGTTCGACGCCGAAGGCCGCGAAGCTGGCCACGACCAGGGTAACCACGAAGAAAGCCATGCCGGGAGCCCGGATCTGTCCGGCGTACGGCACCAGCTTCCACCAGATCTGGTACAGTGGCGTGGACGAGGCCAGTGCGACGATGAGGAACAGGAACCCAATTCCCCCCAGCCAGTATTTGAGTTTTCCCCTGGCCGCGCCGGCTCCGAGCATGGCAAGGGCCACCACCGGGAGTCCGAGATACTCGGAGTGGAGCTTGAGACCGTTGGTGCCCCAGTAGGTCTCCCGGTTGCCGACAAAATTGGAGAGAAAGAATTCAGGGACATGGGGCCAGGGAATTCCGTACGTCGTGGCCCAGTCGAACCCGATCGAGCAATCCTTGCAGCGCAGCGAATAGGGGGCGTAGGCAAACAGCGGCATCATCTGGATCATCGTGGTGCCGATCCCGAGGAGTACGGCGGCCAGGGCGGCACCCAGCGCCGGTAGCATGGCGACGACGCCGCGCCCCGCGGGGTCATCAGCGACCAGGTAGAGCGCAAACAATCCGCCGGCAATCAGCGCGTAGTAGCCGACCTGCGGGTGGCCGAGCAGCGCGCATCCGACGGCGGCTGCCACGATAGCATACCCGTGCACCTTCCGTTCGCGCATGCCGATGACCAGGCCGAGCAGCAGGAGGGGGAGTGCCGTCGAGGCGAACAGCTTGCCGTCATGCCCCGGGGATGGGTACGACCCGATCAATCCGGTGAGCTGATACGCCAGACCACCCACGACCGACGCACCCCAGCTGAGTGCCAGACGACGAAGCAGCCAATAGACGAAGAGCCCTGCCAGGACGTAGTGAATGAAGAATCCGAAATTCATCACCGGCGGCATGGGCCAGATCAGGCGCAGGAAGGAGGTCGGATAGAAGACATCACCATGCATGGCGCCGAGAAATGGAATGCCGCCGAGCAGGGTCGGATTCCACAGCGCGACGTGACCGGTGCGGTGCCACTCTGCTGCTCCCCAGGTTCGGAAGGCGTACCCGGCGGAGTACTGATCGCTCCACGGGCCGGCCAGCCACTGCCCCGACAGCATGGGCAGTGACAGGATGATCACCCACAACGACAGAAAGCCCAGCGCCAGCAGAGTTGGCCGGGTCGGTTCCCATGGACAGGTTGGAGCAGTCTCGGGCGATAAGGTCACGGCACTTCTCCTCGAGAGTCACGGCTGGCCATCAGGGCGGCCACGCCGGCGGCGGCTTCGGTCAGGGTCAACTGGAGACGGGAGGCCAGGCTCAGTGCTATGGCCGCGCCAGCGCCCAGCGCCGGGGTCAACAGCGCGATGAGGGTGAACTCCCGAACTCCGACCCCACCTGGTGCAAACAGCGCCAGTAATCCGAGGACATACCCCAGCGCAAAGGTGGCCGCGGCAATTGGCAGGTTCAGCGCCTGAATCCCAAGTCCGCGGGCCAGCGCCCAGAATGACGCGCCGTACAGGAACCATCCCAGGAGGGTGAGTCCGGTGCTGGTCAGCAGCACGGCCATCGGAATGGGTCGCAACTCCTCGAACCGTGGCACCCGCAGTCGGATCTGCCGGGTGGTGAACTCCCAGGCCAGCACCGCGATGGTCGCGATCGCCAGAGCGGCCGCGATCGCCAAACGCACGGCCGATTCCGCCCCCGGTGTGGCGGTGGCTACCACTGCCACCGCAGTCCCGATCCCGATGGCCTGGACCGCCACGGCGGCCGCGGTGGCCGCCCAGGGCTCCACTCCCTCACGCTGGGCCAGCACCACCATCCCCGCCACACTCCACACCTTGCCCGGAACATACCGGCCGAGGTTGGCCAGAAACCAGATCCGGGCGGCCGAACCCAGCCGCAGGGACTGACCCCACCCCGTGAGGATGCGGCGCCACGATTCGATGAGCACGAGATAGGTGAGCCCGACCAGCGCCACCGACAGGGCCAGCCAGGCCGGCTGCAGGTCAAAGGCAAACTGCGCGTTGCGGAGTTCGGTCCAGTTGTGCCGGAGAGCGCGCCAGACCAATGCGGCCACGATCAGCAGGACGACGCTCTGCGCAATCCACCACCAAGTGGCACGCGACCGGGCCGGTGCCGTCAAGGCTTGACGAAGCGGTAGATCACGGATCGGGCCAGCAGAGGGAGCGGCATGGGGATCGGCGGATGAAAATAGGTGCCACGGGTGCGGTCGAGCCTGAAACCGTTCATCTCTCCCAGCTTGGTCATGTTCTGCCGGGTCCACCCATAGATGTGCCCCTGGTGATCCGGAATCCGGAACAGGTTCCAGATCAGTTCCTTGAGGTGAAACGGATTGGGCACCGAAAGAGTCAGCACCCCACCGGCCCGAAGCACCCGATGGATTTCAGTAAGGGCACCGAAAGGGTTGGGAACATGCTCGATGACTTCGATGGCAAAGACGGCGTCGAACTGTCCGTCGGCGAAGGGCAACCCCTTGGAGACGTCCTGGATCAGGATATCCGGCGCGGCGAATTCCGGAGTGATATCGACACCCTGGTACTTGATGCTCGGAGGCAGAAAGGCCCGCAATCCACCGTCGCGGCAGCCAATGTCCAGTACCGCCGCACCGGCCGGAATCCGGGCCAGCGCCGAGACGCTGGCGAATCGCATCCGCTCCTCGCCGCGGCTCCGCCAGGCGGAACGGGCGCGATAGAACTCCTCGAGTTCCTTGGAGGCGGGGGCTATTCGATCGTTCATCGCTGGGCGGAGGGTGAGAGCGGAAAGGGGTGGGTCAGCACGCCCAAAGATCACCCGGCGACCGGGGCGGGACAAGCCGCGCGATACAGATCCGCATAGACCCTGGCGGCGGCTTCCGGGCTGAACCGGGCAAGCGCCGACACCCTCCCTGCCCTGCCCATCTCGGCGCCCTGATCGGGCAGGTCAAGCAACCGGTCGATCGTCAGGGCCAGGGCGGGCGCATCACCTGCCGAAACCAGGAAGCCGGTACGATCGGGCACCAGGACATCGGTCAACCCACCCGATGCAAAGGCAATCACGGGCATATCGCAAAGCATGGCCTCGGCAGCCACCAGCCCGAGCCCCTCATCGACCGCGGGCATGACCAGCGCAGTGCAGCCGCGGTACAGGTCAGCCAGGGCATGCTGCTCAAGCAGTGGATGCCAGCGGAGCTGATCCGCCACTCCGAGCCCGCGAGCCTCGGCCTCCGCCGGCTGCCGCTCGCTGCCGACTCCGACCACGACGTCGACCATCGGACGGTGACGCATTGCCGCCAGCGCCTGCAGCAGGAAGCTGAAGCCCTTTTGCCGGTTCAGCTTGCCGACGAACAGCAGGCAATCCCGGGCGCGCGTCCCGCCCGGCTGAAACAGCGCGGCGGCCACCGG
>JBEPVA010000056.1:0-19478 GCA_041691295.1 Gemmatimonadota bacterium
GCCCTGAGGTGTGTTCAGAGAGAATAACGGCCCAGAGGCCGTCGATGGCCGATGAGCCGGACTGGCGCAGGGCCGCCATCCGGCGGTCCTGGCGATCGGTGCGAAGCTGAGCTGCCACCGCCCCCAGCAGCGCGTTTCTGGTGCCGTGGTGGTAGGCCACCAGCCCCTTGGCACAGTTTGCCCGCGCGGCAACCCGATCCAGCGTCCAGCTAGAGTGGCCCAGTTCAATGAGCAGCGACTTAGCGTGATCGGCGATAGCTAATTTCATATTTGGTAATGTATTACAGTATTGACTGACTGTACAGTCAACATCGATTTTTCTGATTCATGTCAAAGCCATGTGGCAGCCACGATTGCCTCGCTCGTCTTCATCGCGTAGGGAGGGCCCTGAGTAACCGAAGTTCCCCCCTGAAACCCCCGGTCGAGGCGTTTCGTACTCCCACTATGCCCGAACAAGCCACCGCACCCGCCGCCCCGCAGGGTTCCGTCTTCTCGCCGCTCGCCAAGGCCCTGTTGGACGGGTTCAGCGAGGGCGTTGTCGTATTCGACGCCTCGGGGAAAGTTCTCTACGCCAACCACCAGGCCCGCGAGGCCGTCTCCACCATGTCCGAGCCCGGTGATGATGCCGGCTCGCTGCTGCCTCGTCTGGCAGCCATGGGTGGCCGTCTCCGCCCGCTGCGGGTCGGCGGTCTCGAGCTCGGGGAAGCAATGTTCATCCCCGGGCTCGAAGGCCCCACGACCCTGGCCCAGCGGGAAAAAGACGCCATTGTCAGAACGCTGGATGCCAACAACTGGAAGCTGGCCGAAACGGCTCGCCACCTGGGGATCAGCCGTACGACGCTCTGGCGCCGGCTCAAGGCTTATGGCCTCCACCGGGATGGCAGGACCAAGTGGGCTGAGGTCTGAGACCGCGAGCAAATGATTGAGAGATCCAACGCCGGCCTCCTGATGGATGGCCGGCGTTTTTGTTGGGTGGCTTACCCCCGGCGCCTGACCGGTGATACTCTGAGGCATGACGCGAGCATCGCTCACCACCCGACCGAGCCGGGCTTCGATCCTGGCACTGCTGCTGGTCGCGACCCTCTCGCTGGCCGGCCTGCTTGGGTACGAAGCCATTCTTGCCACTCAATCCCGTCGGGTAACTGCCGAACGAACGGTCCATGACTATGCCACGATCGCGGGGTGGGAACTCGCCGCGCGGACCGAAGCTGAGCTGACCCGAAGACTTGAACGATCGCTGGACCAGGTGACCGGAGGTCTGGCTGGGTCGCCGTATGACCGCCTGCCTCCGGTCGCCATGTTCGCAGCGACGCTGGACAGCGCTGATCGCTGCAGCCCCGGTGCGGCGACGATTGCGCCGCTATCGTTCCGGCTCGATCTGCGCGACCAGACCCTGGTCACCCAGCCTTTTGAGCCGCCTGGGGCACGGTTGGCCTGGCTCAGGGACACCGTTCTGGCGGATGCGCGGCAGCCCGGGAGGGGCGGCGTTCGGTATCGCGTCGTGTGGGGTACCGGGGCCTGGTCAGATCTCGGAATCGGCTACGGCCTCCGGGCAGCGCAATCCGGCGCGTCGGCGATTCCAGGAGCGGCGATCGCGGCGTATGGCGTACTGACTTGCCGGGCCGCGCTGGCGGTGCCCATGCTCAAACAGGTGATGGCGGGTCCGCCGCTGCTGCCATCACCATTGCTGGCGGGAATGCCCAATGACTCTCTGGTGGCAGTAGCGCTCACCGGGCCGGCCGGAGATACGCTGTACCAGTCGTTCTCCGTCGAGCGCTCTCCATTCGAGGCGGTGACGACCCTCGGAAGTGGATCGGGTCCGGTGATCCGGATGGCGCTCCGGCGTGCCGCCATCGAGCGGCTGGCGGTCACTCCTCCCCAGCCAGTGCGACTGCCCATCCTGATCGGATTGCTGGTCCTCAGTGGCAGCCTGGCGGTGGTCGGCGTCCTGCAACTGCGGCGGGAACATGAACTGGCCAGACTCCGGGCCGATTTTACCTCCAGTGTCTCCCATGAACTGCGAACGCCTCTGGCGCAGATCCTGTTGTTCGGCGAAACACTCAGCCTCGGGCGCACCCGCTCCGAGGAGGAGCGGCACCAAGCCGCCGGGACCATCGTGCGGGAGGCACGGCGGCTGATGCATATGGTCGAGAATGTGCTGCACCTGGCCCGACTTGAACGCGGCGTGCCGGCCGTGCATCCCTCACCGGTACTGCTGGCGCCGGAGCTGCGCCGGATCGTGGCCGACTTCCAGCGGTTGCCGGCCGGCGCCGAGGTGCCGCTCATGCTGGCGCTCGACGAAACTGTCACCGCCAATGTGGATCTCGATGTCCTGCGCCAAATCGTGCTCAACCTGCTCGAGAATGCCGTCAAGTACGGCTCCGGCACCAGGGTGACCGTTGGCCTTGAGCAGGGTGGGGCTGACGCGCGGATCTGGGTGGAGGATCGGGGCAGTGGCATAGCGGAGGGCGACCTGGAGCGGATCTGGCATCCGTTTACTCGGGGCATTGCCAGCCAGAGCAGCCAGCAGGGTGGCAGCGGGATCGGGCTGGCGGTAGTCCGGGCACTGGCGGAGGCGCATGGCGGCAGCGCAACGGCGAGCAACCGGGAACCCGGCTGCCGGTTCACCGTATCGCTGCCCATCGCTCCCGATGAAAGTGGAACGACCGGATGAGCCGCATTCTGGTCATCGAAGACAACGTCACCCTGGCCCAGGGCCTCAAACACAATCTCGAGTTTGAGGGGCATGCGGTGACCACCGCGGGCACGGCGGCCGAGGGGACTGCTGCCGCCCTCACCGGCTCCGCCGACCTGATCATTCTCGACCTGATGCTGCCGGACGGTCACGGCCAGCGACTGCTGCGCGACCTTCGTGATCATGGCATCACGACGCCGGTGCTGGTGCTGACCGCGTTGGCGGACGAGGCCGACAAGGTCAGAGGGTTCCGGGCCGGCGCCGATGACTACGTCACCAAGCCGTTCGGACTGATGGAGCTGATCGCGAGAGTTGAGGCAATTCTCCGGCGGGGACGGCGTGCCGATTCCGCGACGGATGTCCGCCCGATACGGTTTGGCCCTGTGCGGATCGATCCTCGAACCCGGGTGGTGACCCGGGGCGACGCGCCAGTCAGTCTCCGGCCGCGGGAATACGAACTGCTGATGGCCCTGGCCCGGCGCAATGGTGAACTGGTGGTGCGTCTCGATCTGCTGCGCGAAGTCTGGGGTTACCAGGATGAAGTGCAAAGCCGGACTGTCGATACCCACATCGCGGAGCTGCGCCGAAAACTTGAAGCCGACCCGGCCAGTCCTCAGTACCTGCTCACCGTGCGTAAAGCGGGCTACCGGCTGGTGCTCGACGAAACCAGCTGAGCATCACGACCCCCCTGACCATTCCCTGACATAACCCGGACCCCCCGTGCGGCGGGGATTTCCCACCTTGGGATATCCACCAGCCGGAGGGGTCATGAGTCTGCTCACCCGCAAGTCAATCGCACGGTTCCAGGCCGAAGGCCGGGCCGGGACGCTGACCCGTGCGCTGGGACCGCTGCAGCTCACCGCACTCGGCATCGGTTCGGTCATCGGGACCGGGATCTTCGTGATGACCGGAACGGCCGCCTCGCTGCACGCCGGACCGGCGCTGCTCCTGTCGATGCTGATTGCCGCGACCGGGTGTGCGCTGGCCGGGCTGTGCTACGCCGAGCTGGCGTCGATGATACCGGTGGCGGGGAGCGCGTACACGTACGCGTATGCCACCAGCGGAGAGCTGATGGCGTGGATCATTGGCTGGGACCTGATTCTGGAATACGCTCTGGCCACCGCCACGGTGGCGGTCGGATGGTCCGGCTACTTCAACAGCCTGATGGATGACTTCGGGCTGTCGCTGCCGGCCTGGCTGACTGGGCCGCCTGGCACGACCGTCATGGGCGCCAATGGGGTCCAGGTGGCCGGCGTATTCAATCTGCCGGCGGCGTTGATCGTGTTCGTGGTGGTGGCGCTGCTGGTGATCGGGATTCGGCAATCGGCCTCGACCAACACCGTTCTGGTGGTGGTCAAGGTGGCGGTGCTGGTCGTGTTTGTCGTCGCTGGTGCGTCGTACGTCAACCGGGCCAACCTGACCCCCTTCATTCCGCCAAACCGGGGGGTGTTCGGCGAGTTCGGCTGGAGCGGGATTCTGCGGGGCGCGGCGGTGATGTTCTTCGCGTATATCGGATTCGACGCAGTGTCCACCGCGGCACAGGAGGCCCGAAATCCGCAGCGGGACGTTCCGCTCGGAATGCTGGCCTCGCTGGCCATCTGTACGGTCATCTATCTCTCGGTTGCCACGGTTCTCCTGGGGATTGTGCCCTACACCCGGCTCAACGTGGCCGACCCGCTGGCCGTCGGGATCGATGCCACGGGCATGCGGTGGTTGAGTCCGGTCATCAAGGTCAGCGCACTGTTCGGGCTGTTCAGCACCATGCTGGTGCAGCTGCTGGCCCAGACCCGGATCTTCTTTTCCATGAGCCGTGACGGGCTGTTGCCCGAGCCGTTCGGCCGGGTGCATCCGCGGTGGCGGACGCCGCACATCAGCACCGTGCTGACCGGGACGGTCGTGGCGCTGGCGGCGGGACTGTTGCCGATCGGATTGCTGGGGCAGCTGGTCAGCATGGGGACGCTGCTGGCATTCGTGCTGGTCTGCATCGGGATCATCATCCTGCGGAAAACCGCACCCGACATTCATCGTCCATTTCGCACCCCCTGGGTGCCGGGGGTTCCGGTGGCGGGGGCGCTGTTCTGCCTGGTCCAGATGGTGAGCCTGCCGATCTCGACCTGGCTCCGGCTGGTGATCTGGCTGGCGGTCGGGATGGCGGTCTATCTGGGATATGGCCGGAGGAGGGCGGCAACATTCCGGAACTCAGCCGATCTGGCGCTGGGAGTGACCGAGACGAACTGAAACATCGAAGGGATCGTCGCCGTCTGAAACGCACTGCTCCAACCGGCCTGCGTGGCCGGCGAAGGCCTCCGTTTCCTGACCCGGTCGATGCTAATCCCCCTGCTGTGTCTGCTGAGCTGTGCCCCGGCTTCGGTGCCTGACACCCTGCCCACGTTTGCCGACGCCGCCACTCGTGACCTGGTGATGCGCGGGATCATCCGACACGCAGCCCAGGACACCCTGGTGGCAGACTACCAGGCCCGGTTCCGGTACCGATTGTCATTCGGGCTCGGCAAGCGGGTATGGGAGCGGGTGCTGACGGCAGCAGTCGAAGAGCAGGAAGGCCAGGTTGAGTGGCAGCGACCCAACGACCTCAAGGTCGAGATCCAGGGCCGCCGCTCCGAGGCCAGGCGGGCCGAACTCGATCTCAAGTCGATCTTCGACCGGCCATGGTTCGTACCACGGCAGGTCGGGGATTCGGTCCGGGCCTTCGGGCAGGACTTTCCGCAGCGAGCCGCCCTCCATCCACTGGCCGCCGACGGGCCGGTCTGGTATCGCTATGCCATCATCGACAGCGTGACGGTGCGGGATCCGACCGGCATCGAGGTCCGGTTGCGCGCAGTCCAGGTGGTGCCCGTGCGGCCGGGTGGTGCCCTGGTGGCCGGTACGCTGTGGTTCGACATCGCCACCGCAGAAGTCGTTCGCTTTTCCTTCCGGTTTCTCGGCGGCCAGATCTGGGTTGATCCCGACAGCCCCACCCACGATGACAGCACCGATGCTCGGCGGGCCAATGGGATCATCAGCCGGATTCTCACCCTGAACGCCGACCTGCAGTACGCCCTGCAGGAGGGCAAATACTGGATGCCCTACCGCCAGATTCTGAGTGGACGGGTGGAGGTGCCGTTCATCGGCAACCTGGTCATCCCGTTCGAGAGCGAGACGCACTTCGAGGAGTACAGGATCAACAGCGGCAAGACCATCGCCTTTACGGTGCCGCTCGGGGACTCGACGCTCAGTGCCGACAGTGCGAGAGCGCTGCAGCAGGCCCGGCGCGATTCGATCCGGACTGAGCGGCGGCACCGGGGGCGCAGCGGTGAGGAGGAGCCGGATACGATGAGCGGGCGGGAGTGGGCCGGGCGCTGGTCCAATGGCCGCTACGAAATGCACCGGGCGCCGGAGGATTCGCTGGCCCGCTACACCGGCTGGGGTGATTCGCTGGTGATGGAGCGCGACTCCCATGACGACGAGCGGATCCGGAAGGTCGAGGGAGACCTGGCCGGCCTGGTCGACCGGCTGCCCGAGGATATTTCCGGTGTGCCGAGGAAGGGAATTCCGCTGGAGCAGTTCGCCAATATCGTGCGGTTCAACCGGGTGCAGGGAGTTTCACTCGGGCTCGACTACCGGTGGCGGCCGAACGGCTGGGCGTTCAGCCGATTCGATGTCGGAGCCAGGTTCGGCCTGGCCGACGGGCGACCGCTGGGTCATCTCAGTCTGGTTCGTGACGCTCCGGGCGGAAAACTCGGCTTGACGGCATTCCGCGATGTGGTCGAGGCTGATCCGTTTTCCCACGGACGCAGCTTTGCCAACAGCTTCAACGCCGGGTTCAGCGCGCATGATGAGGCCGACTATTTCCTGGCCACCGGGGCGCGCCTCGATTTCCAGCGTTCACTCGGCCGGGGTGTTGACTGGAGTCTGGGTGGCGGAATCGAGTGGCAGCGGAGTATCGCCGCGATCGCGCACTCGCCGATCAACGACCTGCTGGGCGGCGATGGAACATTCCCGGACAATCCGGCGGTGACCGACGGGACGTTCTTCGTCGCCGCGAGCCGGCTGGATGGCAACCTGGGGTGGGCTCGGTGGTCACTCGGGGTGGATGGGCTGGCCGGCAAGGAGGGCAGCGGGGCCAGGCTGTATGGCCAGTGGGTTCAGAGGATCGGCGGCAAGAAAGGGGCGTCGCTGCGGCTGCACACCGGCCTTTCGTCGAGCGATGATATCTCGCAGCTGGCATTCCGGGCCGGCGGACTCGAGAGTGTCCGGGGCTTCGACTACGGCGCTGAGCGGGGTCAGGCCTATTGGGCGCTGCAAAGCGATGTCAGTCCCATCAAGGGCACGTTTCATCCTGTCTTCTTCCTCGATGCCGGTCAGGCCGCCGGGCCCGCTGATCTGGGCAGTACCAGAGTCCTGGTCGGCGGCGGTGTCGGATTCTCGCTGCTCGACGGACTGGTCCGCTTCGACTTCAGCCATCCGATCACGCCGGGGGGTGGCGGCCTCCGATTCGACCTGGCTATCAGGGCCGTGCGCTGACGGCTCGTCCTGCAGGACGGCTGACGGGCCTAGGGGTTCGACGACTGTCCGTCTAGTTTTCCCCCATGCCAAGAGACAACGCGTGGTGGTCAATTTCAGGGCGGCTGCCGGCTACCCTTGCGCTGATGGCTGCGCTCGCGGCCTGCGGCGGCGGTTCCGGCGGCGACGGGAAGCTCAGCGCCAACTGGAAGGGCCGGTCCAATGGCTCCCCGTCCACCGGAGGCTTGAGCACCGGTGCCACGGCCTCCTGGTGCGGCGCCGGGAAGCTGCTCGAGATCATGGCCATCTCCGGCGATACCGGGGTGGCCGTGCTGCTCTATCCGACCGATGGGATGAAGTCAGGAACATTCGCGATGATCGATCCACTGCGCGAGCCGGTTCATGCCGGCGCGGCCGCGGTCGCGGCCCGCTGGCCCGATGGTGAGCAGATCGTTGGTTTTCGTGGCGTGACGGGCTCCGCCACGCTGTCGGTGGTGCAGGGGACAATTTCCGGAACGATCACCGGAACGATGGTCCGGCCCGGTCTCCAGCCGGAGAGCCTGGCCTTCACCGGCAATTTTTCGGCACTCCGGGCGGACAGCAGTGCAGGGGCATGTCCACCAGATTCCGGCGGGAAGCGGATCTCGCATGATTCGGTCATGGTGCCGACTGATACCGGAGCCCGCTGAGTGACGGAGTCGACGTACTTCCGCCGAGGTTTCGGGCTCAAGGCCGAGATCGAGGGTCGGATCACGGCCGACTACGCCAGCACGGTCGTGGATCGGCTGCGGGCCGGTGACTTCGTGCTCAAGGCCGGTCGGCTCAGCTTCCGGCTGGCGCGGGAATTCGGATTCTGTTACGGGGTCGATCGCGCGGTCGATTACGCCTACGAGACCCGGACCAAGTTTCCCGACCGCCGGATCAGGCTGGTGGGAGAAATCATCCACAATCCCCACGTGAACTCGCGGCTGCGCGAGATGGGGATCGAGTTTCTCTACCGCGAGCCCGACGGCCAGTTCGACTTTGCGACGGTGACCCGGGACCACGTCATTCTGCTGCCGGCCTTCGGTGTCACGGTCGGTGATTTTGCCCGGCTCCGCGAAATCGGCTGCGTTCTGGTTGACACCACCTGCGGATCGGTACTCAATGTCTGGAAGCGGGTCGAGAGTTACGCCAGGGATGGATTCAGCGCGGTGATCCACGGCAAGTATTACCACGAGGAAACCCGGGCGACCGCCAGCCAGGTCACCCGGCATCCGGGCGGACGGTACCTGGTGGTGTTCGATATGGCCGAGGCCCGGCAGGTGTGCGACTACATCGAGCGGGGCGGGGACGCGGCGGCGCTGAGCCGTCAGTTTGCCCAGGCGGTCTCGCCGGGGTTCGATTTCAGCGCCGACCTGGTCAAGATCGGGCTGGCCAACCAGACCACGATGCTGTCGGGTGAATCGCTGGCCATTGCGCAGGAGTTTCGCCAGAGCATGGCCCGGCGCTACGGCGACGCGGCTGTGCCGGAGCATTTCCGGACCTTCGACACGATTTGCTCAGCGACCCAGGAGCGACAGGACGCGGTGATCGCGCTGCTCGAATCGCCGCCGGACCTGATGCTGGTGGTGGGCGGATACAATTCGAGCAACACCAACCACCTGGCGGCGCTGTGCCGGTCCCGGGGCATCCGCACGCTGCACATCGAGGACAGCGATGCCATCGACCTGGTCACCGGATCGATCCGGCACCAGCCGGGGATCAAGATGGCGGAGCTCAGTGAAACGGGATGGCTTGAGGGGGTCAAGGACATCGGGCTGACGGCCGGTGCCTCGACGCCCAACAACAAGATCGGCGAGACGATTCTTCGAGTCTGCGCGGTGGCCGGCGTGCCATTCGAGGAGGCGGCACCCGAACAAACGCGGTAGCCGGTAGGTCCCTTCGAGGCAAAGTCCCTCCTGCAGTCCTCACCAGTCTACGGTGGCTTTTCGGATTAGCGCGTCATGGGATCGGGCGGTATCTTAGCCTCCCCTCGACTACGGGCTCATGGCACCTCCGCGCACCGAAGCGTACCGAACACTCAAGGCCGCGGTCTCGGGTCTGCCGGACGTCACGCCCAAGCGGATGTTCGGGGCCGAGGCGTTTTTTACCCGGCACGGGATGTTCGCATTCCTGCTGGACGACGCGATCGTGCTCAAGCTGGGCGAGGCGGATCGGGCCGAGGCGCTGGCCAGCCGGGTGGGACGGACCTTTCTCACCGCCGAGAAGGCGCCGTTCGGTAAATGGATCGAAGTGGGGCTGACCTCCCCGGAGCGGACCGCACGGGCCGTGGCGCTGGCCGGCAGCGCCCACGCGTTGGCCCAGGCGCCGGACCGCGAGGGGCCTCGCCGGCGGAAACCGGTGACCCGTCGCCGCAAGGCATCCAAGCGGGTTCCCGGCTGATCTGAGCGCTGGACCACTCGCGTTTCACTACCAGGGCCCTGACGGATCAGGGCTCTTTTTCGTGCCCCTCCCCGGCGTCGCCGAGCAGCAGGCGAGCGATGGCCGCGATGGTCCTGGGAGCGCTACCCTCGGCCCGGTTGTTGACGATGATGTAGGCCGGCACCCGGAGCCGGCGGGCAACCTCGATCAGTCGGGCCACGTCGCGGCGGAGCTCGGGATTGGGATCCTGGATCCGGTCGTAGGGGGCAAAGGCGTCGACTGCTTCGGCGTAGTAGCGGCCGGGCCGGAGCAGGATCCGGGCGACGATGAAATCCGCTGAAACGACCCCGGGGACATCAAGCTGCTCCCCGACCGACGGCATCCGGGTCCACGAGTTGAACAGGTGGGCAACACCATGTTCCCGCAGCACCGCCAGGTAGGGCGGCATCAGGAATTCCTGGTTACGCAGCTCGACCGCGTAGCGGCCTTCCCGGGGCAGCTTGCTGAAGAAGGCGTCAAGCCGATCGGCGAACTCCTGGGCCACCATCTTCTCGGCCCGGCTGATGGTCTGGAATTCGAAGAGCAGCGGCCCGGCATGGTCGGAAAAATCACGGTGCCAGGGCTCGTAGATCTCGCGGAGGAAGAGGTCGGAGTTCAGGAAATCGGGATTGGGCTCACCGCCCTGTGACCTGCTGCGGGCCGGCGCGTGGGTGTGGACCGTGATCCGGTCCCACACCTTGGACACACAGGGAAATCCGGCCGGCAGATAAGCGGAGTATTCGGCCAGTGTCTTGCTGGTGGGCGGTGAGTAGAAACTGGAGTCGATGCCGACGGTACGGAACAGCGGGTAGCGAGCGTATTCCTCGAGCATCCGGGCCGCGGCACCGGTCTTGGGATACTTCTGCCGATAGACCAGTCCCTGCCAGCCTGGATAGGTCCAGGATGAGGTGCCGAACCGGATCTCGGGCGGAATCCTCGCGGCGAGCGCCGCGAGTTGCTCCAGCGTTTCGTCGTCCGGCACGCCTAGCGCTTCACGATACGGTAGACGTTACCACCACCGGTGAGAATGTACAGTTCACCGCGGGCATCCTGCCCGAAGCTCTGCACCCCGCCGTGCCCCGCGAGGTCAGTCCAGTTCTGCTGGCTGGCGGCCGTCCCGCCCGTCCACTTGAAGCTGCGCACGAAGCCTGAACAGGCGTCGCTGTAGAAATAGGTGCCCTCCAGACCGGCGATATCGCTGCCACGATAGACGTACCCGCCGATGATGGCGCAGCCGCTCGCGTGGGTGTAGGTCTGGATCGGCGCGGTGAAATCGGTGAAGTGACAGCCGTTGGTGAAGCACCGGCTTCCTTCGACCTGATTCCAGCCGTAATTCTCCCCGCCATGGGTTCCCGCCAGGGCCAGGTCCACCTCTTCGACCGCATCCTGACCGACGTCACCGACATAGAGATCGCCGGTCGAGCGATCGAAGCTGAAACGCCACGGATTGCGCAGGCCGTAGTTCCACAGCTCGCGGCGCAAGGAATCGCTGGTGGCGTACGGGTTGTCGGCGGGAATGGTGTAGTCGCCGGTGCCGCTGACATCGAGGCGCAGCATCGAACCGAGCAGATCGGTGCGGTCCTGGGCATGGCCCTGGGGATCGCCGCCGCTGCCGCCGTCACCGAAGCCGGCGTAGAGATAGCCATCAGGCCCGAACGCGATCATCCCGCCGTTGTGGTTGGTATACGGCTGGTCGAACCGAAGCAGGATCCTGTCGGCAACCGGGGTGGCCACGTTGGGGGTGGCCGAGACGAGGTACCGGGCCAGGACCGAGGTGCCGCCATCTTCGGTCCCAATCGGGCTGGTGTAGCTGATGATGAATCGTCCTGACGTCGCGTAATCTGGATAGAAGGCCAGGCCGAGCAGGCCTTGCTCGCTGCCACCGGTGACGAGCGTGTGAATATCGAGGAAGGGATTGGGTAGCAGGACTCCATGCTCGATGATCCGGACGTAGCCGTTCTGCTCGAGGACGAAGAGTCGGCCGGTATCTCCGGCAGGGGCAGTGAGAAAGGTCGGGGCGTGCAGGCCGCTGGTCACGAGTGCGGTGGTCAGTGAATCATTGGTCGTGCCTCCACCACCGTCATCGGTGGGAGCGGAATTGGCGCAGGCCGCGGTGAGTGACAGTGCGGCACAGGCAATTGCCAGGGTGTATCGGCACATCGGGGCCACTCGTGGGGTGAGGAGGCTGGACCACTTCCAGTGTACCCCAAAGATAAGCCCTTGATGCGACCAGACTCACTATCCGCGGTCACAGTCCTTCCGCGGCTATTGCGACAGCGCCCAGCAGGCGTGCGCGCTCAGCCGCGTCGATTAGGTGCCCCCGAACAATGACCGCCCGGATCCGGTCGAGGTTGCCGACGTCGAGCAGCGGATCGGCATCGAGCAGGACCAGGTCTCCGCCCATGCCTGGGCGGATCGAGCCAATTGAATCGGCCAGCCCGAAGGCACGGGCAGGATTGATGGTGGCGGTCTGCAGGGCCTCCAGCGGTGAGAAGCCGGCCGCCACGAAGCGGCGCAGTTCGTCATGGAGGCTGAACCCAGCCAGCATCCGGTTCCAGGGTCCGGTATCAGACCCGGCAAGGAATCGATTGCCATTCTTGCGGAGCAGCCCGATCAGGTCGATCTGGGCCTGGTAGAGTCTCTGGCCGGCGGCGCGATCATCGGCATTGGGCTGATCCCCCCGAAATTTCTGGAGACCCCCCGCCGGGCGCCGGCTCTTGGGGTAATACTTGAGCAACTCTTCCGGCACGACCAGGCTGTCAGCCCGAAATACCGGAAACCAGAGGCTCAGCCAGATGGTCGGCGTCTGCCAGACCCCGCGTTCGGCGAGCCGTTTCGCAAGCGCCCCACACTTGGCTTGATGCTGTGATCCGAGCACCCGATCAATCCACCAGGCGCTTCGAGCCTGGCTCATGGCCGTCTCGTTAAGTGCCCGCTCGGAGTTGAGGAATTCGGTCCGGATGCTGTCTTCGAGCGCTGAGCAGTCGACCAGCATGCCGCCCACGTAGTCGTTGCCCAGATGCTCCAGCGTCAGGTAGCCGGCCTCGGCGGCCTTGGCCACTCCCACCGTGAATGGCGCATGGCCCACCAGCGGCAGGCGTGCTGCGTGCGCGGCCTGGACGATGCCGCTGAAGGCTTCCGGCGTGACCCAATCCTGGAGCTTAACGGCATCGAAATGGCCAAGCCGCACCGAATCAACGGCTGCCGCGCCGCTGGCCGAGTCGGGAGCAATCCAGGCCCAGTCGGCCGGCTCGGGGCGCTTGCCATCGATCATCGCACCGACGGAGATGACTCGCGGCCATTCGCTCTTGCCTGTCGTGACACTCGCGCGCCAACGCTGAATCCAGCTCAATGCTTTCGGCTCGGCGCCCATCTCCCGCACACTGGTGATTCCATTGGCCAGGAACAGCGGCACCAGCGCCGTGTCTGACATGCTCCCGACAGCCATATGCACATGCGCGTCCCAGAGACCTGGAATCAGGAACCCCCGCCCGCCATCAACCAGCCGGTATCCGTTCGGAATGCTGGTCGAGACGCTCGGCCCGACCACGGTGATCCTGCCATTGGAGACCAGGACGGTGCGGTCGGGCAGCCGGTCCCCGGTGGCGACGTCGATGACGGTGACATGCGCGACGGCGAGTGGGGTTTGCTGCGCGGCCAGGGAGGGAACCGTTAGGAGGGATAGGACGGATAGGACGGATACGACGGGCGAGACGGGCGAGTGAGTAGGCATGTCCGTTCTACGGAGATGCAAGCTTCGGGTTTCTCTTTCCTCTCCATTTCACAACCTGATCAGGCCAAGCCCGGGAGCGCGGCTACGAGTAGACGGCTCCCGGCATTGGATTCGCACAACCTTACTGCACCGGCTTGAACAGCAGGTCCTGGTAGTTGAAGCTGAAGTCGGTCGAGGGGTAGAACGGCTTCAGCGTCATCCGTTCAACCTTGCCATCGGCCCCGAGCGAAAAGGTCACGAAAGCATCGGCTACATTGGTGACCCGCATGTGGGCGCGGAAGGTGTCGTACTGCCAGTGCTCGAGGTCGGCGGTGAGCGCCGGTGATCTCGACCAGTGCAGCACCAGGTGTCCGCCTTCTTCCACCACGGACACCTCGCCGTACCAGGCATCGGTGTAGCGACCGGCGTACTGACCGATCGGGAGGGCCGGGCCCACATCCTTGTGCCGGGCGGCGGAGGCGGAATCCTCGAATGCCTTGTCCCGGGCAATCGACCCATCCTGGCTTTCATTGAACACGCTGGTCCAGTCGGTCCTGGGCGCGCCGAGGCTGTAGTCAAGCAGCCACCAGCCGAGTGACTCGTAGGCCGAGGTCTCACCGTTGGTGAAGATCACGATGCCGAGGCGCTTTTCCGGCACCAGGATGACACGGGAGAGCATCCCGGCCAGTCCGCCGTCGTGAGTGACCACTTTGACCCCGCGGTAGTCGCGCAGTGACCACCCGAGTCCGTAGGACAGAAAATTCGGGATCAGCGGCTGGAATTTGCCAGCCGGGCCGCTGCTGATCCGGATGTTGATCTCAGGCCGCCAGAATGCCTGGGTCTGCGCCGGGGTCCATAGTGGCGAGCCTCCCTCCACTCGTCCCGAGTCGAGCTGGACCCGGACCCACTTGAGCCAATCGTTGACAGTGGAGTTGGTGCCTCCGGCCGGACCAGTGTTTTCCACTGAGTCATAGGGAATCACCGCCATCTTGCCGTCAACCCGCCCGTGCGGCGACGCGACGTTGGTCCCGCTGGTGAACATCCCGATACTGGTGCCGGTCTCGGTCATCCCGATCGGCTGGAAGATCCGGGTGCGGACGAACTCATCCCACTTCATTCCCGAGGCGGCCTCGACCACGGCGCCCGCCGCAATGAAGAGGACGTTGTCGTAGGCGTAGGAACTGCGGAAGCTGGTGGCTGGCGCGATATAGCGGAGCTGGCGCAGCACCTCTTCCCGGGTCCGATTGGAGTGGAACCAGAGCAGGTCGCCGGCACCCAGAGAAAGGCCGCTGCGGTGGGTGAGCAGGTCGCGCACCGTCAGCTCGCGTGACACATACGGCGAGCCCCCGAGCCGGAACCAGGGGAGGTAGTCGGTGACCGGGTCATCCCATTTGAGCTTGCCGTCCTTGACCAGGATGCCGAGCGCCGCGGCAGTGACCGCCTTGGTGTTGGAGGCAACCTGAAACAGGGTGTGTTCATCGACCCGGGTCGTTTCGCCGATGCGGCGCACCCCCCAGCCGCCGGCAAAGACGATCTTGCCATCGCGGATGACGCCGACTGCGACACCCGGCTGATTCATCCGGGCCAGGGTGCTGGTGATGTAGGCGTCGACGTCCTTGGGCGCGGCCTGGGCGGCGAGCGGAGCGGCAATCAGGGACGAGAGGACGAACGCGTTGACGAGTCGCATCGGGATCCGGTGAGTTGGGGTGTTGGTGGTGGCGGCTCAAATGTCGGGGCAGATGCGCTGATCTGGAAGGGGTCGGCTCAGAAGATCGGTTCAGCCGGTCGATGAGATCCCTGGCCAGACAGAGCAGGACAAAGCAGGGGCCGATAGGATCGAGGTGTCGGCAAGGCACCGCAACTGCTACCGCAAAGGCACGAAGTACGCGACGCCCCGCGTTGCAGGGGTCGCGTGATAGAGTTGCGTGATATGATGGCCCGTATTTGCGTGGCTCGCCTTTCGCCTTTCGCCTTTCGCCTATCGCCTATCGCTTCCCGACCCGTTCAAGCCGCTCAATATCCCGGATGGTCAGCGAAATTGCCCCGAACTCCTGCTCGACCAGCCCCCGGATGAGAAACGGCCCCTGATCGAACAGCACATGTCCCCGCCGTTTATAGACATCGGGAAAGAGCACGGTCTCGATCAGGCCATCACCATCATCAAAGGTGGCAAACTCCATCGGCTCCTCCCTGGCGGTGTGCACCGGCTTGGACGTCGTCAGCATTCCGGCCACCACAACTGACTTGCCGACGTACCGCGGCAGGTTGGTGCTCGAACAGATCCGGAACCGCTTCAGCCGTTCGGTAAACAGCCGCATCGGATGGATGTCGGTGGTAAAACCCAGCGCCTCATACTCGGCCGCCCGCCGCCGCTCCACGGTGTATTCCTTGAGAGCCGGCACCTGAAGTGGCGCCTCGACCGGAATCAGCTGCCCCCCGGCCGCCCGGCCCCCCCTAGTCTCTCCATCCAGCTGCCACAGCAGCATCGGCCGAGTCAAGATACCGCCGATGGCATCACAGGCCCCGGCCTTGATCAGGATGCGGAGATCGTCGGAGGTCAGACCGGCCCGGGCGCGCAGTTCGATCAGGCTCTCGAATGGTCCTCCCGTCGCTCGCGCCGCCAGGATCTGCTCCACTGCAGTGGCCGACAATCCCTTGATGAACTGGAAGCCGATCTGCACCTCGGTGTCCCGGCCGGTAGAGTTGAATTGACTGGCATTCACGTCGGGAGGGTGGACGGTGAGTCCCATCCGCATGGCTTCGGCCACATAGGCAAACGGGGCGTAGAACCCTCCGCCATTGGCCAGCACCGCCGAGATGAATTCGGCGGGGTAGTTGGCCCGGAGATAGCACGACTGCTGGGCCACCCGGATGTAGGAACAGGAGTGACCCTTGCAGAAGCTGTACCCGGCAAAGGACATCACCATTTCCCACACCAGGGTGGCGCGAGCCGGATCACGTCCCAGCCGCTCGGCCCCGGTGAAAAACTCCTCGGCGTACGCCGCCAGCTGCTTGACCGGCCGCTTCTTCGACAGCGCCTTGCGGAGGCCATCACCACTGGCCAGCGGCATCCCGGCAAAGGCGGCGCAGACGTTGACCACATCCTCCTGGTAGACCATCACCCCGAAGGTGCCGGCCAGGGTGTCACGCAGGCTGGGGTCGAGTGGCTGCCACGGTCCGCCGTGCAGTCGTTCGAGGTATTGACGGATGAACCGATTCGAAGCCGGCCGGATGATGCTGGTGTTGAGCACCAGCAGATCGAAGGTCTCGGCCTTCGATTTGGCGCACAGCATCCGTGAGGCCGGCGACTCGGTGTAGAACACTCCCATGGTCTGGCCGGTGCGGAACAGCGCCCTGGTCGGTTCGTCGTCCTCCGGATCGGCCCTGGTGTAGTCGATCCGTCGGCCGGTGTGGGCCGCCACCTCCCGGATGGCATCGCGAATGACCGCCAGCGAGCGGTTGCCCAGCAGGTCGATCTTGACCAGCCCGGCATCTTCGGCTCCATCCTTTTCGAACTGGATCACCGGCACCGGCAGATCAGGATGGCCGTCGAGGACCTTGGCGGCGCACTCGAGCGGCACGTAGTCGGTCAGGGCGGTCGGGACGATGACGACGCCACCGGGGTGCAGCGAGAGATGCCGCGGCGTACCCACCAGCGGGGCGGCCAGCGCGGCGTAGTCGCGCCACGCCACCGGAAGGTCGAGTCCCTGGAAATTGGGATGGGTGGCCAGCAGCTCGCTGAGCGGCACGTCGTCGCTGTACCACGGAATGCGGCGGGTGACTTCGCGAATTTCGCCCGGCGGGCGGCCGTGCACCTTGGCCACCTCGCGGAGCGCGCCGCGCAGCCGGAAGCTGTTGTGATTGGCGACCATTGCCGCCCGGGGCCTGGGGTATTTCCGGAATACATACGACAGGATCTCGTCCCGCTCGTCCCATGGAAAGTCGAGGTCGATGTCGGGCGGATCCTGGCGGGCGGGATTGAGGAACCGCTCAAACAGCAGGCCGGCGCCCAGTGGCTCGACATGGGTAATGCCGAGGCAGTAGCTGACGATCGAATTGGCCACCGAGCCCCGACCGCAGTGGGTGGTGACCTGCTGCACGATATCGTGGACCACCAGGAAGTAGTCGGCAAAGTTCTTGACGGCGATGATGGCCAGTTCGTGCTCCAGCCGGTCCCGGGTAATCGGCGCGATGGTCCCGTAGCGGCGCTCCGCGCCCTGATACGCGAGGCTGCGGAGCAGCGCCAAGGCGCCGTCGTGATCGGCCACTCGCGGCGCCACCGTCCGTCCGATCGGAATCCGGTACCGGCAGCGCTCGGCGATGGCCGCGGCGGCGGTCAGCGCTTCGGGGCAGTCGGGAAAGTGGCGGTCCAGTTCGGCGGTGGGGCGGAGCCAGGCGTCGCGGGATGACAGGCGGTCGGGCGGACAGGCGGACAGGGTCGTATTGAGACCGATTGCGACTCTGAGCCGGTGCCGCGACCAGTCCTCCGCATGGGCGAACATGACGGCGCCGGTGACCACCGACGGCAGCTTCAGCCGTCGAGCGGTGGCCAGCACCGCGTGCCGTTCCTTACCGGGGCGGAGTTCGGCGTAGAGATCGGCGGGCCCGCTGGCGCGACAGACCTTTTCGAGAAACGCCGGATCGGCCGACAGGAGGACCAGACCGTCTCGATCACGGCTTAGCCAATCGGACAATCCTCCCGCTGGTCCGTCGTTGCGTCGGTCTGCCCGCCCCCCTGCCCCCCCGCCCCCCCAATGGATTGCGGTTATCGCCCGGCACAACGCCGCCCACCCCCGCTCATCGGTGGCCAGCCCGACCGTTTCCTCCCCGTTGAAGACAAGATGGGCCCCAAGGATCGGGCGGACCCCGGCCGACTCGGCCGCCTGCTGGAATTCGACCGCACCGTAGACCCCGTTGGTATCGGTGCAGGCCAGCGCGGTGAAGCCGCGCGCCCTGGCGGCCTCGAGCATGACCTCGGGGCTCGAGACGCCTCCCTCGAAGGAGAAGTGGGTGTGGCTGTGGAGATGGGTGAACGACATACGATTCAGTCGTTAGTCATTAGTTGTTAGTCATTGGTGAAAACACACGACTCACTAATGACCAACGACTAACGACTAACGACCCGTTTCCAGGCTGGCCGCTGCTTGATGATTTTCCTGTAGACCGGACACGTCTCTCGGTGCGCCCCCGGCAGGTAGCCGGTGCTCATCAGGAACTCGCCGACGATCTCGCCGCCGGTAAAGCGAAAGGTCTGCTTGAACAGCTTGATCCACTCCTCTTTCGAGCGGGGATGGTGGGCGTCGAGCCACTGCTCGAAGGATCCGTGGCTCTTCTGCAGTTTGAGGATCGTCTTGGCGTTGCTGATGGCGGCGTCGACCTTGAGCCGATTGCGGATGATGCCGGCGTCGTTGAGCAGCCGGTTCCTCTGGCGCACGCCGTAGCGGGCCACGATGGCAGGATCGAATCCGTCGTAGGCCTTCCGGAATGCTTCCCGCTTCTTGAGAATGGTCAGCCACGAGAGTCCGGCCTGGTTGATCTCGAGCACCAGCCGTTCGAACAGCTCGGCGTCTCCGTGGAGCGGGAAGCCGTATTCGTGATCGTGGTAGGGGCCGTGCCATTGGTGGCCAGGGGCAGCGGTGCAGTACCCGGACATGGATGCCTCGGTGGCCGTTGCCATTAGAGAAAGCTGATGGTGCTGTTCAGTGCATTAACTTCATTCAACCAGACTGCTAACGGCCAAAGGCCAACGGCTAAAGGCTCCATGAAAGCCATCGTCTACACCGCCGCCGGAACGACCGACGTCATCCAGCTCCGCGACGTCCCCACCCCCGAGCCCGGCTCGCACCAGATCCGGGTCAGGGTCCACGCGGCCGGCCTCAACCGGGCCGATATTCTGCAGCGCCGAGGCAGTTATCCTGCGCCGCCGGGGTGGCCGGCGGATATCGGCGGCCTCGAGTACGCCGGTACCGTCGAGGCGCTGGGCCGGGGCGTGACCCGCTGGGACATTGGCGACCGGGTCATGGGACTGGTCGGCGGCGGCGCCCATGCTGAAGCGGTCGTGGTGCACCAGGACGAGGCGCTGGAAATTCCCGCCGCCCTTTCCTTCGTCGAAGCCGCCGCCATTCCCGA
>JBEPVA010000057.1:0-19012 GCA_041691295.1 Gemmatimonadota bacterium
CCTCGCCCGCCTCGCCCGCCTCGCCCGCCTCGCCCGCCTCGCCCGCCTCGCCCGCCTCGCCCGCTACCGATTCCTCGGCCTTCTTGGACTCGGGCTCGACCTCGGCGGTGGCGAGGGCCGTGACTGCGGACGCTCTGCCGGCCTCGCCTGAGGGCGATCGGCTGGCCGCGGTTGCGGCCGTTCAGCCGGCTTGGCCTGCGGCGGTGGTTGCGGCCTCGACCGTTCTGCGGCTCGCTGCCGGGCCTGGTACTCCCGTTCCAGCTGATCCTTTCGGGCGTCCGCGTCGCTTGGCCGAGTGGCGGGCCGGCTGGTGCCGGGATTGACTTGCGGCTGCGGCCGCGACGTACCCGGATTCACCTGCGGCTGAGGCCGGCTGGTTCCTGGATTGACGGCCGGACCGGGCCTGGTGGTCGGCCGCAGATTCGGATTGCCGGGCTGAATCGCCGGCCGGCTGCTCGGCTTCCACTGGCTTCCCTTGCGGGTCTCCCAGCCGGTATTGGTCCGCCGGCTCACATTGCCGTCCCGGTCGACGAACACATTGTTGTTCCGGCCGGCGGACACGCCGGGCTGACGATCGCGCGAGGCCGGACGGGTGTTCACCGCCGGCCGGATCTCCGGCCGGTTATAGATGTTTGCCGGGCGGTACACCGCCGGACGCTGCCGGTAGGGGCGATCCGCAACGTTGACCGGTGGCCGCGGCCGCGGGGGACGATAGCCACCAGGACCGTACCAGCCTCCGCCGTAGTAGCCGCCGCGGTAACCGGGCGGTCGGTAGTAGCCACCCCAGCGGTCGCCATCGCGCATGAAGCCCCGGCTCCAGCGATCGCCGTAACCCCAGCCCCAATAGGGCCAATAGTGCGCGTGGAAGCCCCAGGTATACGGCCGCGGGTAGTAATAGACCGGGCCGTAGTACGGCGGGTAGTCCCAGCCGGTGCCATAGACCACCGTGCCGTAATAGGGATAGATGCCCAGGTATCCGGGAGTGTAGCCGACGTACACCACATCCGGAGTGCTCTCGTACACCTGGACGTACTTGACGTTATACATCGGGCTGCTGGGCGGAATGCTCTGGACCTCATCCGGCACCGAATCACTGACGGCCCAGGGGCCGTTCGGCGAATTGGCGACGTACCAGACCGCATCCGAGCAGGCGTAATACAGCCCGTTGATCCGGAGCACCGAGGTCGAGGTGTTCACGGCATACGAAACCTTGGTGCCAGTGACATCCTCGAACCGGGGTTCACCGTCGTAGGCTACATCCAGCGTGGCGTCCTTGCGGTTGATGGCGGCGGTCTGGGGGACCGAGGCATCGGCCACGGCATCATCTGCCTGGCTGGTGCCGGCGACGCTGACCAGCACATTGCCCTTGGGGCCATCAGGCGGTATCCGGGCAAATTCCCCCGGCAGTGCGTCCGGCGCCGTGAACTTCCAGGGGCCAGCGAGCGTCTGGCTGGCGTACCAGCGGCCTGACAGCAGCACGAAGTAATTCTGTGAGCCAATGTCCTTGAACAGATCGCCCTGGGTATTGGTGACATACAGCAAATCGGTACCGCTGATCGGACTGAACTGCGGATCGCCGTCGGTGGCCAGCAGTTCGGTCGGCGTGGTCGCGGTCATGATGCTGGGTGCCGCACCGCTCTCGGTATCCTCCACCGAGGTGTCGGGAGGCACCAGTTGCGCGATGGCCTCGGGGGGGGCCGGAATGCTGGTATAGGGACCGGTGGCTGCGGCGGCGCGGTACCAGTGCCGCCCGCCGGTCAGGTAATAGACCCTGGCGCCTGGGTCGTAGACCACAGCGTATGGTGTATTGATCACCCGCTGATAGCTGCTGTTGGCCAGGGCCCGAAGCTGGGGTGTCCCGTCGAAAACCACCAGCACCGTGGGTGACCGGGCCAGCACAATGGCCGGTGGCTCGGTCTTGAGGTCGGCGGCGGTGCCGCGCTCCTGCTGGGCCGCGGCCAGGCTGGTCTTGATGGTCTCCAGCGAGGTAGTGAGATCCCAGGTGGCGGCCACCTTCTCGATCAGCTCCGCCAACTCTTCCTGCCGGGCCGAATCGGCCGCCGGAAAGCGGACCCGCAGGACGTCGATGTCATGGAGGTGGACCGTGTTGGCATCGCGGTCAGTGGTCATCCGGGCGCTCGACCAGGTGGCGCCGAACACCGGATCCCCCTTGGGCCGGGCTTCAATCGAGATGGCCGATCGGGAGAAGACCATGTCGCCCCTGAGGCTGTCAACCTGGGGCTGGTAGATGACGATGCGAGCGGTATCGGTGACGATTTCGCGGGGCCAGCCATCGGTGGAATCCTGCGCGGCGGCGCCACTGGCCGCGACTATCCAGCCCAGGACACCAGCGATAGCCGCGGCGCGGCGAATAGTTCCAGTATGAGCGAGCGGCATACAACCTCGGAGTAAAATCAGTCGGACGATCAAGACAGCGCGGGGCCCGGGCCGTGAGCCCGGACCCCGTCGCTATGACTCCGAGTCTAGTCGCGCTGTTAAGCCACCGCCACCCTCGACGCGAGGGCAGTGGAGTAGATTGCTACCGCCGCCGCGCGACCGGCGGCAGCGTCCGATTCCACGGGAGGATCCATGCGGCGGCTGGCCAATCATTTCGTCCGCGGTCTTGCGATCATCGCGCCGCTGGGACTCACGATTTTCATCGTGTACCAGTTGTTTGTCACCGTCGACCGCTGGCTGCAGCTCTCGATTCCGGGACTGGGCTTCCTGATCGCGGTGGTCACGATCACCATGGTCGGCATGCTGGGCTCCGGACTAGTCAGCCGCGGATTGCTCGCTGCCCTCGACGACCTGGTGTCGAAGGTGCCATTTCTGCGCCTGGTGTATTCCTCGTTCCGCGATCTGATCGATGCATTCGTCGGTGAGCGCCGCCGCTTCCGCCGCGCAGTGAGTGTGGCGCTGTCCGAAGATGGCGCCATCAAGGCGATCGGATTCGTGACGCGGGAGTCGGTGGAGAATCTCGGCCTGAGCGATCAAGTCGCAGTCTATCTCCCGCTATCCTACAGCTTTGCCGGTCACCTCGTGATCGTGCCTTCGAGCCGGGTGACGCCGCTGGCCATCGAAGGTGCCGACGCGATGGCCTTCGTGGTTTCCGGCGGCGTGGCGGATAGCGCCCGGCATTCTTCGGGATGAAACGGGTCGCGTGGCACCATCACCGCCGACCCGGTATTCTTCAGTCATGAATCCACCGTCCGCCACCGGCCAGGTCGCACCCGGATTGACCACCACCCGGGCGCCGTTCATCGAGCAGGCGCAGGCCAGTGGGCAGCTCTACATCCCCCAGCCGTACGAGCTCTACAGCGAGGACAACCACCGCACCTGGGGCCGGCTCCTCGAGCGGATGAGGCCGCGCTGGGCGCGCTACGCCAACCCTCGATTTCTCGAGGGGGTCGATGCGCTGCACCTCGATGCCAGCCGGGTGCCGCGGCTCGATGACATCAATCGATTTCTCGAGCCACGCACCGGATTCAAGGCCAGGCCGGTGAGCGGCTATGTTCCGGCCTACCTGTTTTTCGATTGCCTGAAACGCCGCGAATTTCCCACCACCATCACCGTGCGCGATGGCGCCTCGCTCGATTATCTGCCTGAACCCGACCTATTTCATGATGTGGCGGGCCATGTACCGATGCATACCGACCAGGCATTCGCCAGCGCGCTGGTGCAATTCGGCGGCTGTGCCGAACGCGCGGCGCTGAGGGCGGGGGGCATCGCGGACCCGGAGGAGCGGATCCAGGTCCTGACCAGCATCATCAAGGGGCTGGCCCGGTTTTTCTGGTTTACCATCGAGTTCGGGCTGATGCGCGAAAAGCCCGGCGCCCCGATCGAACCGGGCCGGGTCCGGGCCTACGGCAGCGGTCTGCTGTCGAGCTATGGGGAGCTGGCCCACTCGGTCGATTCCCCCAAGGTGCAGCGTTACCCGGCGCAGATCGAATGGATGGTCAACCAGTATTTCGAGATCGATCACTACCAGCCGCTGTTCTTTGTCATCGAGGATTTCGAGCACCTGTTCGACCTGGTCCGTGAACTGGACCGGCGAATGGAGGCCGGACACCTCGACCACCTGGCCGAGGGTGAACCCGCGGTCAATCCGGTTGACCTCAAGAGCTTTCTCGACGCGGCACTGAGCGGTGGGTCCGGCGTTTCGGGCGGATAGTCGGGGATTGAGGGAACTGCTCCATCGGCCGCCCTGAGGTTCGGGGCGGTCGTTCCGTTTCTGACCGCTGCGTCGTTCTGCCGGGCCGCCGCACTGAAATGGTTACATCCGCCGGACCTCCGACTGATACCGTAGTCCATGAGCAAAACACGCCACTTCGTTCCGATCGATGAATGGTCCGACCCTCGACACTTGTTGGGGGTGGAAGGCGAGCGCCTCGCGATCGAATACCTCACCGCCTGCGGCTGGGCGGTGGAGGCCCACCGATTTCGCTGTGCCGGCAACGATATTGACCTGGTCATTCGCCGGGACCGGATGGTGGCCTTTGTCGAGGTCAAGACCCGAGCACACGCAGGGGTGGATGAGCCGCTGGCCTCGATCGGAGAACGCAAGCGCCGATCGATTGCCAGGACGGCCGAGTGCTGGCGTCTGCGGTTCGGTCGCCGGGAGGACACCTGTCGCTTCGATGTGGTTGTCATCACGGGCAAGGGGGCCGAGCGGCGGATCGAACACCTGGCCGATGCCTGGCGGCTGACCCGGTGAGCACCGGAGTCGAGCCAACTGTCGCGGCCCGGCGGGCCGGGCAACCGACCAGTGGGGTTGCCGCGGCCGCATGGGAGCTGGCGCTCGATCTGTTCTTCGAAAGCTGGCGGATCAGTGATCGCTGGAGTCCGGCCGTGGCCATGAACTTTCGGCGGCGGGCGCTGGCGTTGTCTCGACTGGTCGGGGTCGCCGCGCTTACCCGGGCGCCGGCGGTGGTGGAGATCCACCTGAGTTCAAGCCGCCAGGCTCTGGCGGACTTGGAAGGGGAGCTGAGCCGGGCGGTGGAGCTGTTCGGACGCCACCAGCCCCAATTTGACCAGTGGGTTGGATGGTCCATCAAGCTGGGCGCTGAGCTTTCCCGCTGGAATCTGGAGTCGAAATCCTGCCTGACTTATTCGGTGACCGAAAAGACGCCATAAATTGACTATTGCTTCGGACGATGTTCGGTGCAATATTGTCGGCCATACAGTATGTGATGCGTAATACTCCACAATGATACTCGAGGTTGCCATGGCCGCCGAAGCCACCAAGGAAACGAACAAGCTGGATCCGGAGCGCCGCAAGGCGCTCAACCTGGCCATTACCCAGATCGAAAAGCAGCTGGGTAAGGGCTCCATCATGCGGATGGGGTCAGAAAATCCCAGAGTCAGGATCCAGGCCATCCCGACGGGGGCCATCAATCTCGATGCGGCCATCGGGATCGGTGGCGTACCGCGGGGCCGGATCACCGAGATCTACGGACCGGAATCCTCCGGCAAGACCACCCTCACCCTCCACCTTGCGGCCAATGTCCAGAAGGCCGGCGGCGTGGCGGCCTACGTCGATGCGGAGCATGCCCTCGACATCGAGTATGCCCGCAAGCTTGGGGTGGACGTCGAGAACCTGCTGGTGTCCCAGCCGGACACCGGTGAGCAGGCCCTCGAGATCGTCGAGATCCTGGTCCGGTCCGGCGCCGTGGATCTGGTCGTGATCGACTCGGTGGCCGCCCTGGTGCCCAAGGCGGAAATCGAGGGTGAAATGGGCGACAGCCACATGGGACTGCAGGCCCGGTTGATGAGCCAGGCGCTGCGCAAGCTGGCCGGCGCCATTGCCCGGTCCAACTGCGCCGTGGTGTTCATCAACCAGCTGCGGGAAAAGATCGGCGTGATGTTCGGCAACCCCGAGACCACCACCGGCGGCAAGGCGCTCAAGTTCTACGCGTCACTGCGGCTCGACATCCGGCGAATCGGTCCGGTCAAGGACCGTGAGGCCATCATCGGCAACCACGTGCGGGTCAAGGTGGTCAAGAACAAGGTGGCGCCGCCGTTCAAGCAGGCCGAGTTCGACGTGATGTTCGACGAGGGCATCAGCCATACCTCGCTGGTGGTGGATATCGCGGCCGAAGCGGGGATCATCCAGAAGTCCGGGGCCTGGTACTCCTACGGCGATCAGCGGATCGGGCAGGGTCGCGAGAATGCCAAGCTGTTCCTCAAGGACAACCTGGCGCTGCTGGCTGAAGTGGAGATCAAGGTGAAAGACTTCCTGGGCATGAAGGCCGGGGCGGTACCCGCCGGTGCGGGTGCGGCCAGCGAGGACGAGGAGGAGTGAGCACGATCACCGATCTGGAGCCCGATCCGCGCCGAAATGGGCGGGTCCGGCTCCAGGTGGATGGCCGCCCCTTCTGTACCCTCCCAGTCGAAGCGGTGATCGCGCATCAGCTGGTGGCAGGCAGGGTGGTTGATGAGAGTATCCAGGACCTGCTGCAGCAGGCTGCCGATGCCGACGCGGCGTTGCGGGCCTTGCTCCGGGCACTGGAGCGGCGCTCGTTCTCTCGGAAGGATCTCGAGCGGCGCCTGCGGCAGCGAGGGCACAGGCCCCCAGCCATTGCTGCTGGTCTGGACCGTGCCGACGAACTCGGCCTGATCAATGACGGAGCCTATGCTCTCCACTTCGTGGCCACCAGGGCGGCACGGGGCCGGGGCCCTGCCCGGCTGCTCAGGGATCTTCAGCAGTCGGGTGTTGCCCGGCCGCTGGCCGATGCGGCCATTGCGGCCCAGTGGCCCGAAGGGTCCGACCCGACCGAATCGGTGGCCGGGCTGGTCCGTCGTAGGGCCGAGCAGCTGCGGACCCTGCCGAGGCAGGTGCGGCGCAGGCGGATCCTGGCCTTTCTGGCTCGGCGTGGGTTCACCGGCTCCGAGGTCCGCCAGACCATCGATCGACTGATTGCCTGACTGGAACGGCGGCGTTCATCCCGCTCGACGGGGGGGATATATTCCCCAGCTATGAAATCTGCCGCGATCCGCCGCCTTTTCCTCGATTTTTTCGCCAGCCGGGCCCACACCGAAGTCGCCAGCTCCAGCCTGGTGCCCGCTGACGATCCTACCCTGCTGTTCACCAATGCCGGCATGGTGCAGTTCAAGCGCACGTTCCTAGGTCAGGAGCAGCGGCCGTACAAGCGCGCCACCACCTGCCAGAAGTGCGTCCGGGCGGGGGGCAAGCACAATGATCTCGAGCAGGTGGGGCACACCAAGCGCCATCACACTTTTTTCGAGATGCTGGGGAATTTTTCCTTCGGCGACTATTTCAAGCGGGATGCGATTGCCCTTGCCTGGGAGTTTGTGACCGGCAAGGACTACCTCGCCCTGCCGCCCGAACGGCTCCGGGTCACCGTCCATCACACCGACCACGAAGCGCGGGAACTGTGGAAGGAAATCGCCGGCCTGCCCGACGACCGGATTTACGGGCTGGGTGACAAGGACAACTTCTGGCAGATGGGTGACACCGGCCCGTGCGGACCGTGCAGCGAAATCTACGTCGACCTGGACTGGACGCCGCCGGCAGCACCCGCCGTCCTGGCACCGGGCACCGCGAGCATCAAGGAGCCGCCGAAGCGGGAGAGCGGCCCGCAGCGGACCACGCGGGAGAGTGGCCGCTACACGGTGGCCGCGCCGATCGGCGACGGTGCACCGGCGCGGACTGGAAGCGGCGAGGGGTCGATCGCGGGGAAACAGCCGCGTCAGCCGGAAGTCGTTTCCCAGGAAGAATTCGAGAAACAGGCCGAGTCGGGCCGGTTCCTCGAAATCTGGAACCTGGTGTTCATGCAGTTCGACCGGTCACTCGATGGGACTCTCACGTCACTGCCGAAGCCTTCGGTGGATACTGGGGCGGGGCTGGAACGGATCGCAGCCGTCCTGCAGGGTGAAGAAAATAATTTTCACACCGACCTGTTCCTGCCGCTGATCGAGCGGGCGGCGGCGCTGATCGGCCAGCCGTACGACCGGGGTGAGAGCGGCGCCCCGTTCCGGGTGCTGGCCGATCATGCCCGCGCCGTCAGTTTTCTGCTGGCGGACGGAGTGTACCCGAGCAATGAGGGCCGCGGCTATGTGCTGCGACGGATTCTCCGGCGCGCGGTCCGCCACGCCTGGCTGCTGGGCCGCCGGAGCCCGACCCTGGCACCGTTGACCGAGATGGTGGTCGACCAGATGGGTGAGTTCTACCCGGAACTGGTCAACAAGCGCGCCTTCATCTCGGACGTGACCAAACAGGAAGAGGAGCGGTTTCTCGAGACGATCGAAGGCGGCCTGGCGCGGCTGGACGAGCTGTTCTACAGCGGCCTGAGTCACGTCTCCGGCGAAGAGGCGTTCAAGCTGTACGACACCTACGGCTTCCCGGTCGACCTCACCGAGGTCATCGCCACCGAGCGGGGCGGCACCGTGGACCTCGAGGGGTTCGAAGCCGCGCTGGACACGCAGCGTGAACGTTCGCGCTCGGTGCGGGCCCATGCGCGTGGGGTGGAATCTATCGGTGAAACCGGCATCCCGAATCTGAATGTCGGCCTCGACGGCAACTCGGAGTTCGTGGGCTACCTCACCGACCGGGTCGAGACCAGGATCGAGTCCAGCCAGCAGTCGGGTGAAGGTGTCCGGCTCCGGCTCAAGGAGAGCCCGTTCTATGTCGAGTCGGGCGGCCAGGTCAGTGATACCGGCCGGATCGTCGGACCCGACTGGGTGGTCGAGGTCGATACGGTCCGGAAGACAGCCGAGGGGCCGATTGCCGAGGGGCGGGTGGTGGAAGGGACGTTCAACGGCGCCAGAGGAGTAAAGGTCGGGGCCGAGGTCGATGTGGCCCGTCGCCGCGACATCGAACGCAACCACAGTGCCACGCACTTGATCCACTACGTCCTGCGCAATCATCTCGGTGGCCATGTTCGACAGCAGGGATCGCTGGTCGACCAGCACCGGCTCCGATTCGACTTCTCGCACCACGCGCCGATCGAACCCTCGGTCATCGACTCGATCCAGCGGGATGTGAACCAGATGGCGTGGGAGAATTTCCCGGTCGAGATTCGCGAAATGGCGTACCCCGACGCACTGACGCTTGGCGCCATGGCATTCTTCTCCGAGAAGTACGGCGATCGGGTGCGCGTGGTGACGATGGGCCCCTCCATCGAACTGTGCGGCGGTACCCACGTGCGAACCACCGGCCAGCTCGGGCTGTTTCGAGTGGCGGGCCAGGGCGGTGTGGCGGCCGGGGTCCGGCGGATCGAGGCGGTTACCGGTCCCGAGGCCTATCAGGCCGTCACCCTGCAGCAGGAGCGTTTGCAGCGGGCGGCCGAGGCCGTCAAGTCCCAGCCGGACCAGTTGCTCAGGAAGCTGGAGTCGCTGGTCCAGGAGCGGGCTAAGCTTGAAGCGCGAGTCACCGAGTTGAAGAAATCGGGCAGCGCGCCTGCGGTCTCCAACGGCACGGTGGTCGACGTCAGCGGTGTGTCGGTGACAATGGCCTCCACCGAAAGCGAAGATCGCGACGAATTGGGCGCCGTGGCCGACCAGTTCCGGCAGGGGCGCGACAAGGCGGTCCTGGTGCTGTTTGGTGAGCAGGGTCGCGGGGCCGTCCACGTGGCGGTGACCGAGGACCTGGTCAAATCGGGCAAGAAGGCCGGCGACCTGGTCAACCGGATCGCCGCGTTATCGGGCGGCAAAGGTGGCGGCCGACCGCAGTTTGCCTCGGCGGGCGCCGGTGACCCTGCCCGCCTCGCGGCGGCACGGGAAGGCACTCCCGCAGTCGTTGCGGCCTGGCTCGGCGCATGATGACAGGCGAGTGGCTGAATGCGCACGTCAGTGCTGCGCCCGAGGCGCTGCACGCCAGGATCCTGGCGCTGGCCGCGCCGGTGAAATCCGGCACAGACACCCCACAGGCCCTGGCACGGATAGCCAACGAGACGCTCCGCGCAGTGATCCGCGGTGCTGGCGACCGAGGGGCGGCCCTCGACCTGCTGGCCGCGGACGCGCTGATCACCCTCGCGCTGCTGGCCCAGGCCGAATCGGACCCGGGCCAGCTGGGCCAGTTGTCGGCCCAGCTGCTCAGCTCGGGGGCGGGCGCCCCGTGATCGATCTTCACAACCATCTGATGCCCGGGGTGGACGACGGCTCCCGCACCGTCGAGCAGTCGGTCGGTGTGCTGCAGGCCTTTGCCGCCAAGGGGATCACCGACGTCTGCCTGACACCTCATTTCATCGCCAGCAAGCTCTCGGCTGGCATCCCGGCGGCACACGAGGTCGCCTTTGCGGCGCTCAAGGCAGCGGGTCCGCCGGAAGTGCAGCTGCATCGCGGAGCTGAGTTGATGCTCGATCGCCCGATCGCGGAGCCCGAGGCGCTGCTGCGGCGATTGTCGCTCAATGGCACCCGGTACCTGCTGGTCGAGTTCCCCAGGATGGTCGCGGTACAGACAGTTCACCAGGCACTGACCCACGTGGTGGAGCGGGGCTTTGTACCGGTGCTGGCCCATCCCGAGCGTTACGCTTGCTGCACGCCGGAGGCGGCCAAGTGGTGGAAGAGCACCGGCTCCCTGATGCAGGTCGATGCCACGACACTGCTGGCGGCGCGGGGCAGGGGTGAGCGGGCCCGCGCGCTGGTGACCGCTGGGCTGGCGGACATCTCGGCGGCGGACAACCACGGTGATGACCGGACGGTGGCCGCGACGTTCGAGGCGCTGGCACCGCACGGCGGGACCGCTCAGGCCGAACTGCTTGCCACGCTCAACCCGCGTGCCATCCTCGAAGACCGGGAGGTCGAGAGGGTGCCGCCGGTGCGAATGCGGGCCTCGGTTATGCAGCGGATCCGGCGGATCTTCGATGCGGAGGAGATGTGAGCCACGAGCAGATTGCCAAGGGGCTGCGTGATCTGGCTCAACTGGCCGAGCGCACCGCCAGCCAGGCACCGGCCGCGTCACGAATTGCTGGGAAGTATGCCTCGGTGCTCAAGGCAGGCGGCACGCTGTTCTTTGCCGGCAACGGTGGCAGCGCCGCCGACGCCCAGCACCTGGCCACCGAATATGTGGTGCGCTATCAGGCCGATCGCCGCCCGTACGCCGCGATTGCGCTCACCACGGACACTTCGCTGCTGACCGCGGCGGGCAATGACCTCGGATTCGAGCAGTTGTTTGCCCGCCAGATCCTGGCGCTGGGCCGCAAGGGTGACCTGCTGATCCTCCACTCCAGCAGCGGCCAGAGCCCCAACCTGCTGGCCGCGGCCACCGCTGCGAGTTCGATCGGTGTCGGGGTGATCGGGTTCCTCGGCAAGGGTGGCGGGCCGCTGCGGGCGCTATGCGATGACAGCCTGGTCATCGCCAGCGACGTGACCAGCCACATTCAGGAGATTCATCTGGCGGTGGAGCATCTGATCTGTGAAATCGTCGAGCGGGAACTCGAGAAGTAGCGGACAGCGAAAGGCGAAAGGCACACCTGGATGTTACGGTTCCGGATGGAAAGCTTCAGAAGAGTTTGACTCTCGACTCGTGTCCCTCGACCTTCGACTCCTATCTCTCGACTCCCATGATATCCCTACTCAACCAGCGCGTCCTCATTACCGGCGGGTCCCGCGGGATCGGCAAGGCGGCGGCCCTGCTGTTCGCCCGGGCCGGGGCCGACGTCTTGATCTCCTACCAGAGCCGAGAGGCGGACGCCAAAGCAACTGTGGCGGATATCGAATGGCTGGGCCGCAAGGCCTATGCCTTCAGCGGCGACCTGGCCGATCCGGTGGTGGTCGATGGATTGTTCAATGCCTGCCAGGCCAAGCTTGGCGGGCTCGACTGCTTTGTCGGCAACGCCGGGATCTGGCCGGTGGAGGATGTGCCGCTCAAGTCGATGGATCCCGCCCGCTGGCGCAAGACGATGGCCGCCAACCTCGATGCCATCTTTCTCACCACTCGCGCCGCGATCCGGATGATGGCCCCAGGCGGGCGCATTGTGCTGGTCGGCAGTACCGCGGGCCAGCGGGGCGAGAGCATGCACGCGGACTATGCGGCCACCAAGGGTGCGATGATCTCACTGGTGAAGTCGCTGGCGATCGAATGCGCGCCGGGGATCACGGTCAACTGCGTGGCGCCTGGCTGGGTCGACACCGAGATGAGCGGCTCGGCGTTCAGCGATGGCGGCAAGGAACGGATTGCCAAGACCATTCCGCTGCAGCGGGTGCCGCCGGCCGAGGATATTGCGGGACCGATCTTGTTTCTCTGCAGTCCACTGGCCCGGCATATCACCGGCGAAATCCTGAACGTCAATGGCGGGAGTGTGTTGTGTGGCTGAAGCCGGGACCTGCAACTGGGTGAGAGGTGCGAGGTGAGAGGGGCAAAGCCGTTCCCTCTCACCTGTCACCTGTCACCTCGCACCAGCGCGGGACCAGAGGACTGAGATGATCCAGATCATCTTCACTGGCGGCACCATCTCCATGCGCCGCGATGCCACCGCGGGCGGGAATGTGCCGGCACACGATGGCAAGGCACTGGTCGACATGGCTCCGGGCCTGGCTCAACTGGGGCCGATCCGGATCGACGACTGGGGCCGGCTGCCGGCCTGCCATATGGGGCCGACCAAATTGTGGGAGCTTCGCGAACACGTCCGTTCGGTGATCGCTGATCCCGCGGTCCGCGGGGTGGTCATCACGCACGGCACGGACATCCTCGAGGAAACAGCATATCTCCTGGCCCGCACGCTTCCGCTGGACAAGCCGATCTGCCTCACTGGAGCGATGCGGACCAGCAGCGATGAAGGTTGGGACGGCCCGGGGAATCTGACCGATGCGGTGCGGGTGGCGGCCGATCCGGAGAGCCAGGGACGCGGAACGATGGTGGTCTTTGCCGGTAGGATCCTCCCGGGACTCGGGGCCATGAAGGTCGAGGCGACGGCGATGGACGCGTTCGAGGCTCCGTTTCTTCGAGCCGTCGGTCGGACGGGCGGGCAGAGTGCAGGGGGGGCAGGGAGACAGGGGGGCGGGGGAGTCGCCTACAACGGTCCCGTTGTTCCGGTTCATTCGACACTCAATCCAGCCTCGCTTACCGCGCGCGTTGCGGTGATCCCGATGGTCGTCGGTGACGATGGCACGATGCTCGACCTGGCCAGGCCGCATCACGATGGGGTCGTGATCGAGGCGTTTGGCAGCGGCAACCTGCCTCCAGGAGCCATCCCGGCCATCGAGCGGTGGATTGGCGAGGGCAAGCCGGTCATCCTTGGCACCCGCTGCCCCCGCGGCGAGGTGACTCCGGTGTACGCCTTCGAGGGCGGTGGTGCGGCGATCGTCCGTCGAGGCGCAATACCGGCAGGGCCGAGAACCACGGCGCAGGCGCGGATGGAACTCCTCATCTGCCTCTCGGCTGGAGTTGCGTTTGGGGGAACACCAAGAACGTGAGAGGTAAGAGGTGAGAGGGTTTTCTACCGGTAATTCCTCCGCATCCCCCACCCGTTACCTCTTACCTGTCATCTCTGACCTCTTACCTTTGGCCCATGTCTCTCCCCGCCTTCATCCTCATTCCTGATGACGTGCTCGAGATCGCCCGGATGCTGGAAGGGGCGGGGTTCGAGGCGTGGTGCGTGGGTGGCGCCATCCGCGATACCCTGCTCGGCGAACCCAACAGCGATTTCGACATTGCCACCTCGGCCACGCCGGACCAGGTCAAGGGCCTGTTCAAGCACACGGTGCCGGTCGGCGAGGCGTTCGGCACCATCGCGGTGCGGACCCAGCGGCGGTACCACGAAGTCACCACCTTCCGCCTCGACCTCAGCACTGACGGCCGCCGAGCGGTGGTGGCGTTCGGGGTGTCACTGGAGGAGGACCTGGCCCGCCGCGATTTCACCATCAACTCCCTGGCCTACCACCCGCTGACCCACGAGTGGCGCGATCCGTTCAATGGCAGAAATGACCTGGAACTCCGGGTGGTGCGCGCCGTCGGCGACCCGACCCTGCGGTTCCGTGAGGACTACCTCCGGATTCTCCGCGCCCTCCGGTTTTCGGCCCGATTCGAATTCGCCATCGAGCCCCAGACCTGGGCGGCCGCGGTTCTGGCCACTGATGGCCTGCCTACCCTTTCCGCCGAGCGGGTGCGGGAGGAGTGGTTCAAGAGTCTGCGCACCGCGCGTTCGGTGGCTCGACTGGTGAAGCTGTGGCAGGACTCCGGCGTGGCTGCCCGCTGGCTGCCGGAACTCATGGTCCAGACCGACGAACAGGGCCGCGGGCTTTCCGCCGCCATGCTGGCCGGACTCGATGCCCGGCGAGGTGTTCCTCTTGCGCGTGATCCGATACTGCTGACCGCGCTGCTCTGCCGGGAGCCCGTGATCGTGTTAGGACGGCTCAAGTCGTCGCGTGCCGAAATCGCCCGGGCTGCGGCCGTCGTCACCGGCCCGGCCGAACCGGCCGGGCTCACGCCGCTGGACGTGCGTCGCTGGCTGGCCGCGGTCGGGGATGCGGCGGATGACCTCAGCATGATCTGGCAGCTGCGTCATGGCATTTCTCCGGCCTGGGTTCCGGTCGTCCGCGGAGTGCGCGAGCGCGGCGAGCCGCTCAATCGCAAGGCACTGGCCCTCACTGGTGACGATCTGGTCGCCGCCGGCATGCCGCCGGGCCCCGCACTGGGCAGTATCCTCGACCAGTTACTGGCGCTGGTGGTCGACGACCCGGAGCTGAACAGCCGGGAGATCCTGCTGGCCAGGGCGGAGCGGCTGGCGTGAACGCCCTGGTCTTCGCGCTGCTGGCCGCCGCCGGTAACCTGGCCGGCGCCGGCATCCTGGTCCGCCGGGAACGCCGCAGCATGGCGCTGATCGAAGGCTGCGTGGCATTCGGGGCCGGCTTCATGCTGGCGGTCGCGCTCCTCGAGATGCTGCCGGAGGCGTTTGCGATCGGCGGCCCGGCCGCCGCGATGTACGTCTTTGCCGGCTACCTCGGCGTTCACCTGGCGCAGCATGTCCTGGTGCCGCATTTCCACTTTGGCGAGGAAACCCACCGGGTGTCCGCCACGCTGGGAGTGACCGTGCTGGTGGGACTGCTGCTCCACACCTTTTTCGACGGAGTCGCAATCGCCAGCGGATTTGCGGTCAGCGATTCGCTGGGCCTGCTGCTTTTCCTGGCCGTGTTCCTGCACAAATTGCCGGAAGGGTTGACCATGGCCAGCGTGATGCTGGCCGGCGGCCAGAGCCGGGCCCGGGCACTCGGCGCGGCGGCTGCACTGGGCGTGGCGACGATTGCGGGGGTGCTATTGACCCAGACGGTGGCTCCGCTCGCCGCCCACGGGCTGGCGCTATCAGCCGGCGTGACGCTGTACGTCGCGGCGTCGAACCTGGTCCCCGAATTCCAGGCCAAGAAGGGCTGGGCGCTGCCCACCGCCTTTTTCGCTGGTGCCGTGACCTTCTTCGTTACCCGGGCGCTGGTCGAGCGATGAACTGCGGGAAAAGCGAAAAGCGAAGAGTGAAGGGCAGCTGCGATGACTCCTCAGGGATCGGCGTGACCTTTTCGCCTTTCGCTTTTCGCCTTTCGCTTTGTGGAGGCTGAGGCATGGAACCGGGCCTCTTCACCCCGCCGGAGCCGCTGGCCGCACGGATGCGGCCCCAGACACTCGAGGAGTGCCTGGGCCAGGAGGCGCTGCTGGCCCCGGGTCGGACCCTCGGCGATGCCATTCGTCGGGGCGATGTCGGCAGCTGCATCTTCTGGGGACCGCCGGGCACGGGCAAGACGACCATCGCGCGATTGATCGCACGGCATACGCAGCGGGAGTTCGTCGAGTTCAGTGCGGTCACGGATGGCATCGCGCGGGTGCGAGAAATCGTGAAGGAGGCGGAGTCGCGCCGGATGCTGGGCCGCGGGACGGTGCTGTTCTGCGACGAGATTCATCGATTCAACCGGGGGCAACAGGACGCCTTTCTGCCGCACGTCGAGCGGGGGACCGTCACCCTGATCGGTGCCACCACCGAAAACCCCAGTTTCGAGATCAACGGGGCGTTGCTGTCTCGCTGCCGGGTGTATGTGCTGCAGCCCCTCAAGGCCGCCGACATCGAAACGCTGATCCGGCGGGCGCTGACCGATCGGGCCCGGGGACTGGGTCATCTCGACCTGATCGTGGCGGAGGAGGTGGTCGCGCTGCTGGCGGAGCAGACCGACGGTGATGCCCGACGGGCGCTCACCATCCTGGAAGCGGCGGCGCAGCAGGTCGGGCCCGGCGGCACCATCTCGCGCGATATCCTGTCCGATGCGCTGGCCCGGCGGCTGCCGGTGCACGACAAGAGTGGCGAGAGTCACTTTAACCTGCTGTCGGCCTACCACAAATCGTTGCGCGGCAGCGACCCGCAGGGTGCCCTCTACTGGATGGCCCGGGCCATCGAGGGCGGGGAAGATCCGATGACCTTGTTCCGCCGGGCCATCGCCATGGCCTCGGAGGATGTCGGTCTGGCCGATCCGGAAGCGCTCAAGCTCAGCATCGCCGCGCGTGACGCCTACCATATGCTGGGGCCGCCCGAGGGTTATCTGGCGCTGACCCAGATGACGATCTACCTGGCCACCGCGCCCAAGTCGAATTCGGTGGTACTGGCCCTGGGCGCGGCGCTGGCAGCCGCGAAGGAAACGCCAGCCGCTCCAGTACCCGTACACATTCGCAATGCTCCAACCAGCCTGATGAAGGAGCTGGGGTACGGAGCGGACTACCAGTACAGCCACAATTCCCCGACCCACTACATCCCCCAGGAGTACCTGCCGGAAGCGCTCAGGGGCAGGACGTTCTTTGCCCCTGGTGAGATGGGGTTCGAGAAACGAATCCGGGAGCGGCTGGAGTGGTGGGCGCGACTTGGGGGGGCAGGGGGGCAGGGGGGCGGAAACGACAGCAGCACCTCATCCCGCGCGAGCCCGGCGACCGAGGGATCTGCTCGAACGTCATCGAACGCTGAGGGCAGGACGGCGGACGGACGGGCAGAAGCCACCACGGCAACACCTCCCGAGGGACCGTAGCGACGCCGGGACCTGAGTGACGGGCCATAAGCCATAAGCCAGAAGCCAGGTGTCCCGGACCCTGCCCCTGTCTTCATCCGGCGGCCTCTGCCCCCCGGCCGCCCGGCTCCCCTTATATTTGCCCGAGTCGCCAAGTTGCCTATCACCCCGGAGTCCCAATCCGCGACCTGATAGAGATTCAGCCCCCGCTCGAACGCGCCCTCCTCGTCGGCGCGCCCCGCAAGGGGACGTACGACGCCGAGCATCTAACCGACCATCTCGATGAGCTGGCCCGACTGACCGACACCGCCGGTGCCGAGGTCGTGGCGCGGGCGTCACAGCAGCTGGCGGCGCGCAACTCCGCCACCCTGATCGGCGAGGGCAAGGTGGCGGAGATCGCTGCGGCGGTGGCCGAGCAGAAGGTGACGCTGGTCATTTTCGATGAAGAGCTGTCCCCGGTCCAGGGCGCCAATCTCGAAAAGGAGCTGAAGGTCCGGGTCATGGACCGGGCCGAGCTGATCCTCGACATCTTTTCGACCCGGGCCCGCAGTCATGAGGCCCGGCTCCAGGTGGAACTGGCGCAGCTGCAGTACATGCTGCCTCGGCTCACCCGGATGTGGACCCACTTGTCGCGAATTCGCGGCGGCATCGGCCTGCGCGGGCCCGGCGAAACCCAGCTCGAGACCGACCGCCGGATGATCCGCCAGAAGATCCAGCTGCTGCGCCGCAAGCTCGGTGAGGTCGAACGCCACCGGGCGCTGCTGCGGAGCGGGCGGAGTCCGATGCTCACCGCGGCGCTGGTGGGCTACACCAATGCAGGCAAGTCGAGCGTGCTGCGGGGGCTGTCGGGTGAACATGACATCGTGGTCGAAGACCGGCTGTTCGCCACGCTCGACACCCTGACCCGGGCGGTCGATCTCGGCGAGGGGTACAAGGCGCGGCTGTCGGACACCGTCGGCTTCATCCGCAAACTGCCGCACAACCTGGTCGCGAGTTTCCGCGCCACGCTCGAAGAAGTCCGCGAAGCCGACGTGCTGCTCCACATCATCGACGCCAGCGACCCATTTGCCGAGGAGCAGATGGAGGTGGTGGACGGGGTGCTGGCCGAGCTCGAGGTAGTGGACCATCCGATCATTCCGGTGTTCAACAAGATGGACGCGGTGCCGGAACCGGCGGCCTTCATTGCCAGGGCCAAGGAGCTGCATCCCGAGGCGCTGTTCGTCAGCACCATGAGGATGGGTGGTCTCGACCCGCTCAAGCTGGAGCTGCGCCGCCGGGAGCGGATGCTCCGCCCCTCGGTAATGGTGCGGATCCCGTACCACGATGGTGCCCGTCTTGCCGCGCTGTACCGGGCCGGCGAGGTAGTGTCCGTGCGGGAGCTGGCGGATTGCCACGAAGTGGTGGCCCGGCTTCCCGACTGGCAGGTCGAACGCTTCCGGCAGGAGGGACTCGAAGTGGTGGCTCCGCTGGCCCAGAGGGAGAGCGCGTGACGGAATTGCCGCCGATTACCGGACGCCGGATCCGCTTTGCCCTGGTCGGGTGCGGCCGGATCTCCGCCAACCATTTCAGTGCCCTTGAGCGTCACGCCGAGCGGGCCGAGCTGGTCGCGGTCTGCGACACGGATCATGTGGCCCTGGAACGGGCCGTCGCCCAAACCAAGGCCAAGGGTTTCCGCTCACTCGAAGCGCTGCTGGCCGGATCGAACGCCGATGTGGTCATCCTGGCGACCCCGAGCGGATTGCACGCGCCCCAGGCCATCGAGGTGGCGGCGGCGGGGCGTCATGTGGTCACCGAAAAGCCCATGGCTACCCGGTGGCAGGACGGCAAGGACATGGTCGAGGCCTGCGACAAGGCGGGAGTGCAGCTGTTCGTGGTCAAGCAGAATCGCCGCAACCCGACGCTGCAGCTGGTCAAGAAGGCGGTCGACAAGAAGCGGTTCGGCCGGATCCACATGGTATCGCTCAATGTGTTCTGGAACCGTCCGCAGGCCTATTACGACAGCGCCAAGTGGCGGGGCACCTGGGAGTTCGATGGGGGCGCGTTCATGAACCAGGCCAGTCACTATGTCGACCTGATGGAC
>JBEPVA010000058.1:0-18989 GCA_041691295.1 Gemmatimonadota bacterium
CAGCCATCGTCTGCCTCCACTGGAGAATAGTTGGAGCCGCCAGGAGAGGGACGACGGCTCTACGCGCCAACCAAAGTATGTCTTTTCCCAAGCGAATCAAGAGGGAAAATCCGGTTTTCTCCTCTGAAAACAGTCTTTTTCCCCTCTGGCGGCTGTTTTGGGCCCCTCGAACACTGCCACGTTTGGCGGCGTTTCTCCTCTGAAATCGCCCATTTTGGGCAACAATCCCGGCTACATTCCGGCGTGATCGAAACCGCCGGCCCAGTCGGGCCGGCCCGATCTCCGGGCGGATTCAGCCGTCCCGACCCCGTATTCGCAGGAGAACGTGCCGTGCGAACCATATTCGTTCTGCTCGTGCTGGTCCCCCTTGCCGCGCTCGCGCCGACTCCCGGACAGCCCCCGGCGCCCGCCTGCGCAGCCGACAATGCCGGCCTTGCCTTGCCCGACGGCTTCTGCGCCACCCTGTTTGCCGATCAGCTCGGCATCGTCCGCCACCTGGTGGCCCTGCCCAATGGTGATATCCTCGCCGCGGTCGGCGGGGGCAGTGGTGGAGTCCTCGTCCTCCGAGACACCAACGCCGACGGCAAGGCCGATCTCATTCACCGCTTCGGGCCTACCGGCGGCAATGGCATTGCCTGGGGCGGCGGCTATCTCTATTTCGCCACTAGCAACGAAGTCATGCGCTGGCCCTGGAAGCCGGGGCAGACCGAGCCCGCCGGCCCGCCGGAGTCGGTGGTCACCGGACTGCCGGTCGATGGCAACCACACCACCAAGAGCCTGGCGCTCGGCCCCGACGGTTCGCTGTTCGTCAGCGTGGGATCGGCGACCAATAGCTGTCAGGAGGTCGACCGGACCAAGCAGTCCCCCGGACATCAGCCCTGCACCGAACTCGACACCCGGGCCGGTATCTGGAAATTCTCCGCCTCAAAACATCAGCAGCGCCAATCGGACGGGGTGCGCTGGGCCACCGGACTCCGCAATGCGGTGGCCCTGGCCACCGACCCGGCCAGCGGCAAACTGTTCGCCGCCAGCCATGGCCGGGACCAGCTGGGCGAGAACTGGGGATTCTCCGATTCGCTCAACGCGGAGCTGCCGGCCGAGGAGTTCGCCGAGATTCATCAGGGCAGCGACATCGGGTGGCCGTACTGCTACTACGATCAGCTCCAGGGCAAGAAGGTCACGGCGCCCGAATACGGCGGTGACGGCAAGGCGGTCGGGAACTGCGCCGGGAAGCAGCCGCCCCTGATCGGATTTCCCGGTCACTGGGGCCCGATGGCGATCGCGTTTTATAATCGGTCGCTATTTCCGGCCAGCTATCGCGGCGGGGCGTTCATCGCTTTCCACGGTTCCTGGAATCGCGCCCCTCTGGCTCAGGCCGGCTATCGCATCGTCTTCGTGCCGTTCGCTGACGGCAAGCCTACCGGCAAGGTCGACACTTTTGCCACCCTGACCGGAAAACCGACCGGCCTCAGACCTTCGGGGCTTGCGGTCGGCGCCGATGGTGCGCTCTATATTGGAGCGGACGCGAGCCACCAGATCTGGCGGGTCGTGCCGAGCAGGTAGCGGATATCCCTCTTTCCGAGGAGAGTCATGGATCGATCGCAACGTAGGATGATGGCGCTGGTGAGCGCCCTGGCCCTGTTGGGTACCGGGGTGGCCGCCGCCCAGTCGGCCACGCCACTCGTGGCGGGGCGGGCCGCGCCGGATTTCGCATTGCCCGCCGCCACTCAGGCCGGAGTGCTGCCGCACCAGATCCGGTTGTCGGAACTGCGCGGCAACACAGTGGTCCTTGCCTTCTTCTACAAGGCGCGGACCAAGGGGTGAACGGTTCAAATGAACGCGTACCGTGATCAGTACGCGAAACTGTTCCGCAATGGCAAAGGCGTCACCCTCCTGGCCATCAGTACTGACAGCGTGGAGGCACTGGCCAGCTGGGCTCACGATGCCGGCTATCCATTCACTCTCCTGAGTGATTCAGGTGGGGTTGTCGGCAGGACGTACGCAGCGTTCAACGAGCAATACGGTCTCGATGACCGCTCGCTGTTCGTGATCGGGCCGGACGGGAAGATCATCCACGTCATGCAGCCGTTTCGTGAGGTCGATCCCACCGCCTACACCGAGCTGGATCAGGCCATCGGCAGCGCGTCCAAGCCCTGAACAGCGCCCGAAGATCTCAGCCCCGACCGGAATTAACACTCCGGTCGGGGCTGCGTCGTTTGGGTACACCCTTGAACGAGGTTTTTATGCGCCGCTCCCTGTTGCTCCTGACCGCTGCCACCCTGGCGGCTACAACTCTTTCAGCCCAATCGCCCGCTGCTGCCCTCGGTGGCGGTAGCGCAGTCACTCAGGACCGGCACGATCGCCGTCACGACCGGCGCGATATCCGTCACGACGATCGCGATATCCGCGGCGACCGCAGGGATCTGCGGCAGGACCGTGGTGAGCGGGCCACCGACCGCCGGGATATTCGTCACGATGGCCGGGAGCTGCGCCAGGACCGGCGCAATGGTAACACTGGCGACTTGCGCTCGGACCGGCGTGACCTGTCCCACGATCGTCACGACCTGAGGCATGACCGCCGCGGCAGCCGGCAGAACCGGCGGGACCTCAAGCAGGATCACCGCGACCGGCACCACGATCGCCGGGATCTACGGCACGACCGGAACCACTAACCAGCCCCATTGCTGTCGGACGTCGCGGGGGGCGCCATGCGGCGCCCCTCGCTCGTTTCTCCGGGGAACTGGATGCACCGGCACCCGTCTGGCAGCGGCATCTTCATTGGAGATCTGATGGCCCGCTCACTTGCTGCAATGGCGCTGTTGGCGCTGGCGGCGGTTGCCATTCCGATAACCGCGCGGGCCCAGAGTCCGGGCCAGGCGCTCAGCCCAGGAACTGAAACGGCACAGCCCACTCGTCACGGCTCGCGGGAATGGCGGCCCAACCACCGTCGGTTATCCCGCCACCAGGCACGGTTTGCCCAGTGGCGCGGCCTGCGCCACTGGCGGCGCAGAGCGGCCGCACGGCGGTTCGGGATGCGGCGTCAGATATCCATGGGCCGGCAGATGCGAATGCGCCTGATGCGCGCGCGACCTGGCGCCGGTCGGCAGGGCGGAGAACTCGGAGGGCAGGGCGGTCGTCGGCAGGGTGCATGAAGGTGTCACCGAAGTCAGTCGGGCAGGATCCAACCACCACCAGGGGCGCCACTCGGCGCCGCTTTTTTCTAAAGTGGGCCCAGAGCCCGTCTGAGCGCGGAGAGAGTGGCGTCGATCTCGACCGGCGGGTTGGCTCGCGCGGGAGGAGGGTTGGTGTCCCGGTGATAGCGGATCAGGATCTCCGGATCCTTCAGCAGGTTGCCGGTGAGGACCGCCACAACGCTCTGTTCAGCCCCGATGACACCGCGCTCGCGGAGCTGGCGGACCCCGGCGACGCTCGCCGCGCTGGCCGGCTCGCAGCCGACGCCGGCCGCATCGATCACGGCCTTGGCTTCCAGAATCTCGGCGTCGGTTACCGAGGTCACGAAGCCATTGGTATCCCGGATCGTCTTGACGCCGCGGTCCCACGAGGCCGGCGCCCCGATCTTGATGGCAGTCGCAATGGTATCGGCCTTGACGGCGCGGCGAGCGGTGAACCCTTCGGCAAAGGCGGCGGCAAACGGCGCCGCACCGGCGGCCTGCACCGCCGCGACCCTGGGCAGCCGGTCGATCAGCCCCGCAGCCCGGGCTTCGACCAGCGCTTTACCGAACGCCCCAGTGTTGCCGAGGTTGCCGGCGGGGAGCACGATCCAGTCAGGCACCTGCCAGTCGAGTTGGTCCAGCAGTTCAAGCACGATGGTCTTCTGGCCCTCGACCCGGAACGGATTGACCGAGTTGAGCAGATAGACGCCGAGTGACTGGCTGGCCTCCTGGACCAGGCGGAGGCAGTCGTCAAAGTCTCCCTTCACCAGCAGCGTGCGGGCGCCATAGGCCAGGGCCTGGGCCAGTTTACCCAGCGCCACTTGGCCAGAAGGCACTAGCACCAGCGCCGGGATGCCGGCTTGCGCCGCATAGGCGGCGAGGGCGGCCGAGGTGTTGCCGGTCGAGGCACACGCCACCGCGCGGGCGTTGAGCCGTCGGGCCTGAGTCACGCCGACGGTCATGCCGCGATCCTTGAACGAGCCCGTCGGGTTGTGCCCCTCGTGCTTGAGCCGCAGCGAGGGAACACCGCTCCAGCCGGCGATGGCCGGCCTGGCGATCAGCGGAGTATTCCCCTCGGGATGGGTCACGATCGAATCACCGGCCCCTGGAAGAACCATCTCACGGTAGCGCCAGACGCCGGAACGATCAGGCCCTGTCTGCGCCATGCGCCGCCCGGCAAACAGCTGCCTGAGTTCACTGCCCTGTTGCGCGGGCACGGGGTGATGGACCTCGAGCAGACCACCGCATTGACAGCGGCCGCGAGGATCGAGTTCGTCGTAGCGCAGGCCACAGCTGCCGCATTCCTGCCAGCTCACCGCGCTCATCTGGCCTCCTCCACCTGGGCGCCGATTCGGTCGACCGAGGCCACCCGCCGGGTGCTCTTGAGCCCCTTGGTCAAGTACGCCGCCGCCATGGCCGCGGCCACTCGTTCGCCAGCGGCATCGCTGCTCACCAGGGCAAAGGCGGTGGGCCCGCTACCCGAGATAGAACAGCCCAGCGCTCCTGCCTCCAGCCCAGCGGCCTTGGCCTCGATAAATCCCGGCAGCAGGGGTGCCCGGGCTGGCTCGGCGATCCTGTCGTCGATGGCGCGACCCAACAGGGCCAGATCACCACTGGCCAGCGCCGCCACCATGGCGGCCACCTGGGCAGCCTGGTGCAGCGCAGTGGCCCGATCCAGATGCGTGGGCAGCACGGCGCGTCCTTCGGCGGTGCGGAGCTCCTGCTCGGGGCGCACCAGCACCACCCGTAAATTGTCTGGCACCGCGAGGACGACGAAGTCGAGCGGATCCATCGAGCGGATCAGCACCGCGCTGCCGAGCAGCGAAGGGGCCAGGTTGTCGAGATGCCGGCCGGCCACCGCCGTTTCCGCCTCGAGCGAGGCCATCAGCAGTGCCGGAATTCCCAGCGGACGTCCCAGCAGGTGATTGACCGCGACCGCGGCCGCCACGGCCGAAGCGGCGCTGCCGCCCTGGCCGCCGGAGAGCGGCAATCCTTTTTCCAGCTCCAGATCGAGGCCGAGCGCCCCGTGGTCCGTGAGCCTGAGAACCGCTCGGGCGGCCAGCGCCGCCGTGTTGCGGGTCGGATCTGCCGGGATACGGCTCTCACCGGCGACGATCACCGAGAGTGTATTGCCACCATTGACCCGCGCGGTCACCCGGTCTCCGAGGCCCGCCACTGCCAGTCCCAGGATATCGAGGCCGGGGCCGACATTGCCGACGCTACCTGGGGCGTAGGCGCGAACCTGGGTAAAAACCGGTTCCGACATCAGCCCAGCGCCAGGATGTCGTTGAGCACGCCGGCCGCGGTAACGGCGGGGCCGGCGCCGGGGCCGACCACGACCAGCGGGCTGGTGGCATAGCGGTCCGTGGTGAACGCGATGGCGTTGTCGGTCCCGCTGAGGGCGCTGAACAGCGAACCCGCCGGCACGACCGTGAGTCCGACCTTGATCCTGCGCGATGACATCACCGCCATGTACCGCAGCACTCCACCGCGTCTGGTGGCGGCGTCGGCGCGGAGGCGCCAGGCCGCATCGAACTCCTCGAGCCGGGCCAGAAACCGGTCGCGCGACAGCTTGCCGGCTGCCGGCGGCACCAGTGATTCCACAGTCAGGTCCGACAATTCTCCCTTGAAGCCGATCATCCGCCCAAGGATGATTGCCTTGCGGGCCATGTCCGCTCCGGAGAGATCGTCTCGCGGGTCGGGTTCAGTGTAGCCGCGGGCCATTGCGTCCCGCAGAGCGGCGCTGAACATCCGGCCGCGCCCGATCTCGGACAGCAGGAATCCCAGGGTGCCGGACAGGCAGCCTTCGATCCGACGGACCCGGTCGCCCGATTCGATCAGCTTGTGGAAGGTGTCGATGACCGGGAGACCCGCACCGACCGTGGCCTCGTGACGGATCCGTCGGCCGCGCAGCAGCGCCCGGGCGTTCAGCTGGTCCACCTCGGCCCGCAATCCGCCCAGCGGCCGCTTGTTGGCGAGGACCAGGTTCATCCCGCCGTCGAGGGCGCGAAGCAATGCGGGCGTGGTCTCGCTCGCGGTGGCGTCGACCAGCACCGGGTGGACCAGCGCGTGACGGGCAATTTCGCTGACGGCTTCAGTAGTGCGCCCCTTCCGCCCACCTGGCAGCTCGGCCAATCGAGCGCCCTTGGCCTTGGCACTGGCCAGGGCCGAGAGCTGCCTGGGCTGGATTCCATCGGCGTTGAAGATGAAACCGCTCTGATCGATCAATCCGACGATTCGCGGTGGGTGCCCGCTCCGGCGGCCTCGGCCCAGCTGCAGGGCCACGGTCCGCCCGATCAACCCGAATCCCAGCAGTACGACATCGATGCCCGCGGGATGCGCGGCCCGGCCGCCGCCGATTTTGTCGAGCTGGAAGTCGGCATGGATCCGGCGCTGGGCCTCGGCCACGGCGCGACCCTCGACGACCACCGTAATGTTCAGCTCCGAAGAACCCTGCGCGATGGCGAGGATATTGATGCCGCCAGCCGCGAGGGCCGAGAAGACCCGGGCGGCGACGCCGCGTTTGCCGGCCATGCCCAGTCCCACGATGGCCAGGGTGGCCATCCCGGTGCGAACCTCGATGCCGTCGAGCTCGCGATTGACCAGCTCTTCCTTGAACTGAGCCCGCAGGGCTCGACGGGCCGGCTCGGCTGCCGCTTCGGGTACGCAGAGCGAAATGGAATGCTCGGAGGATGCCTGGGTGATCAGGGTGACCACGATCCTGGCCCGGTCGAGCGCCTCGAGCGCGCGCGCGGCCACACCCTGAGCGCCCAGCATCCCGTTGCCGGTGAGAGTGACCATCGATTGACCGGGGACGGCCGAGAGCGCCTTGACCGGGTAGTCGAGCAGGGTTGCGCGCTGCGAGACCTCGGTGCCGGCGGCGGTCGCGTCAGCGAAGGGCCGGACGAAGATCGGAATCGAGCGGCCGGCCAGCGGCGTGAGCGCACGGGGGTGCAGCACCTTGGCGCCGTAAAAGGCCAGCTCCGCTGCCTCCCGCACATTCATCTGCGGAACGATGCGGGCATCCGGCACCACCCGAGGGTCGGCGGTGAGCAGTCCCGGGACATCTTTCCAGAGATTTACCCGCCTGGCACCCAGCGCCCGGGCGATCAGCGTGGCGGTCAGATCGGAACCACCCCGGCCGAGTGTCACCACATGGCCCTCGGCCGCACCACCCACGAAGCCCGGCACGATCGGGGTGATCCCGCGAGCCAGCAGTGGCCGGAGTGCCGTCCGCAGTGCTCGGTCGGCGGCCGCGAGGTCGGGAGTCGCGTTGCCGGAATGGCCGTCGGTCGGAATCATTGCCTGGGCATCGACATACAGTGCTCGGGTGCCGGCGGCGTTGAGTGCCGCGGCAAACAGCCGGGCGCTGGCCCGTTCCCCCCGTGCCGCGATGAAGTCCGAGGTCCGGAGCGAGAGCTCCCGGATCGTCGCCAGTCCTTGCGCCAGCGTCAGCAATTCGCCAAAGGTGTCGGTGAGATAGCGGTTGACCGCGGTCCGGGCCCGTCCCGCCGGCACGGCGGCCTTGAGCGCCGAGCGGTGGCGCGCCAGCAGCCGGTCGACCAGGGGCGCCGCGGCCGCCGCATCACCGCGGCCGGCGGCTGCGGCCAGGGTAAGCAATTGATCGGTGACCCCGGCCATGGCCGACACCACAACCACGGCCGGGCCCGGGATGCCGCGCACGATCTCGACGGCCCGCCGCACCGCGGCGGTATCCGCCAGCGAAGCACCGCCGAATTTGTGGACCTGTAGAGGGGATTTGAGCCGGGCCATAGGGCGCGAAGCATAGCCTCCGTATTAAATTCAGACCATGCTCGCCATCCTGAAGCTCATCCAATCGATATTCTCGACGCTCCATTCCGACGGCACCCCTCGCCAGGTGGCGGCGGGAATGACGCTCGGTGCAGCGCTCGGCCTCACCCCGCTGCTCAACATCCACAATCTTGTGGTCCTCTTGCTCCTGTGCGTGCTCAACGTCTCGTTTGCCGGGGGGATGCTGGGCTGGGCCTTCACGGTGCCGGTGGGTTTTGCCCTCGATCCGGTGTTCGACCGGATCGGCAATGCGCTGTTGATGAGCCCGGGGCTCCGGCCATTGTGGACCTCCTGGTACAATCTGCCCGGTATGCCGTACACCAACTTCAACAACACGGTGGTGCTGGGCAGCCTGGTGTCATGGCTGGTGCTGCTCGGCCCGCTCTACCTGCTGGCCCGCTGGGGCATCGCGCGGTACCGCGCCACCTGGGGCCAGAAGGTGATGAACTCGCGGATGTACCAGGTGCTGTCGGCCTCCAAGGTCTACAACATGTACCGCTGGTTCAGGCCGGAGTAGCGCAATGGCCATCAAACTGTTCCGCTGGAGGGCAATTCTTCCCTTCGCGCTGTTCCTGGTCCTGATCGCGGCGGTCTGGCTGCTGTTCGGCGAAGAGTTCATCCGCCGCCAGAGCCAGGACTACGCCACCGAAATGCTCGGCGCCGAGGTGGATATCGGCGGGCTGAAGGTTACCCTGCGGCAGTCGCGGGTGGTGGTGACCGGACTCCAGGTGGCCGATCCGTACAATCGCAATCGCAACCTGCTCTCAGCCGGGCGGATCGTGTTCGATCTCGAGCCGGCGCCGCTGCTCGAGAAGAAGCTGGTCATCGACCAGATGGAGATGACCGGGCTCCAATTCCTGGCGCCCCGGGCCAGGCCAGCTCGCGAGATCAAGACGCCGGGCATCGCGCAGCGGGTCAAGGCGCAGCTGGGCGACTGGAAGCAGCAGTTCAACGTGCCGCTGCTGTCGCTCACGCCGGTCGACACGATCAAGGCGCTGGTGCTCGACCCGACCAAGCTGGCCTCGGTGCAGGCGGCGCTGGCGGTGAAAAGCCGGGCCGATTCCATCCGTCAGGCGCTCGAAGCCTCGATTGCCGCTGTCAAACCTGGCCCGGTCCTCGATTCGGCCAAGGCACTCACCGCGCGCCTCAGCGCCGCCAATCCGACCAAGCTCGGCACCCAGGGTACGCTCCAGGCAGTAGCGGACATCAAACGAACGCTCGACCAGATCAAAGGGCTCAAGCAGCAGGTAGCCGGGCTGCAGAAGTCAGTGACCGACGGCGCCGGCACTCTGACCAACGGCCTCAAGGACATCGACGCAGCGCGGCAGCAGGACTACCAACTGGCCCGCGGCCTGTTGAAGCTCCCCTCCGTCTCGGCGCCCGATATCAGCTACCTGCTGTTCGGCCCGCCCACCGCCAGCATCTTCGAGCAGGCGCTCTATTACACCACTCTGGGCCGCAGCTACCTGCCGCCCGGGCTCGACCCGCTGCGCAATCCTGGGCCCAAGCGGCTCCGGATGGCGGGGACCACGATCGCATTTCCGAAATTGAACGCCTATCCCACCTTCCTTCTCCGGCAGGGCAAGGTCGGATTCCAGTTCGGTGGCGACACGACCGGCGGCGCATTCTCCGCTGCAGTCCAGGGGCTGACCAGTGAACCGGCACTGTATGGCCGCCCGACAGTGTTCACCGCCCAGGGCAGCCTCAAAGGCACCAATCCGCTGACACTGCAGCTCGGTGGGTTACTGAATCACGTCAAGGCGGTACCGCTCGATTCGGTGCAGGCGTCGGTAGGCGGATTGCCGCTTCCGGCCTTCAATCTTCCCGGTCTTCCGTTCCGGCTCGATCCGGGCCGCGGTCATGCCACGCTGCAGTTTGCCCTCGAGGGCGACCGACTCCGCGGCCACTGGGGAGTGGCCTCGACCAACCTCACCTCCGGCCTCAGCGATTCGGCCCGCGGCAAGCCACTCGACAAGCTCCAGTCGCTGGTCGGTCAGGTGCTCGGTAACGTGAAGAGTCTCACCCTAGACGCCAATATCAGCGGGACGGTGAGCCGGCCGAGCATCGCGATCAGTTCGAATGTCGGAGATGCGCTGGCGGGCGGGATCCGCCAGGTGCTGGGCGAGCAGGTGGCCAAGGCGGAAGCCAGGGTCAAAGAGGAAGTGGACAAGCAGATCAGCCAGGGAATTGCCGCGGCGCAACAGCAGGTCTCGGCGGTGACGCAGGACTTGGGCAAGAAGGTCGGATTGCAGAGTGACCAGATCAATCAGGTGGAGACCGAACTGCAGGCTCAGCTGAAGCGGTACACCGGCGGGGCGGGCGGGTTGATCCAGCTGCCGAAGTTCTAGTGAGGCAGCGGTGTTCCAGGGGGACGCCGAGACTGGCACATACTGAGCCAACGCACCGGCAAGGAAGCAGCTCGTGTTCGCGATCAAAGCCGAAGCAATCGACCCGAGGGCCAAGACGTTCGTGTTCACTGGGCAGAAGACGATGTACGGTGGCAGGGCGATCTGGCTGTCCGGACTGTGGTGGTACCCCCGTACTATCCATCGCCGACTCGGCCGGCTGGCTCATCGGCGAGTGACGATCGAGTTCAGAATTGACGGGCGGACCTTCCAGACCGCCGCTGAGCGACTGGAGATTGCCTGGACCGAACTCCAGTCGATCCAGCCGCTGCCACACTTCTGGCCCTCCGACTGCGGGCCGGGACCGAAATTCCGGTGCCCCGGGCCGAGTTGACACCGGATCTCATGGCCGAGATCCGCGCACTGGTGTCACCGGACGTCTTCAACGATGGCCACGGCGACCCCCGCCATCCAACTGACGGAGCCGCCGGCGCTACGGTGCGGTAGCGCTGTCCGGGACGACCTGCAGATCGCCCGCCCGCTCGCCAGCCACGAGCCGCCATCCTTTGGCCATGTCCAGGCTCCAGCCGGCTCCCTTGAGCGGACGCACGGAAGGGTCAGCTGGCAACGGTACTCGGAGCATTTGGAAATCTCCCGATAACACCGCGCCGTCCTGATCCACGTCGAGCGAGCCCCAATCGGCCGAGAAGCTGCCGGTCGGATACACGGTTCCATCGGCCCCGAACGCGACCAGGGTATTGGGATTGAACGAACGCATCAGATGGTTCTGCCGCAGTACCAGCACCGGGCCCTCGATCAGCCGTTTACGGTAGTCGGCCAGTCGAAGCTGTCGTTCGTCCTCCCTCGTGTCCTCCTCTACCGCGACCGCTGCCGCACCGTACTCTCCGGCTCTTCGCGCAGCGTCCGCGTCCAGGTTCGGTCCGGCCGTGAACTTCAACGAAGCGGCCAGCAATCCCGCCGGTGATTGGCCCGCCACATGCCTTCTCCAGCCCGGTGCATAGCGATCGAGCAGCAGGCCGAGCCCGGGGCCGGTTCCGTATCCGAGGGAGCGCACGAAGGAGGGCCGGGTTTCGAATTCCTTGAATGCCCCGGCCGTGCTCGAGAGCGGAGCGCCCATGAGCGTGAGCGCCAGCCGGGTGCCGGTATACTCGGCCATCCCCTCATGACGTTCGACCGAGTCTTCGAGCACCGCGGTGCCGGGATAGAGCGACTGGCGCCGCGCGCGGAACAGCAGCGCATCCATGGCGGCCTGCTGGCCAGCGGCGCCAGTGCCAGTGACGGCGGCGCTCTGGGCGCGAATTTCCATCCGGAGCCAGAATCTGCCGTTCCGTTCGTCGAGGTATGGCAGCATCGGATCGCCGCCGCCCAGGTTGAGACCGTCCTCGATGCGGTGAAACGATTCGTGCACCAGCAGCAGATCGCGGGTGAACCGGTCGGCCGGAAGCGGCAGTCTGACGAATGCCCAGCGGGTGCCGACCCAGATGAGCGAGGTATTCGAGAGCGGAATGCCGTCAGGCACCACGCCCTGCCACACGTCGCCACTGCGACTGAACACGCCTCCCGGTGGCTTGACCGAGGCCACCGCACGCCGGCTTTGCGGATCGACCAGGATGATCGGACCGCACAGGGTCTTGCCCCAGAGCTGTCCGCCATCCGCCGTGCAGGCCGTGACAAAGTCATGGATGGCAGCCACCGCGGCGGAATCTGATGCGGTCTGGGCGTGGGTCGGGGTCGCGAGGGCGGCGGCCAGACAGCAGGCAGCGGCGCTCGCCAGCCGGAAATGGCGGGCGATGATCATGAATGAGTCTCCGGGGTGAGCTAGGGAGTTGCCATGGGGCGGGGAATCCAGCGGATGGCCGCTGGCGAAACGATTTCAATTTCGAGCTCGGCTCGGCCGCGCTGATCAAGCAGCTGAACGGTCCGGCCGCGCTGGATCAGCCGCTGCACTGCGACGCTGGCACCAGCCACGCGTATTCCGCGGACCACGCCGCCTGCCATTTCCAGGGTGAAGGCACCGGCCGGGTCATGGGCCGAGATGGTAACAATGGGAATGCCGCGACTGGTGATCGCAGCGGCCCACGTGCCACTGATGCCGGCCACTCCCAGTCCGACCATCGTCAGGATCGCGAGTGCCGACCAGGACGGCGCAGGGACTGCCCCGCCACTGGCACCTCGAGTCACCAGCCGTCGCACGCGTATGGCAAGACTGCCCCCCGCGCCCGCGAGGCCCAGGATCCCCGCGCCGGCGCGCAACTCCTCGAGGCGTACCAGCGCCCGTGCCAGTACCGCAGGGTGACCGCCGGCACGAATGACCGCGTCGTCGCAGCACTCCTCGCGGACCTGGTCGAGTTCAGCGCCTAGCAGCCACACCGCCGGCTGAAACCACAACAGCGCCTGGATGAGGTGCTGCGCCAGGTTGATCGCGTAGTCACGGCGGCGGAGGTGCATCAGCTCGTGCAGGATCACAGCCTCGCGCTCGTCCGGGCGCAATGCGGCCTCGAGTCCGGTCGGCAGCATCAATACTTCGTCTCGCAGCCCCGCGACGAACGGACCGGCAATCCGGTGAGAGACCAGTACCCTCGGCGATGCCCGGAGCCCCACCCGCGTGAGAGTCAACATCGAAGGCCAGAGCTCCGCCGGGGCAGGGGAGGCCCCCCTGATCAGCTGCCACAGCCTCCCTTCGCCGATTCCGATCCTGGCCAGCATGAACAGGGCGCCAGCCAGCCAGAGGACGGCCAGCCATGGCAGGAGCACTGCCGAATTCCCGGAGCGAATAGTGGAGGCTGCCAGACCCGTCGCGGACCGAAGCTCGGTCGCCAGCCTCGGCGTGAGCTGCTGCAGGCCTACGATCAGGGTGACGGGAAAGGCCAGCGTCACCAGCAGCAGCGCACCAAGCGCGATCCGGTGCCTGAACTCGGCCGAGGCCCGAGCGAGGATTCGGCGCAACATCACGAAGGGAATCATCAGGACCAGCCCCTGCCCGATCAGCGCGGCAGCACACCAGAAAATCAGAGCGGGGGTATCGAGGAGCTGTCGGATCATCGGTTCTTCTCCCGTTCCTCGAGTTCGGCGATCAGCGCCTTGAGCCTGACCAGTTCTTCGGGGCTGGTGCGCTTGGCCCCCAGGGCGTGCATGGCAAGGCTGGCCGCCGATCCTTCGAAGCTCCGATCGATCAGTTGCCGGACCACGCCCTGGACGGTGGAAGCTTCTCCGCCCGTGGCGCGGTAGACGTGCTGCCGTGAGGATTCGTCGCGGGCCACCAGCCCCTTGCCATGGAGATTCTGCAGCAGCTTGAGTGAGGTGGTGTAGCCCACGTTGCCCTCACGGTAGAGCCAATCGTGGATCTGGCGGACAGTCGACGGCCCCCGCTGCCACAGGGTCCTGAGAACCTGGAGTTCGGCGTCGGTGGGTAGCGGTCGGGTGCGCGGCATGGCGGCTCCAGTACGATGGCTGTCGTAGTATCTACGATGCCCATCGTACAGTCAAGGTCGCGCGGTGGGGTTTGCCTCGCCGCACCGCGCGGACCGCCTGGCCCGCGACGGGATGATCCTTCCTGTTTCCTGCGGCCACCGGGCGGCCGAGCAACCCGGCACCCTAGCGCACGGTGGCCGGGTGGCAACAGATTCACCCCGGCTGGTCATCCGGCTACCACCTCGGCCGCCATCGCCGCCGACGATTCAGACCCCCAACCCATTGAGGCATGATGCGCATAGCAGTTCCCCAGGAGTCGGCCGCCCGGGAGCGCCGGGTCGCGCTGGTGCCTGATACCGTGGGACGGCTGGTCAAGGCAGGCCGCGAAATCGTGATTCAGCGCGGAGCGGGGTTGGCGGCCGGATTTCCCGACGCCGACTACGAAGCCAAGGGTGCCACCCTGGCGGGGGGCTTTGCCGCGACGGTCAACGACGCCGACGTCGTGCTCAAGGTGCAGCGCCCCTCCATCGAGGAGGCGGGACAGCTCAAGTCGGGCACCGTGCTGATCAGCTTCCTGCCGGTGGCCACGAGTGCCGACCTTCTGGCCCGGTTGGCCCAGGTCAACGTCACGGCCTTCAGTATGGAAAAAGTGCCTCGGACCACCCGGGCCCAGTCGATGGATGCCCTGTCATCGCAAGCCAACCTGGCCGGCTACCAGGCGGTCCTGCTCGGCGCCACCCAGATGAGCAAGATCCTCCCGATGATGACGACCGCCGCCGGCACCATTGCGCCGGCCAAGGCCTTCATCATTGGCGCCGGCGTCGCCGGGCTCCAGGCCATTGCCACCGCCCGCCGGCTCGGCGCCGTGGTCTCCGCCTTTGACGTCCGGCCGGTGGTCAAGGAGCAGGTTCAGTCGCTGGGCGCATCGTTCGTGGAGACTGAGCAGCTCAGTGGCGAAGGGCAGGGTGGCTATGCCAGGGAACTCGCCGAGGAACAACAGCGCCTGGTGCTGGTGGCCATCGGAAAGCACATCAAGGATATGGATCTCGTGGTCAGCACCGCTGCGATTCCCGGCAAGCCGGCCCCCCGGTTGATCACCGAGGCCATGGTACGGAGCATGCGGCCGGGTGCGGTGATCATCGACCTGGCTGCCGAAACCGGTGGCAACTGCGTCCTCACCCAGCCCGGCGAGACGGTCGATGTCGCGGGCGTCAGCGTGATCGGCCCGCTCAATCTGGCGGCCGCGGTTCCGCTCAACGCCAGCCAGATGTACAGCCGCAATGTGCAGACCCTGCTCGATCACATCACCACCAAGGATGGCGCCCTCTCGGTCGACCTGGCCGATGAAATCACCGGGGCGATGGTGGTGGTCCACGCCGGCACTGTGAGGACTCAATGAACGTTACCGCTGTGATCGAGCTGTACGTCTTCGTCCTGGCCGGCTTCGTCGGCTTCCTGGTCATTACCCGGGTGCCGCCGCTGCTGCACACCCCACTGATGTCGGCCACCAACGCCATCTCGGCCATCTCGCTGGTCGGCTCGCTGGTCGCGGCCGGCGCCGACCGCAACATGGTCAGCACCATCCTCGGGTTCATCGCGGTCACCTCGGCCACCATCAACGCCGTCGGCGGATTCATCATCACCGACCGGATGCTCAAGATGTTCCGGCGCCAGCCGACCAAGCCGGAGGAGAAGAAGTGAGTCGCGAGCTCTTCGTTCAGGCCACCTACATGGTGGCCTCGGTCCTGTTCATTCTGGGGCTGCGCAGCCTCACCAAGACCGATAGTGCCAGGCGGGGCATGCAACAGGCCGCCCTCGGCATGCTGGTGGCGGTGATCGGCACACTGCTGCACCACGACATCGTGCGCTACGACTGGATCATAGCCGGTCTGGTCCTGGGCTCCCTGATCGGCTATCCGCTCGGGGTGTATGTGCCGATGACGGCCATGCCGCAGCGGATCGCGATCTCGCACCTGTTCGGAGCCCTGGCGGCGACGCTGGTCGGCGTGGCCGAGTACTACACCCACATCAGGGATGGGGCGGAGATTTCACCGGCGCTGATGGCGGCGCTGGGGTTCGAGGTGCTGTTCGGGGCGCTGACCGTGAGCGGCAGCTTCATGGCGTTCGGCAAGCTCCAGGAGTTCATCACCGGCAAGCCGGTGACGTATCCCGGCCAGAATGTGATGAACCTGGGGATCTTTGCCGCCGCCGTCGGGCTGTTCGGGTATCTGATCGTCAATCCCGGGCATCCGGCGTTGTTCTATACCATGCTCGGCTTGGCCTTCCTGTTCGGGATTCTCCTGGTGCTCCCGATCGGCGGGGCCGACATGCCGGTTGTCATTTCCCTGATGAATTCGTACGCGGGGCTGGCCTCCTCAGCCACCGGATTTGCCCTCGGCAACAACGTGCTGATCATTGCCGGCGCCCTGGACGGGGCTTCGGGCTTCATCCTCTCGATCATCATGAGCAAGGCGATGAATCGGTCGTTCGGCAACATCCTGTTCGGCGCCTTTGGCAGTGCGCCGCCGGCCGGGGCCGCCAAGACCGCTGAGGGCCTTACGGTGCAGTCCATATCGGTCGAGGATGCCGCGCTCAGGCTGGCGTATGCCCGCTCAGTGATCGTGGTGCCCGGCTACGGCCTGGCAGTCGCCCAGGCCCAGCACCAGGTTCGGGAACTGGCCGAGCTGATCGAGAAGAATGGTGGCGAGGTGAAGTACGCCATCCACCCGGTGGCCGGGCGGATGCCGGGTCACATGAACGTGCTGCTGGCCGAGGCCAACATTCCGTACGAGAAGCTCAAGGACATGGACGAGATCAACCACGAATTTCCCAGCTGCGATGTGGCGCTGGTCATCGGGGCCAACGACGTGGTCAACCCGGCGGCCCGTAACGACAAGTCGAGCCCGATCTTTGGCATGCCCATCCTGGACGTGGACAAGGCCCAGAGTGTCATCGTGATGAAGCGCTCGATGAACCCGGGCTTTGCCGGCATCGAGAATGAACTGTTTTACCTTCCCAAGACACAGATGCTGTTCGGTGATGCCAAGACATCGCTCACCCGGCTGATCTCCGAGATCAAGAACGGGTGAGCGGCAACTTTCATAGGGAGCCAATCTCATGCAGAGCCTGACAACACTCGGTGGGGCAATCCTGGTGGCGGTCTGTACCGTGGCGGCACCCGCGGCGGCCCAGTCGGCGACCATCTGCGGCAAGACCTGGCCGATTCCGCCGGCGGGCAGCTGGGCCCAGTGGCAGGGCAAGGACGGCACGACCATGAAAATGTCCATCATCGACGACGAACAGCGCAACGGCAAGCCGTATCATCGGATTGAGGTCAGCTCGTCGAAGTCGGGCGGGGCCATGCAGATGGTCGTCCCCGGCTGGCCGCCCCAGATGGATGAAGTCGACGAGATGGTCATGCAGCGTCCCAATCAGCCGCCGATGAAGATCTCCGGCCAGATGCTGGCCGGCATGAGGGGGATGATCCCGACCGGGAAGGCCAGCGTCACCGACTGGACCAAGAAGTGTGGCCAGATGAAGGTGATCGGCACCGAATCGGTCACCGTCCCGGCCGGCACCTTCAAGACCACCCATATGCGCGATGATTCCACCGCCAGCGACGTCTGGTGGACGCCCGACGTGCCGTTCGGCATGGTCAAGTTCGTCGGCAAGGACATGGAGCAGCTGCTGCTCGGCACCGGCAAGGACGCCAAGACCGCGATCGTCGGCACCCCGACCGAGATGAACATGCCGATGATGGGGAAACCCAACCACTAAGGTTGCTCGGAGGGCAGGTCGATCGAGCGGGTGTCGGGATTCCGGCACCCGTTTTTTTTATCCCTGTTCGGGCCCCTTCCAGTGAATGTCCTGGATGGCCGCATGGTTGTCGATAAACTGCTGAGCCTCGCGGTAGTTCCGCAGGAAGTCCTCGCGCCACTCGGACGGGAGGTGCTGCCTGAGCCAGGCCGCGGTCAGGATTTCCAGGCCCGGTCCGCGGTGGGTGGCGGTCACGTCGCCCAGAAAATGGGTGGCGTACCCGGTGTCCATGGTATTGACCACCTGGCACTCGAAGACGGCATAGCAATCATCGAGAATCGGCACTCCGGCGCGGCCCAGTCGATGGGGAACTGCCGGCATCTTGTCGCGATCCCGCCCGGTGGCAAAGCCGAGCTGGTGAATCAGCCCAAGCTGGCCGGGGTGGAGCAGGTGCATGGTGAAGCGGCCGCTGCCCCAGATCATCTCGTGGCTCAGGTGCCATTTGTGGATGTAAACCGATAATCGGGGCACCTTGGGCGAAATCGACGCGCGCACCGCGCTGTCGGAAATCATCCCGTTGGTCCGTCCCCGCCAGGCCGAGGTAATCGCGACGACCGGAGAGGCAAACTGGCGGATCAATTCGTAAGCAGCGTCGGTGTTCATGGCTGGCAAGGTGTCGGGTGGGAGGGCGGTTCAACAGCCGGAGCCTGCTTGGCGTATCGGAGCAACGTAATGGTGCCGCGGGGAACCAAATGCGGTCGAAAGTGGTTCAGTTGTGAAACTGATTTGCTCCTGACCGTCCTTAGAGCCAACTGGTGCATCCTAGTTGGTGCAGCGGGGGTATGACCAGAGAGGCGGAACTGCCTGCTGCCCGATTTTCGGACCCAGCTTGTGAATAACTTCGCAAGGTCGCTTGTGACACAGAGTTAGCTAAGCCATTGATTTTTAGTGATTTAGGTGTATATTAGCGCTCGATTTGACGGACTGCCGATTGAGCAGCTCTGACGTTCAGCCAAAGGAGGGCCGAATAGTGAAAGTGACTCCGCGCTCCAAGCGCCGCGCGGTTCGGCCGACCCCGATCGCCAAGGCAGTAGACGAGGGTCGTGAAAGCCTGGATCTGTACCTCGACGAAATCAGCCGGGTTCCGCTGTTGAATCGCGAGGAAGAGATGGCCCTCGCGCGGAAGGCCTTCAGGGGCAACGTGGCCGCCCAGGAAAAACTGGCTCGGCACAACGTCCGGTTCGTAGTCAGCGTGGCCAAGAAGTTCCAGAACCGCGGTGTGCCGCTCGTCGATCTGATCGGCGAGGGGAACCTCGGGTTGATGACCGCCGCCCGGAAGTTCGATCCGGACCGGGGCGTCAAGTTCATCTCGTATCTGTCTCTTATACACAACTCCGAGCCCACGAGACGCACACCTAGAGCGTATGCCCGCTTCTGGTTGATAAAAAAAGGGGGGGGGGGGGGGGGGGGG
>JBEPVA010000059.1:0-18821 GCA_041691295.1 Gemmatimonadota bacterium
ACGCCGGCGCTGGTCAGCCCCTCCAGCATCAGCCTTCGCTTGTCCTGAAAGGCCTGCCGAATGGCCGCCGCCTCGAGCGCCGCGTGCCCCGGCTCGAGCAGCGGCAGGGCGGCCCGCTGAAGCGGCTTGCTGCCGCCGCCATCGAGGAACGAACCGCTGCTCGATACCGCGTCGATCACGGTGCGGGGTCCGACGATCCAGGTGGTCCGCCAGCCGGGATACCGCCAGTTCTTGGTCAGCCCGTCGAACAGCACCACCGGATCGCGATCGACATCCTCGACGTACCGCGCCGCCGAAACAGGAATTCCGGCTCCCGTTTCATTCCAGACATAGTGGGAGTAGAACTCATCGATCAGCAGCGAGCACTGCAGCTCGCGGGCGACGTCAACCCAGCCCTTGAGCTCGGCCCCCTGGATGACCCGGCCGGTCGGGTTGCAGGGATTGGAAAACAGCAAGGCGGAGAGGCCCCGGCCGGTGATCTCGCGCCGGAGATCATCGAGGCTGAACTCGTAGCCGCGGGCGCCGTCGAGCAGAATGGGAATGGCGGTGAACAGTCGGAAGATGTCCAGCAGCTCTTCGTAGGCGGTGTAATCGGGCAGAAAGTGCCCCAGGTTGATCTGCCCCAGCGCCGCCACCGCGCGGGTCAGCGACATCCTGCCGCCGCCGCAGATGCAGACATTCCGGTCGGTGTACTGCGACGGCATGCCCTGGCGGTACCGCTGGTTGTACAGCTCCGCCACCGCAGTCCTGAGCTCGGTCAGCCCCGGTACGGGCGCGTAGTCCTGGTCCTCCGGATCCATCTCGGCCTGGACCACCCGGGCGGGCGCACCGGGCAGCGGCCCGGTCTCCGGCTGGCCCTGGCCCAGGTTACACCAATCCGGATGCAAGTGGCGGTAGCCCAGGCGCGCCGCCTCGGCCATGACGTAAATCACCCCCGTGAAGGGGACCTGCCGGAAGCCTGGAATGGGAGGAGAATTCATGCCGGAGAATCTAGACGGTGAGACGACCGGTGACAGGTAAGAAGTAACAGGTGACAGGGACATCGCGATCTTGCCATGGGCCCCTCTAACCTCTCACCTGTGACCTGTCACCTCTCGCTTGTCACCGCTTACCTGCCACCAATCACCCAGTTGCGGTTACCGGCGGTTTTCCGCTTCCGCCCTCACGGCTATATTGCTTTGGCCTTCCAGCAGTCCCCCAATACCCCGGAGTTCACGAGCATTGCCCTCGATCCTCCCTGAGCGGCACCAGCCCCCGTTGCCTCTCGAGCGTCTCGTGCTGTCCGAGGCGCCGGACCCGGAAGCCATCGAGATGGATGTGTTGTTTGTAGGCGCGGGGCCGGCCGGACTGGCGGGCGCCATCGAACTGGCCAGCCTGGTCAAGCGGGCCCAGGCTGCCGGCGACTCGATGCCTGACCTCAACATCGGGGTACTTGAAAAGGCCGGCAGCCTCGGCGAGCACAATCTCTCCGGCGCCGTGGTCAATCCCCGCGCCTTTCAGGAGTTGTTCCCCGATCTCACGCCGGCCGATTTTCCGTTTCGCCAGAAGGTCCCCGGCGAGGCGGTCTACCTGTTGACCGCCGGCGGCTCGCTGCGATTGCCGACCCCGCCCACCATGCACAATTCCGGCTTCTACACCGCCTCGATTTCAGAGATGGTGCGCTGGCTGGGTGAACGTGCGGAGGGGCTGGGGATCAACCTCTTTCCGGGGTTTCCGGCTGAGGCGCTGCTGGTCGAAGGCAAGGTCGTGAAGGGAGTCCGTACCGTGGCCCAGGGGCTGGAGCGGAACGGTGAGCCGGGTGCCACGTTCATGGCGCCGACCGATCTTACGGCCCGGGTCACGGTGCTGTCTGAGGGAAGCCGCGGCACCCTGGGCCAGGCCTGGCGGCAGTGGCAGGGGGTCTCGTCGGCCAATCCGCAGATCTTTGCACTCGGCGTGAAGGAAGTCTGGCAGACCAGGAAACCGCTCGACAAGGTCATCCACACCTTGGGCTGGCCACTGCCCAGTGATGCGTTCGGCGGCAGCTTCCTGTATCCGCTCGGTCCCGATACCGTCGCACTCGGGCTGGTCGTCGGGCTCGACTATCACAACGCCGCGCTCGATGTCCACGAACTGCTGCAGCGGCTCAAGCTTCACCCGCTGTTCCAGCCCCACCTCGAAGGCGGCGAGCTGCTGGAGTGGGGCGCCAAGACGATTCCCGAGGGTGGCTACTACGCCCTGCCCGAGCGCCGAGTGAGCGATGGGCTGGTGCTGGTCGGAGACACGGCCGGGTTCGTCGACGTCCCCTCACTCAAAGGGATCCACTACGCCATGCAGTCGGGGATGTTCGCCGCGCGGGCCATCTTCGACGCGCTGAAGCGGGATGATGTATCAACCGCGGCGCTGGCCAGCTACGACCGGATGATCGAGGGCAGCTACATCATCGACGACATGAAGCGGACCCGGAACATGCGGCTGGCGTTCAAGGACGGATTCGTGGCCGGCGGTATCAAGGCCGGACTGATGACGTTGAGCGGCGGACGTTTTCCGGGGGGCCGGATCACCATGCCAGCGGACGGCGCGGTCGCCAAGCAGGTCGGGATGGCCACGCCGTTCACGCCGGATGGCAAGCTGACCTTCAGCAAGGTCGACGCGGTGTTCAAATCGGGGAACGCCACCCGGGACACCATTCCCACCCACCTCATCGTGGGCAAGGATATCAGCGGCGAGGTGGCCGACTTCTACAGTCATCTCTGCCCCGCCGGGGTGTATGAGCGGGTGGGCGATGAACTCCGGGTCAATGCGCCCAACTGCATCGACTGCAAGGCGACCGACGTGCTGGGTCCACGCTGGACACCCCGCGAGGGTGGCAGCGGACCCAAGTACCGGTCGATGTAGATGGCCAGGGAATCGAGCTCCCGCGTCGTCCTTCCGCCCCAGCGGCGGGTCTCGCGCACCTTCAGCGTGGTGGTCGACGCCCCGGAATCCAAGACCCGGATCTGGGATAGCCTGTTCCACGCACCCGATCCACTCCAGGTCGATGCCGGCGCCATCGGCGAGTTCGATGTGGCCCGGATCAGGTTCCTGTTTGTCTGCGCCCTCGCCACCCTGCCCATTGTCCGCCTGTTGGTCAGCCAGACCCACGATGCCTGGGTCGGCCTCGGTGTGGTGTTCGGACTCCTGGTCATTGCCCTGGCCATCTACATCCTGCTGATGCGCGGCTTCTACCGGCCCTGGCTTGGTTTCGGCACCAGTGGGCTGGATGTGAGCGTGGTGAGTGGTGGCCTCCTGATCTGGCTGTTCCTCCACCAGCCGGTGGCCGCCGTCAACAACCGGGTCATCTTCGACATGTATTTCCTGGTCATCGCGGCCACCAGCCTGCGATCTGATCCTCGGATCTGCGTGGTGACCGGGTTGCTGGCGGCCATCCAGTACGCCGCCATCGTGCTGGCCGCCGGCCATTTCTGGAATCTCAGCACCCTGTTGGTGGGACAGAGCGAATACGGCCAGTACCTCTGGCAGGACCAGGCCGCCCGGCTCCTGATGCTGCTGGTCGCCGCGGTGATCAGTGCCAGGCTGGTGCTGCGGTCACAGCACCTCCGGCTGCTGTCCCGCAGCGACCGGCTGACCGGACTGCCCAACCGCGGCTATTTCGACGAACGAATGATCATCGAGTTGGCCCGGGCCCGGCGGTTTGGTCATTCACTGTCGATTGCCATGCTGGACTTCGACGACTTCAAGAAGTTCAACGACACCTACGGCCACGCTGCCGGGGACATTGCCTTGCGCGCCGTGGCCACCACCCTGCGCAAGCAGGTTCGCGACCGCGATCTGCTGGTCCGCTACGGCGGGGAAGAATTCCTGGTGGTCTTCCCGCACCTGGATGCGGTCAACGCCGTGGCCCGGATGAACCTTATCCGCCAGGCCATCGCCGAAATTCCGCTCGCCCTCTCGACTGGCACCACGCCCCACCTGACCATCAGCGTGGGAGTGGCTACCTACGGTGAGGCCGATGGCACCGAGGCCGAGGACCTGCTCGATCGGGCCGATGCCCGCCTGTACCGGGCCAAGGCCCAGGGGCGCAACCAGGTCGTGGGCCCGGAATGGGCCGCGATGCAGGAGCGGAGGGAGAAGACGCCGGTTTAAACGGTTCACGGTTCACGGTAGAACAGGTTCCGCCTTGACACCTCATCCCGAACCGGTATTCGCGCGCCGGTCAGTATCGTCTCACCCTCGATCAGCGCGAATGGACGGCTGCGACCACCACGAGGTGTGGGTCCGTTCGTTCGAGAGGGAAAGGGGCCTGCGGCGCGGGCCGAGGACAATTGCACCCTCGCGCGGCCAGCCGCTTCATGGAGGGATGAGGCTCACGCGCCTCGTGGCGAACGTGCGAGCCCGGAGCAGTCGTCGCCCGGGCTGATGAAAGTTTCGAATCAGGGATGACAGGGGCAATCGACTCGATGGCGGTTGTGCCGGGAGTAGAACGCCCCGGAAGCGACCCCAAGCGCCGGGTGCTTCGGCTCGATTGCCGGTAAATTCCGGTCGATTCTTCCCCGAACACCCCGGCACACTGCCCTGTACTGGAATAAGGATCATCAGGCGACCGCCCGTCAATCGCTATGCAGCGCCCGCAGCGGGTCGACCCGACTCGCGCGCCGGGCCGGGAGATAAGCCGCGAGTGCCGCGACGGTGAGCATGACGCCGGTCGCCGCGGCGAGGATGCCGATGTTACCGGAGCCGATGCCGGGCAGCAACGACGCCAGCCACTGCCGCGCTGCGATCGCCAGCAGCACACCGACCGCCGCGCCGGCAAGGGCAGGGCGTAGCGCGGCCGCAATCACCCGTCCCACCACGCCGCGGGCAGTCTCGCCGAGCGCCATCCTGATCCCGATATCGCGAGTTTGCCGGCCGACATCGTGGGCCACGACGCCGTAGATCCCGATGATCGACAACACCAGCGCCAGCAGCCCGAGGCCGGCAACCATTGCAGCCCGGAAGCGCTGCGGCGCAATCGTCTCGTGGAGACGATCACTCATCGTGGCGATATCGGTGACAGCGATCGTCGGATCTATCCCGCTGATACACTGACGGACCTGCCGAATCAGCTGATCAAGCGGCGCCGCCGACTTGATCGCCACAAAGCGCGACCGCATCACGACCTGCGTGCTCGGTGCGTAGAACGCCGGATCAGGCTCATCCACCAGGTTGTCCATTCGCATTCCACCGACCACTCCGACGATGGTCCAGTGCGTGAAGTTCCACGAAATGGTGCGACCGATCGGGTCGACACCCGGATAGTACTTCGCCGCGAGCGCCTTGTTGATCACGACGACGGATGGACTGGCCGAGTCGTCGGCAACGGTAAAGGTCCGACCGGAGATCACCGGGACGCCGAGCGTGCTCCAGAAACGTGAATTGACGAAGGCACGCCGCGCGCGCGGGTTTGCGTCGCCGACGTCGCCACGGAGGTCGTCCACGAAGACATCGCCAAAGGAACTGTTGCCCAGCGGTAGGTCGGTGCCGATCGCCACGCTGGTCACCCCTGGAATCTGACCGAGCGAGGTTTCCAGGTTGTCATAGAACTGGCGCACGGCAGGAGCGCCGGCATGACGCGCCGGGCTGGGAGAGAGGTGGAACGTGGTGAGCTGCGACGCGGCAAACCCGGGATTGACACGGGAGAGCGAGCGGAAGGTCTGGAGCAACAAGCCCGCGGCAAAGATCAGCACCAGCGAGAGCGCCATTTGACCGCCGATGAGGGCGGCGCCGACGCGCCGTTCGCCGCGGCCGAGCCCGGCGCGCTGTCCGCCCCGGAGGCCACGGGCAAGGTCAGGGTTGAAAGCGCGTCGTGCCAGTGGCGCACCGGAAAGGGTTCCGGCGAGCAGTGTGGCTGCTGCAGCGACGACCAACACGCGTGCGTCAACGGCGATGTCGTTCACCCGGGGGAGGGTGCCGGGGTAGAGCGCCACGAAAAAGCGAGTCATCGGCTGGACGATCGCCACGCCGGCGATGCCGCCGGCACTGGCGAGTGCCAGGCTCTCGGTGAAGAGTTGCCTGGCCAGGCGACTGCCGCTGCCGCCAAGCGCGGCGCGGACCGCGAACTCCCGGACGCGCCCTTGCGAGCGACCGAGCAACAGGTTGGCGATGTTGACGCATGCGATCAGCAGGACGGCCGCGACGGAAGCCGCGAGCAGGATCAGCATGGGTCGAATATCCCCGACTACGGCGTCGCGGAGTGGATCCACCTTGAGCGTCAGCGCACTATTCGATGCGGGATAATCGTGACTGATCCGCTCAGCGATGCGCGTCAGGTCGGCGCGGGCCTTGGAGAGCTCGGTGCCGGGCCTCACTGTGGCGAATGCCTCGAGCCACATCGCACCGCGATTCAAGCGATATGAGCCGGCCGGGATCGTGAGCGGCAGCATCACATCCAGCGCCGTCTGCGGGTAGGTGTATGCGCCGGGTGCAAGGATGCCGACGACTTCGTACGACCGATTGTCGAGAGAGATTGTACGTCCCACGGTGGCGGGGTCCGCGCCGAACTGCCGTCGCCAGAAACCGTCCGACAGTACCACGACACTCGGCCCGCCAGACTCCAGCTCATTCGCGGCGAAAAGACGGCCAATCGACGTGCGGAGCCCAAACACTGAGGGATACCCGCTGTCGACGAGCGCCACCTGGACTTGCTGCGGGTCGGCGCCCTGCGTCAGCGTCGCCTGGTCGGTCGAGATGTAGCCGATGCTCGAGGTCGAACGGGAATCGCGCTGAAAGTCGAGCATGTCCGGATAGGCCATCCCGGACGCTTGCTGACTCTTGCCGAGCACCATGCCGAGCTGCACGACCCGATCCGACCCGACGAATGGGAGCGGCTTGAGGAGCACACCGTTGACGACAGAAAAGACCGCCGTCGTCACGCCGATGCCGAGGGCCACGGTGAGCACGATGGTGAGCGACACGACCGGATTGCGGCGCGCGATGCGGAAGGCATAGCCGGCGTCCTCGCCAATCGAGCGCCACATGGGATCTCCCGGTGTTCGGTGGTGGTGGCCGCCGTCACGGCGAGCTGACAGCTGAATCAGCGGAGCGATCGAAGCGACGGCTTGGCTCCAGTACCAGCGCCTCGCGTACACGGCACCGTGACGCGCGGCGAGCGACTGGAACTCCTCATCGAGATCGCCCATGATGTAGGCACGGTCGCGCGGTGGCGCAACGCGTCGGACGATCCAGTGGGCGAGCGTCGGCGGGGTGCTCATCGGGCGTTCTTCCCGGGGCGCACGTCGAGCCCGAGTCCGTCGATCATCTGGGCGAAGGCGCGCATCGAATCGCGCAGCGCATGCTGCCCCGCTCCCGTGATCATGGCGTACTTGCGAGCCCGCCCGCCGGGGACCGGCCGTGGATCAGAGAGCGAGAACTCCACGAATCCCTTGTCGGCCAAGCGGGCCAGGGTGGCGTACACCGCGCCGATCGAGGTAGAGCGGCCGGCGCGCCGCTCGATTTCACCGCGAATCGTGACGCCGTAGGCATCATCGCCCAATTGGGCGAGTGCGGCGAGCACAAAGAGCTCGAATTCCCCGAGGACGTCACCCTTGGCCATGGGATACTATACAAACGCGATGATTGGGGCGCAAGCCGGTGTGCGACCCCGCCGCCGGGGCGCGGACTGATCGGCAGCGTCACGTGCGGCGGATGTGCGGCATCGTGGATCAGCCGCTGGTGCGCGGAGACGAACGTGGAGTCCGGCTTATTGTTCCCGCCGGTGTTCAGGTTCCCCGCTGTCCAATTTCTCGACTGTCGAATTCCTCCCGGCTTGTAGCCCGCGAGACCCTCCCCGACATTGAACCATGGCTCCCAACCGAACAGCCCCCGGGCTCCTGGCGGGTGGCAGAATTGCGCTGGCATGGAGCGCGGCCCGGCGCGTGCTTATGAACGACGCCCGGGACAGCGGCTCTATGCTCTCTGACTCCGAGACTGAGGGGCTGGGCAGGGCAGTCGTGGCGCACGTACCGGGAGATTTCGACCGATTTCGGGCACTATGCCGGGGCAATCCGCGACGATCCGCTGTTCCGGATCAACGGCCTCACCCCCGAGGTGTACTGCAACCAGACCCCTGTGACCAATGCCGGCCGGCCGCGGGTCCGATATACCTATCCATTTGGTGGCCACCCGAGCCCGACACCCGTTCCCGGGTCGGTGCGTCAGGCCATGGCGTCGCTCGTCAATACCCGTCGCTGGCCGCTTGAGTCGCCGGCGTTCAGCGCCGATAGACTGTACGGGGGGAAGCGTCCATCCTCCCGACTGACGTGGCATTCAATCCGAGGCATCGATGAGTGGAATGAAGCGGGGATCGCGCGGCGGCAGCAGATGGCTGGCCCTGTCGATCGCGGCGGCAATGAGCGGCTGCGGTGGCGGCCCGACCGCCGCGAACACCCCGCAAGGCAAGATCGACTTCGCGGTGAGCGGCCTGCCCGCTGGTGCGGTGCCTCGCCTGGCGGTCGTGGGGCCTGACAACGGGGTTCACACTGTTGGCGCGGCGACCGAACTCGGTGGGCTGCCGGCGGGCCAGTACACGGTGAGCGCGCTGCACGTCTCATACGGCACCACCGACTACACCGCCACCGTCCTCCCCTCGATAGTCACGGTGAGCAACGATCTGGCCGTCACGACGGTGGTGACTTACGCCGGCCAGGCGCGCCCGACCGTCGATTTCACGATCCCGTCGATCCGACTGCTCCAGAGCGTCCAGAACGCCGGTGACAATGTGCCGATGGTGGCCAACCGCGCCGTCTTTGCCCAGGTCTACGGCGTGGCCAATCAGGCCAACTCCACCCTGGTCAAGGTCCGGGTGCACCTGTACCACAACGGCGCCCTGACCGACAGCCTGACGCTGGCAGGGCCCTCCGCCGTACCGAGCTCCGTCGACCCCGGTTCGCTCACCGCCAGCTGGAACTTCATCATCCCCGCCAACAAGGTGGTGGCGGGGCTGAGCCTCGACGCCATCATCGATCCCGATGACCAGTTCGGTGAGGCCAGTGAAATCAACAACCGCTTCACCGTCTCGGCCCAGCCGTTTGCCCCGACCATCGTGACGGTACCAGCCGTCCAAGTGACATTGGTTCCGGTCCACCAGTCATCGGGATCCGGCACGGTGACCACGGCCACTGCAGCCAGTTTCACTGACCTGGCCCGCCCCCTGTATCCGATTTCCAGCCTGAGCACCTCAGTCCGTGCGGCGTTCACTACCCAGGCCCCGGTGCTGCAAAGCAATGATGACAATGGTGCGTGGGGGCAGATCCTGTCTGAGATCAACGCGCTCCGGATCTCCGATCACAGCCCGGCCACCTACTATGGCGTTGTTCACCCCGGCTACAACAGCGGGATCGCCGGGCTGGGGTACGTCGGGCTGCCGGCCGCGATCGGCTGGGACAAGGGAAACGGAGTCGGCGGAGTGGCGGCTCACGAGCTGGGCCACACCTTCGGCCGGCAGCACGCACCGTGCGGCAATCCGTCGGGTGTCGACGGGAGCTACCCGTACACCAACGCGTCGATCGGTGTCTGGGGCTACGACCAGAGCACCGGCCAGCTCAAGGATCCCGCGACGACGGTGGACCTGATGAGCTATTGCTCACCGGTCTGGATCAGCGATTACACCTATCTCGGGGTCCTCAGTCATCTGACCGCCAGCTCCTCGGTCCAGAGCGAGGAATTGGTGCCGGCGCTGCTGGTTTGGGGGCGGATCGTCGGGGATTCGCTGATTCTGGAGCCGGCCTTTCAGGTCAATGCTCCGGCCCGCCTGCCCACGGCGCCCGGACCCTACCGGGTGACCGGAACCGCGACGGATGGCTCGACCGCCTTCGACCTCAGCTTTACCGGTGACCTGGTGCCCGATCTGCCCCGGGTCCAGCGTCATTTTGCCTTCGTGATTCCGCTGAGCCAGGGCCGCTCCGCCGGGCTGGCCTCGATCCGTCTGGCCGGCCCGTCGCGCCGGACCGTGCAGGTCACCTCCCTGGCCACGTCGGTCGAGGCGCAGGTCAGCCGAGTCGGCGGTGACCAGGTCCATGTAACGTGGGATGCCCGCTACCCGATGGCCGTGGTGCGTGACCGGTCCACCGGGCAGATCATCGCCTTTGGCCGCGGCGGATCGACTACGGTTACCACCACCAGCGACGTCCGGGTCGATCTTTCCCGCGGCACCAACAGCGAGCCCGCGCTGATCCGGAAGCGGCAGTAAGGCCATGGCCGCCCGGCGCTCACTGGCTGAGCATCCGATTACCCGGGGCACCACCCGGGCTTTTCGGCTGACCGCCGGTGTGCTGTCGGCCGGAGCGGCGGCGATTTCGATCGTCAGCTTTGCCCGCTCGCACGGCTGGCTGGATGAGCCGACGCCGGCCGCCGCCGCGACCCCGGTGGTTCCATCCGCCGTCTGGCTCGGCGTCTGGCCGGAATCCGATACCGCCCGCTCAATCGGCGACACCATTCAGCTCACCGCCGCCATCAAGGATGCCCACGGAGCGCTGATCCCTGGCGCCACAGTGGCGTGGAACAGTGAGGACCCGTCGATTGCCTCGGTCGACGAGGCCGGTGCCGTCATTGCCAGGCGGGTGGGTGCGGTCGGCATCGTGGCGGCCGCCGGCGGCAGGATTGCCCGCACCCGCATCGTGGTCGAGCCCCGGGTGGCCGCGGTCGAAATTGTCTTCGACAGCACTTTTCGTCTGGCTGAGGGCCAGTCGAAGCTGGCCGGGCTCAGGGCGCTGGATGCCAGGGGCCACCAGCTGGCGTCGAGCCCGCATGCCACCTGGTCCACCGGCGACAGCAGCGTGGCCGCCGTCGACAGTGGTGGCCAGGTCTCGGGCCGCAATCCTGGGCGGAGCACTCTCGAGGTCCGGATCGAATCGATTGCCTCGCGGATCGAACTTGAGGTGGTGCCGGTGCCCGGTGCGGCCGCACTGGCCAGCGGGGCGGGGCAGCGGGCGGACGCCGGATCGGCGCTGCCGCTGCCGGTCGTGGTCCAGGTTGTATAGCGCGGCGGCAAGCCACAGGGCGGTGTGCCGGTCCGCTTCGCCACTGAAACCGGGGGCGGAACCACCGGCGCCCAGACCGACCTCACCGACCAGCACGGCCGGGCCCGCACCACCTGGAGTCTCGGCAGTGTCCCCGGTTGGCAGCGACTGACCGCCTCGGTACCCGGCCTCGACAGCGTCATGGTCGTGAGGGCGGAGGCCGATCCGATTCCGGAGAACACCAGGGTAAGCCTGGCTTCCGAGCCAGTGACCGGTGTGGTGGGGGACGCTCTCGCCACGCCCGTCACCATCAGGGTCACCGACACGCTGGGCACCGCGCTGGTCGATCTGCCAGTGAGCTGGACCGCGCTCGATGGCGGCCGGATCAGCGGCCTCGCCGCACGCACCGATTCGATGGGTGAGGCCCGCGGGATCTGGGCCCTGGGACCCAAGGCGGGCAAGCAGCGGGCGCGGGCCCAGGTCGGCAATCCGCGCCGGCTGCCGGTATTCACCGTGACCATCACGGCGCTGCATGGCGCCGCCGCCCTGGCCCAGGTCATCGGTGGTGACGGCCAGAAGGGTTCGGTCGCCGGCGCCCTGGCGCACTCCATCCTGGTCAGGGTCACCGACCGGAACGGCAACCGGGTGTCCGGCGCTGAACTGACACTCCACCCGGAAACCGGCAGCGTGGCGGACAGTTCCATTGCGGCGGATGAGAACGGAGTGGCCCAGTTCCACTGGACGCTGGGGCGGTCCGCCGGGGCGCAGCGGCTCAAGGTCCATACCGCCGGTATCGATGTTCCGGTGAACCTGACCGCCTCGGCATTGCCGCTCAAGGCGGCACGGATCTCGTTTGCACCGCTCGCCGTCGTGGCCCCCGCCAATCGTACGCTGGCCCGCCCGGTCCGGGTCAACGTGTCCGATCAGTACGGCAACCCACTCAAGTCGCAGGATGTCTGGTTCAGTACCCGCGATGGCCAGATCAATCCGATGCATGCCAGGACCGACAGCCACGGCGTCGCCTCGGCGCAATGGACCCTCGGCTCCAGAAGCGCCAGTCAGGCGCTGGCGGTGGCTCTCAAAGGAGGGAAGCTTCGCGATTCACTGATCATCAAAGCGTCGGCTTCGAAGCCGGCTCCGACGACGGCGTCGGCGGCGCCGACGATACTCCATTAGCCGTCAACCAATAGCCGTTAGCCGTTCGCAAATGGCCATCAGCCTTTAGCCGTTGCCAAGCAGTGAATCGATTCGCCTCTCCCCTCTCGTCTCTCCCCTCTCCCGCTGTCGAGTTGACATGTCCCCGTCCAGGGGCAGCTTCCTGTCAGGCACGAAAACAGGCTCCGGTTTCGCTCAGCAACGTGGCTCGATGAATTCCCCCAGCTCTCTTGTTCCGACAATCCATTGATGGAAGCGGCCTCGCCCGAATCCCCGAGTCCAGGCTCCCGATGCCCGACGCCAGGCTGATCGTCCCCGAACTGTCCACCACACCCGCCGAGCTGCGTACGTCGCCCGGCGGACGGCGGGCCATTCCGGTCGACATCCTGCGCAGCGCCTCCAACCGCCTGGCGATCATCTCGCTTCTGGGCGCGGCGCTCTGGCTGTCAGGGGCAACCCTCTATCACCTCTCGCTCTGGTCGATCAATCACCACGACCCCCAATTCCTGGCCCTCGGCGTTCCGGACGGGATCGCGGCGGCCAGCGTGGTGTTCTCACTCGCCATGTTCTGGTATGCCCGAGGCCGCGACCGGTCGCCGCAGAAGGTGCTCGACGTCGGGCTGGGGTACATGGTGCTCACCTCGCTTGCTATCGGGCTGAGCTGGCACTGGTCAGTGAATTCCGACAGCATGTCGGTGGTTCCGGCCTTTACCTGGGTTGGACCGGTCCTCCTGATCTTTGCCGCCATCGTGCCCAATACCCCGGGGAAGGTCCTGGTCGCCAGTTTGGTGGCAGCCTCGATGAATCCGGTCGGGATGCTGATCGAGCGAGCCCGCGGAGTCTGGGAATTCGGTCCGACGATCAACGTGTTGATCATGCACTACCCCGACTACCTGCTGGCGCTGGTGGCGGTGGTCATCGCGCACGTGATGACCGAACTCGGCGGCGAGGTGGCCAAGGCACGGGAACTGGGCAGCTACCGCCTGGGGGAGCTGCTGGGTCGGGGCGGGATGGGAGAGGTGTATCGGGCCAGCCACCGGATGCTGGCTCGTCCGGCCGCCATCAAGTTGATCCGGGCCGAGCTGGCGGGCTCGGGGAACTCGGTGGCCGGTCGCTCGGCGTTGCAGCGGTTCCGTCAGGAGGCCGAGGTCGTGGCCAGTCTGCGCTCACCGCACACCGTGCAGTTGTACGATTTCGGGGTCAGTGATGACCAGACCCTCTACCTGGTGATGGAGTTGCTTGACGGGATGGACCTCGAGACGCTGGTGCGACAGAAGGGTCCGGTACCTGCTGCCCGCGTGATTCAGATCCTGATTCAGGCGTGCGATTCACTGGAAGAGGCCCATGCCTCCGGGCTGGTGCACCGCGACGTGAAGCCTGCCTACCTCCATATCGGCCGGTCGGGACTGAAGTACGATTTTGTGAAGCTGCTCGACTTCGGGCTGGTGAAGTCGAGCGGGGGAGGTGCGGACGGTCACTCCCTGGCAACGGCCGCGGGGATGACGCCGGGCACCCCGGCCTACATGGCCCCCGAGCTCGCAATGGAAGAGCCAGTCGATGGCCGGACCGATCTCTATGCGCTGGGCTGTGTCGCCTGCTACCTGCTCACCGGGCAGCTGGTGTTCGAGGCCGGCAATGGCATTCAGATGATCACCAAGCATCTACACGAAGTACCGGCGCCGCTGTCCGGCCGCACCGAATTGCCGATCCCGCCCGCGCTCGAACAGATCGTGATGACCTGCCTGGCCAAGCAGCCGTCGGGCCGTCCGGATAGCGCGGGAGTACTGGCGCGGATGCTGGCAGCCGTTGAGGTGGAGCCGTGGGGTCAGGAGCAGGCCAGGCAGTGGTGGCGGGTGAACGGGCGGGCGTCCGGGGGAGATGGGTGAGACGACGGAGAGGGGAGAGGGGCGGTCCCGGTATGGATGGCCGTCTCCTCGTCTCCCATTTCCAATCACCTGTCTCCTGTTTCTGTCCATACCCCGATCGGTCAATCGCGCGCTGCCCGGGCAACGTTACCTTTGGACCCTGATTTTCTATGACCGAACCAGCTCCAGCCCGACGCCACGTCCGTCGCAGGCAGACGACGCCCACTCCCGGAACCACTGGCACCAGCCAGGGTTCCGGGTCGGGTCAGAGCATGCCCAAGGACGTCATGCTCCAGACCTGCCGCCGGGTCGGGGCAGTCGCCATGGTGTCTGCCGGCCTCTGGACCCTCGTGCTGGTGTTCAACTCCATCGCGGTCCGGGTGATGGGGCACCCGGCAATTATCGAGGCGCTGTGGCCCTCGCCGGGCGTCCCGATCGCACTGACCGGCCTGACGGCGTCAGTTGTCATGACGCTGCTGGCCCGGAAGCTGAGCAATCGGCCCCATCTCCTGCTCGACATCAGCGCCGGCTTCCTGGTCTTTGTCTGCTTCCTCGCCGCGCTGCTGACCCAGTGGGTGCCCTCTCCGGTGACGCCGAGGATCTCGTGGCTCTGCATCATGATCCTGTCCTATCCGGCGATCGTGCCGTCGAGTCCGGCCCGGACCCGGTGGGTCACGCTGCTGGCGGCCTCGATGGATCCACTCGCCCTGTATATCACGCACCTGCGCGGCGTGCCCATCGAGCCCGGTGTGCTATACCTGCTCTGGGCTTTCCTGCCGACCTACGCCTGCGCCCTGATCTCGGTCGTGCCCTCCAAGATCATCCGGGGCCTGGGGCAGCAGGTAAGGCACGCCCGTGAGCTCGGCAGTTATCGCCTCGAAGAGGTGCTCGGCAAGGGCGGCATGGGTGAGGTCTACCGGGCGACGCATCAGATGCTCGCCCGGCCGGCGGCGGTCAAGCTGATCCGGCCCGAGGTTCTGGGAAAGAGCTCAGCGGATGGCGCGCTGGTCATCATCGAGCGGTTCCGCCGCGAGGCGCAGGCCACGGCCTCGCTGCGGTCACCCCACACCATCAGCCTGTACGACTTCGGCGCCACCGAGGACGGGACTTTTTTCCTGGTCATGGAGCTGCTCGATGGTCTCGACCTGCAGTCGATGGTCGAACGATTCGGGCCGCTGCCGCCCGACCGGGTGGCCTACCTGATGCGCCAGGCCTGTGACTCGCTGGCCGAGGCGCATTCGCGGGGGTTGATCCACCGGGACGTGAAGCCGTCCAACATCTTTGCCTGCCGGATGGGACTGCAGACCGACTTCGTGAAGGTGCTGGACTTCGGTCTGGTCAAGGCGCAGGGCCAGAGCAGCGACGACCTGCTGCTCACCGCCCCCGAAGCCACGGCGGGCACCCCGGCCTACATCGCCCCTGAGGTGGTCCGGGGCGATGTGGCCATCGACCACCGGGTCGATATCTACGCCCTGGGCTGCGTGGCGTACTGGCTGCTGACCGGCAAGCTGGTGTTCGAGGCGCCCAACGCCGTGCAGCTGATGATTCAGCATTCGCAGGCCGTGCCGGTGCCTCCCTCCCAGCGGATTGAGACTCCCATTCCCGCCGCCTTTGACGCCGTGGTGCTGGCCTGCCTGGCCAAGCGTCCCGATGACCGACCCGCCGACGCCACCGACCTGTCGCGGCGGTTTGCCGCCGCCGTCGAGGGCGAAGGGTGGACCGAGGAAAAGGCCCAGCGCTGGTGGCACCGCCACCACCCCGACGCGGCGCGCCAGGCGCCGACCGCCTGCGAACTGACCCTGACCAAGTCCATGGGGCCGGGTTGGACTCCCGCCACTGAGGAAGAGCCGGTCCCGGCCGGTCAGGCATGATCGGGCGCCAGGGACAACTCCGCTTTGCCACCGGGAATATCGAATGACCGCACCCGACACCAGCCCGGAGCAACCCCAACCGCTCGACCGCTTCCTCCGGCTGTTCACCGAAATCCACGCCGGTGAGAGCCAGACCGCACTGCTGCTGGCGCTGAATGTGTTTCTGCTGCTGGCCGCCTATTACGTCATCAAGCCGGTGCGGGAGGCGCTGATTTTGTCCGCCCCTCACGGGGCGGAGCTCAAGTCATATGCGGCGGCGGGCCAGGCGGTGCTGCTGCTGGCGCTGGTACCGCTGTACGGCGCCCTGGCCGATCGCATGCCGCGGCGCAAACTGCTCAACGTGGTGACCGGCTTCTTCGTGGTCTGCCTGATCGGATTCTTTGCCGCGGCCCGCGCCGATCTCCCGATCGGCGTGGTCTTTTTTCTCTGGGTCGGGATCTTCAACCTGATGATCGTGGCCCAGTTCTGGTCGTTTGCCAACGACCTGTACACCAAGGACCAGGGCGAGCGACTGTTCCCGATCATCGGGTTCGGGGCCTCCCTCGGCGCGGTGCTCGGCAGCTACTTCACCGGCCGCCTGATTCCGATCATCGGGGTGCCGCAGTTGCTGCTGGTGGCGGCTGCGGTTCTGGCCCTGGCCACCTTCCTCAGCAACATCGTCGACCGCCGGGAGCGGCAGAAGCACGAGGCCGGCATCCCGGCCCGGTTTACTACCGAGAAGATGCCGGCCGCCACTGGCGAGTATCAGGTGGCGGGGCCGCCTGGCAAGGAAAAACTGACCCTCTCGATGTCCGGGGCCAGCGGCAAGAAGGGAACCTTCCGGCTGGTGTTCACCAATCGCTACCTGCTGCTGTTCGCGATGATGATCCTGGTGCTCAACTGGGTCAATACCACCGGTGAATACATCCTGGGCAAGACCGTCGCCACCCACGCGGCCAACCTGGTCAGCGCCGGCACTGCGGGCGGTCAGTCGGTGGGGGACTACGTCGGCGAGTTCTATTCCAATTTCTTCTTCGTGGTCAACCTGGTCGGGCTGGTGTTCCAGCTGTTCTTCGTGAGCCGGCTGATCAAGCTGATTCACGTGCGCTGGGCCGTACTGGTCCTGCCGCTGATCGCGGTGAGCGGGTATGCGGTGCTGGCGATTGCCCCGGTGCTGGCCATCGTCCGCTGGGTCAAGACGGCGGAGAACGCCACCGATTACTCGCTGCAGAACACGGTGCGCAACCTGCTCTACCTGCCCACCACCCGCGAAGAGAAGTACAAGGCCAAGCAGGTCATCGATTCCTTCTTCGTCCGCTCCGGCGACGTGCTGTCGGCGGTGCTGGTCTACTTCGGCACCACCCAGTTCGGGCTCGGGATCATGGGCTTTGCCCGGATCAACCTGGTGCTGGCCCTGGTGTGGGTGGTCCTGGCGCTGATGGTCGGGCAGGGATATGCGGCCAAAACGAGGACTGCATGAAGGCGCTGCTGCCGCTGCTCGCGCTGGCCGCGCCGCTCGCGGCGCAGACTCCGCAGGATTCCGCCAGCCACCCCTCGAGCCATCCGGGCACAGTGGTCATCGCGCCTGGTGCTCACTACAAGGCTGGCGCGCTGCACCGGCTGATCCTCGGCGCCGACTACCGCAACCTCTGGACAACGCCGGTCGAGCTCAACCTGCTCGACATGGAGCACTATGCCGGCGGGGTCAAGGCGCTGGGCCTCACCGGCGGGCAGGAGTCGAAGACCCTTAAGCTCGTCGCCGCCGACGGCCGGCAGTTCTTCTTTCGGTCGATCGACAAGGATCCGTCGCTCGCGCTGCCGCCGGAGCTCCGCGGGACCGTGGCGGCCTGGGTGGTGCAGGACCAGATCAAGGCGGCCAACCCGCTGGGGCCGCTCGTCGTGTCGCGGCTGATGACCGGCACCGGCATCCTGCACAACAGGTATGAGGTCTTCGTCCTGCCCGACGATCCCCGCCTGGGCGAGTGGCGATCCGAGTTTGCGGGGCTGCTCGGGACTCTGGAAGAGCGGGTGGGCGGTCCTGGTCCCGCGGCCCACTGGCACGGAGTCAGCCAGGTCATCGACACCGATACGCTGTTCGCGCTGGTCGATCGCGGCACCGGCGAGCGGGTTGATGCCCGGGCATTCCTTGCCGCGCGGCTGTTCGATGTCTTCATCGGTGACTGGGACCGCCACCGCGATCAGTGGCGCTGGGGCCGGCAGGGCGATGCGGTACCACGGCAGTGGCTGCCGATTCCGCTGGACCGCGACCAGGCCTTTGTGCGGTTCGACGGCATAGCCCTGAGCGTGGCCCGGCAGTCAATTCCCAACCTCGTCAAGTTCGGGGAGGAATACGCCCAGGTGGTCGGCCAGACCTGGAACGGGCGCGACCTCGATCGCCGCTTCCTGGTCGAGTTGCCGCGGCCGGTCTGGGACTCGGTGGCTAAGGCGCTTCAGGCGGTACTCACCGACAGTGTGATCTTTGATGCTGTGCGCGCCCTCCCGGCCGTGCAATACGAGCTGGCCGGTGCCCGGCTCGAGCAGCGGCTCAGGCACCGGCGGGATGCGCTGGTCGAAGAGGCAGGCAAATACTATCGGCTGCTGGCCCAGCAGGTCGACGTCCACGGCACCAACCTGGCGGATGTCGCCTCGGCGACTCGCGAATCCAACGGCGATGTGACGCTGACGCTGGCCAATGCCGGCGGCTCTGATCGACCCTTCTTCCAGCGCCGGTTCGTCGCCGGGGAAACCCGTGATCTCCGGATCTATCTGGCTGGCGGACCGGATACCGCCGTCGTCCACGGCACCGGCGGGCCGATCACCATTCGGGTCATCGGCGCTTCCGGGCAGGACCTCCTGGTCGATTCGTCGGGCAGCAGCCACAATCGCTACTACGACTCGGATGCCGTGGCGACGACGACGGCGGGGACCGGGCGGACGATCGACCGGATGTACCCGGACAAACCCGTCGTAGCGACCGA
>JBEPVA010000060.1:0-18810 GCA_041691295.1 Gemmatimonadota bacterium
GCCTCGATGCAGCCATAGTTGCCACACTGGCAGTGCCGGCCGTTGGCATCGATTGGGGGGGGGCCGACCTCGCCGGCGAGGTCGGTGGCGCCGTGATACAGTCGGCCATCGATGATGATCCCGCCGCCGATGCCGGTGCCAAGCGTGAGGCCGATGACGGTCCTGGCTCCCTGCGCCGCGCCGCGCCACCATTCGCCCAGCACCGCGCAGTTGGCGTCATTGTCGAGGGCCGCCGGCAATCCGAGCCCAGTCCCGACCCGGGCCCGGAGCGGCTGGTTGAGCCAGCCGAGATTCGGCGCCAGCAGCACGATCCCGTTGTGAATGTCGAGCGGTCCCGGCGCCCCGATGCCGATGCCATTGATCCTGATCTCGCCATCCTCGGCCGTGGCCGCCGCGATACTGCGCTGGGCCAGCGCAATGATCCGGGCCACAACTGCATCGGCCCCCTGGTCCGCCAGGGTCAGATCGGTGAGCTCACCGAAGTGCGCCCGGCCGTCTTCCGAGACGCAGGCGGCCACGATGTTGGTGCCGCCCAGGTCGATTCCGACGATGCAGTCTTTAGGCATGGCTGGGCTCACGGTGAGCGGTCGGTCGCGGAGCACGAGGTACCGCGTGCCGCGTGCCGTGTTGAATGCTGGGACAGACTGTGGAGCCGTCTCGCCGGTTCATGGATTCGGGGAACCCGGAACCCGGAACGGCAGTTCGATCCCTGGCTGTTGTTCGATAGCCGTCATCACCTCGTCCACCGTAATCAACTCCAGGCACTCGCGCTCGGCCCGGGGCAACACAGTCCCTCGGCCGCTCCGGGGGCAGGTGTTGGCCCGGCACGGCACGCAGGGCAGTTCGGCATGCCGCAGCACCCGGTGTCCCGCTCCCAGCGGCCCGGTCTCGGCCGGGTTGCCAGCGCCCCAAAGCGAAATTGTCGGGGTGCCGACCGCGGCAGCGAGATGCATCGGCCCACTGTCGTTGGTGACCAGCAGCCGGCAGTCGGCCAGGCCGGCGGCAAGTACCGCAAGGTCGGTTTTCCCGCCCAGATCAATGCCGTGAGTCCCGGCCGCAGTGGCCGTGAGGTGGCGTTCGGATGGGCCACCGAAGACGACCGTCCGCTTGCCCGCGTCAGCCAGGCGAGCGGTCAGCTCACCGAAGTGCCCCGGGTCCCATCGGCGGGATGAGGCGTTGCTGCCTGGAAAGATGCCGATCAACTCTCGATTATTCCCGATCAAGTCGTGCCAGCGCTCACGGGCATGCGCCTCAGGGCTCAACTCCGGCACCGGCGGCGAGGCGGGCAGTGCATCGCCAACCAGTGCCAGGTACGCGGACGCGCGGTGCTCGTTGGCCAGGGAGACCGGTGCCACCCGGTCGGTCAGCAGCGGGCTGCGGCCATCGGTCGCAGTCCCTCGCCGAGCCGGTATCCCTGCCAGGCGAAGGAGCACGGCGGAGGACAGCGATGGGGTGAGCAGCACCCCGCTGGCAAATCGGGCCGCCCGGAGCCGGGCGGCGGTCTGGATCAGCGAGACGAGTCCGCGGGCGAGCGGGATCAGCTCGCCAGGAAGGCGAGCCATTGCCAGCAGGGGCAGCAGCGGACGGCGAACCACGATGGCATTCGGCCGGGCCTGCTGGAGCGCCGGGAGCGCCAGGACCAGATCGCCGAGATGGTTGGGGGCCCGGACCACAAGCGTACCGGGCACCGGATGCCGGGTTCCGGGTGATTCCGGGGTCATCGACCGGCCAGATCGAAGCTATCCAGTCGCCAGATCCGGGACCTGGAACCCGGAACCATCAGTCCACCTGAAGCACGGCGAGAAACGCCTCCTGCGGAATTTCGACCGCTCCGAGCTGCTTCATCCGCTTCTTTCCTTCTTTCTGCTTCTCCAGCAGCTTGCGCTTGCGGGTGATGTCGCCGCCGTAGCACTTGGCCAGCACGTCCTTGCGCAGCGCCGAAATCGTTTCCCGGGCAATGACCTTGCCGCCAATTGAAGCCTGGATAGCCACGGCAAACAGCTGCCGCGGGATCAGTTCCTTCAGCTTTTCGGCCACCTTGCGGCCCCACTCGTACGCCTTGTCCCGGTGGATGATCACACTGAAGGCATCGATCGGATCGCCGTTGAGCATCATGTCCAGCCGCACCATCTCGGCTTCGCGGTACCCGGCCAGCTCATAGTCCAGCGAGGCATAGCCGCGGGACAGCCCCTTCAGCTTGTCGTAGAAGTCGAGCACGATTTCGCCCAGCGGGAATTCCCAGTCGAATTCGACCCGGCTGGCATCGAGGTACTTCATCCCGAGATAGATTCCGCGGCGGTCCTGGCCGAGCTTCATGATCGCGCCGATGTATTCGGATGGCGCCATGATCCGGGCCTTGACCAGCGGCTCCTCAATGTGATCGATCGTGGCCGGGTCCGGCAGGTGGGATGGGCTCTCGAGCAGCAGCATCGTGCCGTCGGTCAGGTAGATGTGGAACTCGACCGTGGGCACGGTGCTGATCAGGTCCAGATTGAACTCGCGCTCGAGCCGCTCCTGGACGATTTCCATGTGCAGCAGCCCAAGGAATCCGCAGCGGAATCCGAACCCGAGCGCGGTGGATGACTCGGGCTCATAGTTGAGGCTGGCGTCGTTGAGCTTGAGCTTCTCCAGTGCGTCCCGCAGGCCTTCGTACTGGTCCGAGTCGGTCGGATACAGGCCGGCAAAGACCATCGATTTCACTTCCCGGTAGCCATCCAGCAGCTCACCGGCCCGCTCGTTGGCGTCGAGAATCGTATCGCCGACTCGGGTATCGCCGACGCTGCGCAGACTGGCGACGACGTAGCCCACCTCGCCGGCCTCCAGCACCGGAGCGGGCCGCTGGCCCATCTGCAGGTATCCGACCTCGCTGACCGTGTAGACGTCGTCGGGATGGGCCCCGAACGAGATGTCCATTCCCGACCGCAGCGACCCATCGACCACTCGCACACTGGGAATCGCGCCGCGGTACCGGTCGAAATAGGTATCGAAAATCAGCGCCCGAAGTGGCGCATCTTCCTGGCCGGCGGGTGGCGGTACCCGGGCCACGATGGCTTCGAGCAGGGCCGGCACACCGGTGCCCTCCTTGGCCGAGACCGAGAGGATCTCCTCCGGTTTGGCGCCGATCAGGTCGATGATTTCCTTGGCTCGGCGCTCCGGCTCGGCGCCCGGCAGATCGATCTTGTTGAGCACCGGGATGATCTCGAGTCCCGCGTCGAGCGCCAGGAACAGGTTTGACAGCGTCTGCGCCTGAACCCCCTGGGTGGCGTCCACCACCAGGATGGCGCCCTCGCAGGCGGCCAGCGATCGGGACACCTCATAGGTGAAGTCGACGTGCCCGGGGGTATCGATGAGGTTGAGCTCGTATGACTCGCCGTTGGGCGCGGTGTAGGCCATCCGCACGGCGTTGAGCTTGATGGTGATGCCGCGTTCCCGCTCCAGGTCCATCGTATCGAGCAGCTGTTCCCGCATCAGCCGCTTCTCGACCGTGCCGGTGGCCTCGATGAGGCGGTCCGCCAGCGTGCTCTTGCCATGGTCGATGTGGGCGACAATGCAGAAATTGCGAATGCGGGATTGTGACATGGGGCGCAATATAAGGGAGCAGGGGGGCGGCAGCAGCATTCAGGCGAAAGGCGAAGGGAGGAGGGAGGAAGGGCCTCCCGACCTCCCTCCTCGCGTAGTTAGTGCGCAACCGCTCGAAACTCCTCCAGCCTGGCCACCGCCTGCCGAAGATGAGGGATCAGGATACTTCCGCCGACCACCGGCGCCACGGCGAAAATCTCGTGCAACTCCTCGCCACTATGGCAACGGGTCACGAGTCACAACTCAGCCAGATTTCCCATCTCCCAGCTCCCATCTTCCATCTCCTGCCTACTGTCCCTCCACGATCTTCTTGTAGCTGGCCGGATTCCACCTGGGCCGGTCCTTCCCATTGGCCACGTCCTGCCCCAGATAGAACAACAGCTTGAGGATCCGGGATTCCTTTTCGGCCTCGAGCTTGTCGGGTGAATCGCTGACTTGGTGGTAGTCGGCGTGCACCCCGTTGAAGAAGAACAGGATCGGCACGCCCTTGCGGGCAAAGTTGAAGTGGTCCGAGCGGAAATAGAAATTCTCCTCGGGCCAGCGATCATCGATGGCGGTCATGTGCAGCTCGGGATGCGCCGCGTTGACCCGGGCCAGGGTGGTGCCCAGGTCGGAATGCTCTCGGCCGATGGCCACAATGGTGTCTTTCCAGTTGCGGCCGATCATGTCGATGTTGAGGTCGGCCACGACCTGCGTGAGCGGCACCGCCGGATGCTCACTGAAATACTCGCTGCCCCAGAGCCCCTTCTCCTCGCCGCTGACCGTCATGAAGATCACCGACCGCCGCGGCCGGGCGCCCTTCTGCCCGAAGGCCTCGGCCAGCTCCATAACCCCGACCGTACCCGATCCGTCATCATCCGCGCCATTGCAGATCGAGTCGGCTCCCACCGCCGCGCAGCCCCCGGTGCCATCGGGTCCGGCAACGCCGACATGATCCATGTGGGCGGAAAAGACCAGGTACTCGTTCTTGAGCACCGGATCGCTGCCCTCGAGGATCCCGAGGGTGTTCGGCGCCCTGGATTCCTGAAGCACCTGCTCGTGGGCGTCAATCCTCACTTGGAGCGTCGGATACTGCTGGACCACCATCGTGGCCGATTCCCGCAGTTTGGCGGGGTCAATCGAAAGGGCTGCCAGAATGCCGCCGATGCCGCGCTCGTGAACTTCGGCGACCGGCGCCTCGAGCTTGCCAGCGGCCGGGACTGTGACCCGATCGACTCTGGGTGCGGTACTCCGCGCGATGATCTGGGCCAGCTGGGTGGTGTCCCGGTTGGTCACGATCACGACCGCCGCCGCCCTGGCGACCAGGGTATCCAGCACCTGCCGTACCGTGGTGGGCCGGGGCTTGGAATAGTCGAGCACCAGCAACGCGGTCTTGCCCTTGAGGTCCACGGCGCCGAGGCCAGCTGGATCGAGGGTGCCGCCGATGATCACCGCCGGTCCGCCCATCTCGACGGCCGGAATCGGGCTCTCACGCCAGAACGCATCCCGGCTGAACTCGACGTGCTGGTCCTTGCCATTCAGAAGGAAGCTGACATGACTGCCGGCGACATCGAAACTGGTCCGGCGGATCAGGTAGTGCTGAAACCAGGTGCCATGCTCGCCAGCTGGCTTGAGCCCGGCCTTCTTGAACTGGTCGGCGACATACTGCGCCGTCAGGTCGAGTTCGCGGCTCGGGGTGTCCCGGCCCTTCATCGAATCGTCGGCGATGATGAAGATCCGGCGCCGCACATCGGCCTCGGTAATTGTCGCGGCAGCGCGGTTAAGGTCCGTTGGTTGCTGGGCGGAAAGTGCGGCCGGGAGCGGCAACAGACAGATCGCAAGGAGGCGAGCCAGTCTAGGCATTGAATCCAGGGGTGAGAGAGACAGGCGGATCGAGGTGTTAGCGGACAAACTAATGCCCGGCCGCGTGGTGTACGGCCGGGCATCAGGAGGAGTTTCGGTCATGGCTTCCGGCGGCGGAGCTCCGGCTCGCCGGTCGGCCGCGAAGGCGGCGGCGATGACCGAGGTTGGGCTGCGGGCGGAGGCGAGGACCTCGGCTGCACCGCCGGTGGCGGCCGGTCGTTGCCCCGTTGCGGAGGCGGGTCGTGCCGCTCGGGTGGACGCTGCACCGGCGTCGGGTCGTGGCGCTCGGGCGGACGCTGGATCGGGGTCGGCCGGTCCCGAGGCGGCTCCGGGTTGCCGTGAATCTCCGGCTGATTTCCCGGATCATTGCGGCGGCCGGGCTGAGATTCGTTGGGGCGGTGGCCGTCACCCGTGCGGGGCGGCTGACCCGGCTGGTCAACATTTCGGCGGCCTGGTTCAACCGGCCGGCCGGTGCCTGACGCCCCGCCGCCGTTCCAGGTGGGGCGCCCAGAAGGGGTGCCTCCGCGGGCGCCGGCCAGCGGATCGGACCGCCGTCCGCCACCGTTCTCGGGAATCGGTACGCTGCCCCGCCCACCGAGGTCGCTGCCGGTGCGGCCGCGATCCTGATTGTACCGGCCGTCAGGTCCCCGGGGCCGGAACTGGACGTGCCTGACGTTTCCACCGCCGGACCCATCATTGTCCTTGAACACGTACCGCGGGCCGGGCCGGACCGGGCGGCCGTAAACGGCGCCGGTACCGTAGTAGCGGTAGGGGTAATAGAAGGGATCGTCGTAGATCACCACGCTGTACTGCGAGCAGAAATGATCGTACGGATTCCAGCTATAGAAACTGGTGTACTGGTGACAGTCGTAGCAGACGAAGCGGGGATAGTCGTAGTGCTGCTCGACATCGTACCCGATCATGTCATAGTCCCAGCTGCCTTCCGGCGCGATCTGGGCGGCGAGGTCTGTCACCGCGACGTATGGGTCACCCCGGACCCGGCCATCGGCGATGGTCCGGTAGTCCCAGTGATCCGAGGTGGTGTATCCGTCGTAGGTGAATGGGTCGGTGGATGCGACGGCAAAGATGTACCCCTGGCCCGGCGCATCATCCACCCGGAACGCCGCATCCTGGGAACGCCCCAGCACCTCAAAGGCCTGGCCGCCGCGGGTGAAGTTGTCGTCCTGGGGATCGATCGGAAACAAGACGCGCACCCGGCCGTCGGTATCGATCCGAAGCACCGTCACGTAGGCATCCTGCTCGGCCTTGATGTAGATCTGGGCTTCGTCGCCCCGGTGGTAGGGATCCTGACGATCCATCCAGACGCTGACCTTGGCCCGGTCGGAACCGACGTGATGAGCGGTCGACAGCCAGGCCGGATTGCGGATGGCGGGGGCCGGCGCCGGAATCGAACCAGGCAGTATGGCGGCGAGGCTCAGGGCCCAGAGAGCGGAAAGCGACATGATGATTGTCTCGTGTTCGGGGGGACTCGGCTCCTCTATGCAGACGGCGTGCCCAACTTGCCCACCTGTAAAGTGTTGACAGTTAATACTTTAAGAAGTGGCCTCCCGGCCGCTCACGGGTTCAGTCCGTCCTCAGGGAAGGACACGGCTCCGGCTCGTTGACTTCAACCCCGTCGACTCTCTACGTTGCGCCCCGCATGACGCAGCCCGCACCGGGTGCCAGCCGCAGTCGGCTGGATCTCCTCGACCCACTGGATGCATCCCGGCTGGCCGGTCTGGAACTCTTCACCGAAGGCGTGGTGGAGGGATTCCTCACTGGCCTGCATCGTTCGCCGCGCCGGGGATTCTCGGTCGAGTTTGCCGAACACCGGATGTACCAAGCTGGAGACGAGCCGCGCTATCTCGACTGGAAAATGCTGGCCCGCAGCGGCCGGTTGTACGTCAAGCAGTTCGAGGAAGAAACCAACCTCCGGGCCATGCTGCTGCTCGACGTCAGCCGCTCGATGGCGTGGACCGGTCGTCCCGATCTGGTGCTGCCCAAGCTGGAGTATGCGCGGCGGCTGGCCGCAGCCCTGGCGCTGGTTCTGCTGCGCCAACGGGATGCCACCGGCTTGATTGCCTTCGATGAGAAGGTCCAGGCCGTCATCCCCCCCCGCGCCCGTCGAGCCCAGTTCCGCCAGTTGACCACCACGCTGGCTGGACTCGAGGCCGGGCAGGGTACCGCTGCAGCCCCCGCCCTCGACCGGGTCATGTCGCTGCTCAGGCGCCGCGGGCTGGTGGTGCTGATTTCAGATCTGTTGTTCGACCCTCCCGCCACCCTTGCCGCTCTCCGGTTTCTCCGTCACCGCGGCCACCAGGTGATGGTATTTCACCTGCTCGACCCGGGCGAAATCGAACTTGAGGGGCCGCCTGAAGCACGCTTCGAGGATCCCGAGACGCTGGCGTCAGTAGTTCTCCGTCCCAGGGATTGGGCGGTGATGTATCGCGAGGCGGTGAACACCGCGGTGGCCGACTGGCGAAGGGCCTGCGTGAGTCAGGGAATCCGGTATCACCGGGTGGTCACCGATACGCCCTTCGGACTCGCCCTGCGGGCGGCCCTGGCAAATCCGGCAGGCTTCGCGTGATTGGCTGGCTGCATCCCTGGGCGCTGGCCGCCATGGCGGCCGCCGCGGTTCCTCTCCTGCTCCACCTGGTTACCCGCCGCAACCCGCCGGTCGTGGTCTTCCCCGCGGTTCGCTACCTCGTTGCGGCGACCCGGGAACACCAGCGTCGTCTGCGGTTGCGCCACTGGCTGCTGCTGCTGATCCGGACCCTGCTCATCATTGCCCTGGTCTTCGCGGCGGCTGGGCCGAGCGTGCCCTATCGGGGCACCGGCACCGCGCATGGACCGACGGCCCTGGTGCTGGTTGTCGACAACAGTCTCAGCAGTGGTGCCGTGGCCGGTGGCACGGCTGTATTGACGACTCTGCTTCGAGCTGCCCACCAGGTGCTGGATCATGCCACGCCGGAAGACCGCCTCTGGTTACTGACTGCCGATGGGGTGCCACGGACTGGTGATCGCGGTGCCCTGTCCGCCGTGCTCGACAGTCTAGAGCCCAGCGATCGCCGGCTCGACCTCGGTGCAGCAGTGGCTTCGGCGGCGGGATTGCTGGCCGGCGATCAGCGCCCTGGCGAAATCGTGGTGATCAGCGACCTGCAGGCCAGTGCGCTCGCTCCCGCCAAGGTATCCGTCCCCGTCCTTGTGATTCGGCCAGCCGAAACGGCGCCCGCCAACACGGGGATCGAACTGGTCGAGCCTGGTCCGCTGCCGTGGACCGGTGAAACGGGGCATCTCAGACTGCTGCTGAGCGGCGATTCGGGAGTGCCCCGGCCGATCACCGTCACGGTGGGAAGCCGGCCGGCGCGCCAGCTACTGGCCATCCCGGGCATTGCCACCGAGATCGTGCTGCCGGCCGGAGCACCCGGATGGTCGGTGATCGCGGTGAGACTTGATCCCGATGAGCTGCGGGCTGACGACAGCCGCGATGTGGTGGTGCGAGTGGCTCGGCCGGCGCGGGTGAGCTGTGCGGCCGACCAGAATTATCTCACCGTGGCCTGCGCCGCATTGGCCGGTGGCGGCCGGATCGCCAGCGGCAACGAGGTCAATCTCGGCGGCCTCGGGCCAGGTTCCTCGGTGGTCCCGCCTCCGGCCGACCCAGCGCTGCTCGGTGCCCTGAATCGCGCGCTTGACGCCCGCGGCGTGGGCTGGCGCTTCGGGATCCTGAGCGGGGTCGAAACCCTGACGGACAGCGGACAATGGGTCGGGAGGACGGCGGTGGGCCGTCGGTACACCCTGATACCGACCGGCAGTGGCCGGACCGGTGTACTGGCCACGGCGGGACATGAACCGTGGATGGTACGAGGCAACGGTGTGGTCTTGGTCGGCAGCCGATTTGATCCGGCCTGGACCCACCTGCCGCTGGAGGCGGCATTCGTCCCACTGGTCGATGCCCTAGCCAACCGGCTGGCCAGGTCACCGCTTTGGCTGCTGGATGGGGCACCCGGACAACCGATCCGGTTGCCGGATCCCACCACCCGGGTGGTGCAAGGCAGTTCGAGCTGGCCGGTCGAGGGCGGTGCCGCGTTCCGGCCCCCGACACTCGGCGTCTACTTCCTCCTGGCTGGCCGCGACACCATCGGCGCGCTGACTGCCAATCCCGATCCGCGGGAATCTCGCCTGACCAGGGCCCAGGACCCGGAGCTTCGTGAAGTCTGGCCGACCGCGACTCTGGCGGGGCCCGACCGGGCCGGATCGCTGGCATTTGCCGGCGCAGCACGGACCGACTTGCGGGGACCATTGCTGTGGCTGGCATTCTGCTGTGCCCTGGCTGAAGTGGGGCTGGCGAGTATTCGACGGAGTACGGCATGAGCATCCCGTTGCTGCAGGAGGCGTTTGCCCGCACCGAGTTTGCCCGGGAACTGGGCGGCCGGATGCCCGGTCGTGGAGCGCTGCTCAGGGTGGGCGGGCTGGCCGGGTCGAGCGGCGCCGCCACGGTGGCCTGGCTGTCGGAGCAATTGCCCGGACGGATGCAGGTCGTGGTGGCCACCTCTCCCGGTGAGGCGGAACGCTGGCTGTCGGATCTGCAGCACCTGATGGGTGAAGGACTGGCCCTCTATCCTCAGCGGGAGGCGCTGGGAGAGGAGGAGCCTCATTACGAAATCGCCGGTGAGCGGATCGAGACCCTCGAGGCGCTGCTGAGCGGCCGCCTGCGGGTGCTGGTCACGACGGCCCGCGCCACGGCTGAGCGCACCGCTATTCCCGTAGCCTTGGCGGCCCGGCGACTGGTCCTCGAGATGAACAAGGGGCGGGGCGGTGGAGCCGGTGGACGGGTCACGATTGCAAGGGCCATCACGCTCCTCGAGGAGATGGGATATTCGCGGGTGCCCTCCGTCACCGAAGTGGCCGAGTTCAGTGTGCGGGGCGGGATTGTGGATGTGTACGGCTTTGGAATGGCGCAGCCGGCCCGCGCCGAATGGTGGGGCGACGACCTGTTGTCATTGCGCGGCTTCGATCTGACCACCCAACGGTCACTCGAGGCGCTGGACCGGATCGTGGTGCTGCCGATCAAGGCGGCGGACACAGGGGCAGGCGGGCAGCCGGACGGCAAGATGGAACGACGGACCCTACTGGAACTGCTGCCGCCGGACGCCTTGATCATCGAGGAATCAGCCGGTCCGAACCGGGAAGAGGTCGAGCGGGCCTGGCGGGAGTCGGAGCATCACCTGGAAATTGCCAGGCGGCTCGGCGAGGAAACCCCGACTCGCGATCAACTGTTCGAATCGCCCGCTCCGTGGCGCAGCCGGCTCGAAGCACTGCCGAGAATTACGCTCCGTGATGAGCCGGTCGAGTTGCAGGCCGGATTCCTTCCCTCGGAAAAGATCGACCGCGATCTCAACCGGCTGCGCGCGCTGCTGCACGGCGATCCGCCCGCCCTGATCCTGTGCGACAACCAGGGCCAGCGTGAACGGCTGGACGAACTGCTGCAGGAAGGGTCCCGCACCCCGCTCAAGGTCACGCTGTCGGTGGGAGCGCTCGACGGCGGGTTCGTGATGCGGACACTGCGGGTGCTCACCGACCACGAGATCTTCCGGCGGGCCCGGCGCCTCCGGCGTCCGAGGCGGTACCGGCAGGCGGCGCCGTCAGCGGCCACCGGAACCCTGGTGGCTGGCGATTACGTGGTTCACCTGGATCACGGGATCGGGATTTATCGCGGGATCCAGACGATCCAGGTCGATGAGGCGACAATCGAGGTCATGATCCTGGAGTACGAGGGGGGCGACCGGCTCAACGTCCCGCTCTACCGGATCGACCAGGTGGAACGCTACCGGGCGGCCGGCGGCGACGAGGATCAACCCCCACCGAGGCTGCACCGGCTGGGTGGCACCAGCTGGCAGAAGGTCCGGGAACGGACCCGGACGGCCATCCACCAGATGGCGGCGGAGTTGCTCGATCTGTATGCCCGACGGCAGGTGGCCCGCGGATTCGCCTTCCCGCCCGACACCCGGTGGCAACGCGAACTGGAATCCGCCTTCCTCTATGAAGACACGCCCGACCAGCGGAAGGCGACCGAGGACATCAAGCGGGGGATGGAGGACGCCCGCCCGATGGACCGCCTGCTGGTGGGCGATGTGGGATATGGCAAGACCGAGGTCGCGGTACGCGCCGCATTCAAGGCCGTGCAGGGCGGGAAGCAGGTGGCCGTGCTGGTGCCGACCACTCTGCTGGCCGACCAGCATGGCCGGACCTTCACCGAGCGGCTGGCCGATTTTCCCGTGAAGGTGGCCGTGCTGTCACGTTTCCAGACCGTGAAGGAGCAGAAGGATATCGTGGCCAAGCTGGGCCGGGGCGAGATCGACGTGGTCATTGGAACTCATCGGCTGCTCTCGAAGGACGTGCTGTTCAAGGACCTGGGGCTGCTGGTCGTCGACGAAGAGCATCGCTTCGGGGTCAAGCACAAGGAGAGGCTCAAGGAGCTCCGCCTCGAAGTCGACGTACTGACCCTTACCGCCACCCCGATTCCCCGGACGCTGCATCTATCACTGGCCGGCCTCCGCGACTTGACCTTGATCGAGACGCCGCCCCGCGACCGCTCACCGGTGCTCACCTTCGTCGAGCCGTGGGATGACGGCCTGATCGACGAATCGCTGGCCCGTGAACTCGACCGCGGCGGGCAGGTCTTCTTCGTGCACAACCGGATCGAGACGATCGAAACCATTGCCGCCCGGATCCGGCACCTGGCGCCGCGTGCCCGAGTGGCGGTGGCGCATGGCCAGATGCCGGCCGACGAGCTCGAAACGGTGATGCACAAGTTCGTGCTCGGCGAGGTCGACATCCTGGTCTCGACCCTGATCGTCGAATCGGGTCTCGACGTCCCCAACGCCAACACCATGGTCATTCACGATGCCCACCGACTGGGGCTGGCCCAGTTGTACCAGCTGCGGGGCCGGGTAGGGCGCAGCCACCGACGGGCCTACTGCTACCTGCTGGTGCCCGACGCCATCGATGCCGATGCCGAGGAACGCCTGAAGGTGCTGGAGCATCACAGTGAACTGGGTGCCGGTTACCGGATTGCCCTCAAGGACCTGGAACTCCGGGGAGCCGGCAATCTGCTGGGCGCCGAGCAGTCGGGGCATGCCCATGCGGTCGGCTTCGACCTGTACCTCCGCTGGCTGGAGGAAACGGTCAAGGGACTGCGCGGCCAGGGCAAACCCGAGACGCTGGCCCCGCCGGAGGTGGTGCTGGACCGGCCGGCTCATCTGCCGGACAGCTACGTGCCCGACGATGAGGCCAAGCTCGATTTCTACCGGCGACTGGCGCGAGCCGCGCGGCCCGGCGAAATTGAACCGCTTCGCGACGAACTCCGGGAACGTTTTGGCCCCCTGCCTGAGGAAGCGGACACCCTCCTCCACATGGCCCGGCTCCGGGCCCTTGGTGCCATTCTCGGCCTGCAGCACGTCCTGGTCCGGGGTGATGAGGCCCGGCTGACGTTCCGGGCGGGGGCGGTGCCGCGGATGACGTCGCTGACCACCGCGCTCGACCGGGTGCAGCTGGCGGCCGAGGTGCGGCGCACGGTGCCACTGGCCCTCAAGCTCGAACGGCTGGGCGGCGAAGCGTTGCTGCCGGCGCTGGTGCGTGCGTTACGCGTGGTGGCTGGAGAGCCCGAACCCGAGCCGGTGGTCCCGGCCGGAGCAGCCTGATCCTGAACCGCCCGCGGCCGGATGGCGGGTCACCTGTGCATGGAGCGCTGATGCGACGGAGCTGGTGGTTTCTGGGGTTGACCGTGGTACTGGCCGGATGCGACGCCTTTCAGGCCCATCCCGACTCGGCGGCCGAAGCGGCTGGCGTGAAGCTGCCTCCGAGCCAGTTGGCGGTCATGATGGCCTCCGTCAAGGGTATCAAGGCCAATCGTGGTGGTGGTGAGTTTGCCGGGCGGCTCTGGATCGACTACGTCCTGGTGACCAACATGGTGGCGAGCAAGGCCAACTATTCTGATTCGGCCTTCGTGGCCGAGGCGATGTGGGCCGATATCACCGAAATGCGCGGGGTCCGTTGGCACGATTCGCTGGTGACACTGCGCGGTCACATCGGGTCCAACTCGGTGGACAGTGCCTTCCGCGCCGGCGAGGCCCGCGAGCTGCAGCACATCCTGATCCGGGCCGACTCGGGGTCGCCGGACAGCGTCATGGTCAAGGCCCGCAAGAAGGCCGAGCAGGTTCTGGCCCGGCTCAAGAAGGGCGAGGAATTCGGCAAGGTTGCGTCGGAGATGAGTGACGATCCGGGCAGCAAGTTCAGGAGCGGCATCCTGCCGATCGAACCCCGGGGCAAATGGGCCCGGCAATTCGACGAGGTTGGCTGGAAGCTGGCGCCGGGCCAGTTGAGTACGGTATTCACCACCCGGTTCGGCTATCACGTGATGCGGCGGCCGACCTTCGAGGAATCGAAGGATGCCTTTCACCGGTACCTGCTGCGCTCAGCCAGCGCTGGGGTCGATTCGACCTACTTCGACAGCCTGCCGCTCCGGTGGCACCTCACGGTGGTGCCGAAGGCACCCGGAATCATCCGGGACGCGATGTCCCAACCGGACGCGATCCGCGATTCTGCCGCGATCCTGGCCACCTACACCGGCGGCAACCTTCCGCTGTCGACATTGCTGCGCTGGGCCAACGCACTGCCGATCCAGTTCACCGAGCGGCTGGGCAGCCAGGCCGATTCGGGGCTGGTCCGGTTCGTCGAGATCATCGGGCAGAACATCCTGCTGATCAAGGAAGCCGACTCCGCTCACGTGGTCCTCGACGCCGACGACTGGTCAGGGCTCAAGGACCGCTACGTCAAGGCCATCGACTCGCTGAAGATCGCGCTGGATATCAACGGCCAGGGCTTCCTGGATTCGGCCGCGACGCCCGACGCACGGCTGCGTATCGTGGCGGACCGGGTTGACTCGCTGTTTACCCGGGCCAACAACACCGGGCGGCGGCTGCCTCCGATCCCGTTCCAGCTGGCGCCGGTGCTGCGGTCGCGGTACCCCCACCACCTGAGCGACGGCGGGATCGACGACGCGCTGTCGCAGCTGAGGCTGATGAACGAGGATTCGGCCACGGCTGCCACCCGCCGGAAACCAAAGCCGGCCGGGTCGCCGCCGACGGGCACAACGGTGATTCCTTCCTCGCAGGCTGTGCCCGGAGGCCAGCGTCCCTGATGATCCGTCGTCTTGCGGGTTCCGTAGCTCTGATCCTGTGGCTGACCGGCCGGCTGGCGGCCCAGGATTCTGTCGCTGTTGCGCCGCCGGTGCAGCAGCGCTGCGATACCGCCACTGCGATCGAACGGGTGGTGGCCGTCGTCGGGGAGTCGCCGATCCTGGCGTCGCAGGTTGACGAATCGGCATTCCAGAAACGGTCGCAGGGCGCCGAGCTGCCCCCCGGACCGGACTCACTTCGGACTTTCTGTCAGGCGGTGCTCACCGACCTGATTGACGTCGAGCTGATGGTGCAGCAGGCTCAGCGGGACACCGCGATCAAGGTCAGCGAGCAGGAAATCGCGGATGGGGTCGAACAGCAGATGCGGAGCGTGCGGGCCAAGTTCCAGTCGGAACTGGACTACCGCGCGGAGCTCAAGCGGGCCGGGTTTGGAACGCCTGAGGAGTACCGGCGCTGGTTCACCGAGCAGCAGCGGCGCGATGCGCTGCAGCAGCGCCTGCTGGCCCATCTGAAGGAGGAGAAGCAGCTCAAGGCCGTCACCCCGACCGAATCCGAGATGAAGGCGTACTTCGAGACCCGCAAGGACCAGCTCGGCAAGCGGCCTGAAACCGTGAGCTTCCGCCAGGTGATCGTGGCTCCAAAGGCCAATCCGGCCGCCATGGCCGCCGCCAAGTCCACGGCGGATTCGGTACTGGAGGCACTGCGGCACGGGGCCGACTTTGCCACCACCGCTCGTCGACTGTCGCAGGATCCCGGATCGAAGGACCAGGGCGGCGACCTGGGCTGGTTCCGCCGCGGTGTGATGGTGCCGGCGTTCGAGGTCGTGGCGTTCCGGCTCAAGCCTGGCGCCCTATCCGAACCGGTCGAGACTCCGTTCGGCTTTCACATCATCCAGGTGACACGGGTGCAGCCCGGCGAGGTGCAGGCCCGGCACATCCTGATCACACCCCCGGTGACGGCCGCTGACCAGGACAGTGCCCTGGCCCTGGCGCAGCGAGTCCGGACCGCACTGCTGGCCGGCGGCGCCATCGATTCGCTGCAGCGGCTGTATCACAATCCCGAACTCGACAAGGATGGCAGCGACATTCCGCTGGACTCGCTGCCGGAGCCGTACCGGAAGGCGATCGGCACCACCCAGCCTGATTCGGCGGTGGCGGTAGCGGGAGACTCGACCGGCTCATTGCGCGGCGGCACCGTCCTGCCGGTCTTTGCCCTGCCGGATCCGCAGGATCCCAATCGCAACCGTCAGGTGGTGCTGGTGCTGACCATGCGCCGCGCCAAGGGCGACATCCGCTACGAAGACCTGCGCGACCGGATCAAGATCGCGCTGGGCAACGACCTGTCGGTCCGTCACTACATCGATCACCTGAAGTCCCAGACCTACGTCGACCTTCGCTACTGATCCCATGGGTGCAGGGCGACGACGGCCGCGGATCGCGGTGACGCTGGGTGATCCCCGTGGTATCGGGCCGGAAATCGCGGCCCGGGCACTTGAGCGGCCACTCGACGCCGATTTGATCGTCATCGGCGCCGAGGACCAGATTGCGGCCGTACCGGCAGCGAGCTATCACTCGGTCGGAATCTGGGGCCAGGGCAGCGGGGACCAGGCCGCCGGGAAACAGGGAACCGCACGGGCCGTCCGGGCCGGAACGCTGGCCGGACATGCGGTGGAAGCCGCGGTGCGGATGGCCCTCGCCGGTGAAGTCGATGCGATCGTGACCGCTCCCGCCAACAAACACGCCCTCCACCTCGCCGGATTTCCCTATCCAGGTCACACCGAATGGCTGGCGCACCTCGCCGGTGACGTTGATGTGGCCATGATGCTGGCCTCGGACCGGCTGCGGGTGGTCCTGGTGACCACCCACGTACCGCTACGCGATGTGCCGACCCTGCTCACGACCGACAAGGTGATCCGGACAGGCCGGGTGACGATCAATTGCCTGCGGCGCTGGTGGGGGATCGAGCAGCCGAGACTGGCAGTCTGCGCGCTCAACCCGCACGCCGGTGAATCAGGGCTGTTCGGCGATGAAGAGCCGCGGATCCTCGAGCCGGCCGCCCGAGCGCTGGGGGCGGCGGGACCGCTGCCTGCGGATACCGTGTTCGTGCGAGCGCTGCAGGGGGAGTTTGATGCGGTGCTGGCGCCGTATCACGATGTCGGGATGACGGCGATCAAGGTCGCGGCGTTCGGGCAGGGCGTGAATGTGACACTGGGGCTGCCGTTTCCGAGGACCAGCCCGGATCACGGGACCGCGTTTGATATCGCCGGCACCGGAAAGGCGGACCCGGCCAGCATGCGGGCGGCGCTGGAACTGGCGGTGCGGTTAGGGACGAAGCAGATGGGAGCGGGCTAGATCGTCGGACCGTCGGAACGTCGGAACGTCGGAACGTCGGAACGTCGGAAGGGATACGCCTTGATATTCGAGCCGTTGAGTTAGTTTCGCCCTGTCCGCCTGTCCGCCTGTCCGCCTGTCCGCCTGTCCGCCTGCCTAACGAACCAGCCCTTCCAACTTCGCCGTGAGTTCCATGTGCGCATCGAGCTTCAGCTTCTGACTGGCCCGGTTGGCCACCAGCACGGCGCAGCTCGTAAGAACCGTCTCTCGCTCGACCAATCCATTGGCCCGCAGGGTATTGCCGGTATCGACCAGGTCCACGATCCAGTGGGCCAGATCGAGCAGCGGGGCCACCTCAACCGACCCGGAGATCGGGATGATATCCACCGGCCGGCCCTGAGCCGCGAAGTGGGCCCGCGCCAGCCGGGGATATTTGGTCGCCACTCGGGCGGTCTGGGCGTTGGGCAGCGCCGGCCATGGACTGGTCGAGGGGCTGGCCACCACCAACCGGCAGGCGCCGAAGCCCAGCTCCAGCGGCTCCAGCACATCCGCCTCCCATTCGCGCAGTACATCGGTGCCGGTGACGCCGAGGTCCGCGGCGCCCGATTCGACATATACCGAAACATCCGCAGGCTTGACCGCCAGAAACTCCACGCCCGGCACGATCGACGACATTAGCAGCCGCCGCCCCGGATCTCCATCCAGAGAGAGCCCCGCTCGTCCGAAGAGGGCTAGCGCGGGATCGTAGAGCCGGCCCTTGGCCAGGGCGATACGGAGCCCGGTCACTGACCAGCTCCACTCGTGACACCAGCCAGGGTATCGAGATCGAGCGATACACCTACCGCGGGTCGCTCGGCGCCGAAACAGCCAACCAGCGTGTCATACCGCCCGCCCGCTCCTGCCGAGCGACCGATGCCGGCGACGTAGAGCTCGAAGTGCAAGCCGGTGTAGTAGTCGAGTTCCCGGACCTCGCCGAGGTCGTAGACGATGTGGGCCCGGTCCTCACGGGAGAGAGCGGCGTCGATGGCCAGCAGGTGCTGAAGCGCGGGCAGAGTATCGGGGGGTGCAGAAGCCTGCGCCGACTCCAGTGCCGCTTTCCGTCCGATGACGCTGGCCAGGGCAGGCAGGGTCCGCGAGGCATCAGAGCGGCCAGCCAAGGCGCGGGTGAGGCTGGCCTTGTCCTTTCGGTCGATCCAGCGGAGCACGTCGGCCCGGAGCACGGTGTCGAGCACCGCGAGACCTGGTGCCAGTGCACCGACATGCCCGAGGTTGACCTGGAACTCCTTGAGGCCCGCAGCCCGGGCAAGATCGAGTGTCAGCCGGAGCAGTTCGAGATCACCCTCGAGGCCAGCGACACCGAACAGCTCGGCGCCGAGTTGCAGGGTTTCGCGGGGGCGGCCACCGCGATAGGGGTCCTGGCGGAAGACTGGGCCCGTATAAGCCAGACGCAGCGGACCCGACTGACCGGCAAATGCTGTGGCTACCACCCGGGCAATGCTGGCGGTGAAGTCATACCGCAGGGCCAGGATCCGGCCATCGCGGTCAACGAAGCGGAGCAGACGCTCCGCCACGGGCGCGCCGCCGGCCCGGAGAAAAACTTCCTCGTACTCGAAGGTCGGGGTGATGACCTCCGCGTAGCCTGCGGCGGTCAGGGTTTCGAGCATCTGGCGCTGCAGCGCTCGGCGGCCACTGGCGGCGGGGCCGATGAGGTCGATTGCTCCCGGGGGGAGGAGTGGAGCGGGCATGGGAGTCAGGATAACGGACGGTGAGGCGAGAGGCGAGAGGCGAGAGGAGATTGGAGATAGGCGATAGGTGATAGGTGATAGGTGATAGGTGATAGGTGATAGGTGATAGGTGATAGG
>JBEPVA010000061.1:0-18770 GCA_041691295.1 Gemmatimonadota bacterium
AGCACCTTGATGGCGACCTTGCGATCGTGCTTGAGATCCTGGGCCAGGTACACCGTGGCCATGCCACCCTGGCCCAGCTCCCGCTCGATCCGGTAGCGGTCGGACAGCGCGGCCGTCAGGCGCGCGAGGCTGTCGCTCATCGGACCCCGTCCACCGTGAAGAGTGAGGAGAGATAGTCCTCGGTGACATAGGCATACACGACGGGATTGTCGGCCACCGAGATGAACACAATTCGGTTCCGCGCCGTCGGACGATCCGCCCCCAATGTGAGGAGAGGGGTTCGGCGTCCGGTGGCCAGGTCCAGACGCTGAACCATCCGGGAGGTGAGGCTGCCGATGACGAGACCCCGGCCGTCGGGGGACCACCGGACGATTGTCTCGCCGATTCCCAGGCCCGGAATCAGTCGCGAACTATCACCGGCAACCGGATAGATCCTGTGGCCCGCTGACAGCCCGAAGGCAGCCACAGTGCGGCCATCGGGAGAGATGATGCCGTGCCCGGTGCCGGGCGGTGTCAGCGCCCGGCCCGCGCCACCCGCGGCCGGATGCACGTAGCAGCGGGAGGCCTCGTTGGGGTGCGCGCCGCAGACGAGGATGGAGTCTCCCTGAGGAAACCAGTCCACCCAGCCGATGGTTTCATACGGCCCGACGTCGATCTTGCGTTCGGCCCCGGTGCCGGTGGGGTACACCACGATCGTGGCCGGGGTCGATGGCACAAACGCCAGCAGCCACTTCTGGTCCGGGGAGAATGCCCCGACCCCTCCGGGACCGAGCCGTGCGGCCTGCGCCCCAGTGGTGCGCCGCAGCATGACGTCATAGTACGGACCCGCGTCCATCCCGCCATTGCTGAACGCCAGCAGAGACCCGTCCCTGGACAGCAACGGCGCGAAGGTGCCGTCGAGCCAGGATGCATCGACATCGTGGGCCGCATTGGGTGCCCGCAACCACATGCGATACGGCGCATCGTCGCGGGTGATGAGCAACTGCCCCGTCGGTGAGACATCCTGGGTGGTAAGATTGCCCGGTCCGGCCAGCTCAGCCTCGGTCCGGCCATCCCGGCCGAGTGCGTGGACCACCAGGCCGCTGCTCACCCGACCAGAGAAGAGCACCGCGTCACCACTCCGCCGCCAGGCCATCCCCTCCAGGGACGGGTACTCCGGTGACACCGCGATGGTCCTGCCGGTGCGGTCCACGATCTTCACCTTTCCCCGGTCGTCCCAGCGCCACGGGTGCTCAGCCACCGCGACGAACTGCCCATCCGGCGACACCCGGGGGTCGCTCAAGTAGCCCGACGCTTCATGCAGCACCGTGCCGAGCGGAAACTCGAGTCGGTCACGTCCATTGACCGCATGAATCACGGCGAGCTGGGAACCGTCCGGCGACCAGTCTGCCTCTCGAACACTGTCGAGGATTTCGCGTGGGGCCCCGCCACCGATCGGCACATGGGCCAGGGTGCCCTGGAACAACCGATGGCGGGTGAGCTCGGCGTGGACCAGGACTGCCATCTCCCCCTTGGATGAAATGGACAGGAGATGGGTCCCGGGCATCCCCAGGGAAGCCGCGGCCGGATAGTCGGGACGGATGACGAAGAGTTCGGGAATGCTGCCTTGGCCGATGGCGCTGTAGACGATGGTCTTGCCGTCGGGGGCGAAGCGGGCGTTGAAGATTGCTTCATCGCGAAAGGTGCGTTGAACAATCGACACTGCAGGCGCCGCATCACGACCGCGCAGCCAGCGCCCCGCACCGAAGGCCGTGGCGGCCACTGCCACCAGACCAACGAGCAGGCCGACCACTATGAGAGGGGCCGGGGGGCCCGGGGGCCGTGCTCGCCGGGCCTGTGTACGGGCGGGTCCTTGACCCGCTCCTGCAGGCCCGGCGCCACCCAGCGCAGTGGCAAACTCCGCCGCACTGCCGAAGCGATCGGCCGGCAATTTCTCGAGCGCGGTGAGCACCGCATATTCCACCGCGGGCGGCACGCTTTTCCTTTGCGCGATCAGGCTGACTGGATCGGCGGTCATCACTTTGGCGACGATCGCCTGCGCCGTACTGCCGGTGAATGGTGGGTCACCGATCAGCACCTCATAGGTGACGGCGCCGAGGGCGTACACATCCGACCGCCCGGTGATCTCGCGTTCACCCATGGCCTGCTCGGGCGACATGTAATGCGGCGTGCCCAATGACATCCCGGTCTCGGTCATCCGGGAGCCGCCGCCGGCACTCGACACCGCCAGCGCAATGCCGAAATCGGCCACCAGCGCGCTGCCATCGTGCAGCAGGATGTTTTCGGGCTTGATGTCCCGGTGAATCACGCCCTGGCGGTGGGCATAGTCGAGGGCGCCGGCCACTTCAGTGGCAATCCGCACCGCGTCGTTGATCGGGAGCTGCTTTTCACGGTTGAGCCGGTCCCGCAACGATTCGCCGTCGACGTAGGGCATCACGTAATACACGTATGACGCGGGACCGTGGTTAGAAGTTGGGAGTTGGGAGTGAGGGGTGCTCCCAACTCCTGACTCCAAACTTCCAACTTCAACCGTCCCCGAGTCGATCAATCCGAGGATATGCGGATGCTGCAATGCTGCGATGGTCTTGATTTCCCGCAGGAACCGATCGGCGCCGATGACGGCCGCCAACTCCGGCCTGAGCACCTTGATGGCGACCTTGCGATCGTGCTTGAGATCCTGGGCCAGGTACACCGTGGCCATGCCACCCTGGCCCAGCTCCCGCTCGATCCGGTAGCGGTCGGACAGCGCCGCGGCCAGGCGGTCGAAACCGTCCGTGGTCACGATTGACCCACTGGCCAGGAAGCCAGAATCCCTTCGATGCCCGCCAACTCCTCATCCGCGAATGCGAGATTGCGCGCGGCCCCAACGCAATCCTCCACTTGGCTCGGTCGGCTGGCGCCGATCAAGGCGGTGGTCACCACAGGATTGCGCAGCACCCACGCCAGTGCCATCTGGGCCAGGGTCTGACCACGCGCCCTGGCCACCGCGTCTAATTGCCTGGCCCGGGACACGGCGGCTTCCGTGATATCCGCGGGCTTGAGGAAACGGGGATCGTGACCGGCACGGGAATCGGCCGGAATCCCGGTGAAATAGCGATCGGTGAGCAGCCCCCGCGCCAGCGGCGAGAAGACCGCCGCACCGATGCCCTCGGTTTCCAGCACTGCCAGCAACTCGGGTTCGACCCGCCGATCAAGCATGCTGTATTTCGGCTGATGAATCAGGCAGGGGGTGCCGAGTTGGCGGAGGATACCGGCGGCTTCCCGGGTCTGGGCCGGTGGGTAGTTGGAGATACCGACATACAGCGCGCGACCGCTGGTCACGGCCTGGGCCAGAGCGGACATCGACTCCTCGATCGGGGTGTTCGGATCGGGGCGGTGGGAGTAGAAGATGTCCACGTACGGCAGTCCCAGCCGCTTCAGCGACTGGTCGAGCGACGCCAGCAGGCTCTTGCGCGAGCCCCACTCGCCGTACGGCCCCGGCCACATGGCGTAGCCGGCCTTGGTGCTGATGATCAGTTCATCGCGCCACGAGCCCAGCTCCTCACGCAGGATCCGGCCCAGCGTTTCCTCGGCTGACCCTTCCGGCGGCCCGTAATTGTTGGCCAGGTCGAAGTGAGTGACGCCGAGATCGAAGGCTCGGCGCACCATGGCACGGGCGGTATCGAGGTTGTCGGCCGCGCCGAAGTTGTGCCACAGCCCGAGCGAGATGAGTGGCAGCCTGAGACCGGACCGCCCGCAGCGCCGGTAGAATTCCGGCAGGCCGTAACGATGCGGATCAGGGGTGTACGTCATGCGATCTGGAAAGGAGTGGAAAGTGGGCCGCCTTGGACCGGAGCCAGAGGCAAAGATACAGCGCCGGGGGCGCGCCGTAAGACGGCCGGTGGCTGTGGTGAGGGGTCAGGAATCGGGAGTTGATGGCCAACATCCGCCAGGCTGACCGCGGCGAGCGGGCAGCGTCTCACGGCGCCTGCTGCACCTTGGCATTCACCTCGGTGAACCAGTTGAGCACCACGGTCAACCGCCGTGTGTCGGGTCCGATGGAGGAGGTGCGCTGGAGCATGACAAAGCTCTTGTCGTCCGGCCGAACCCCGAAGCTCTGGTGCCAGGGTTGGAACACGAAGGGCAGGGTGCTGAACAGCGCGTGATGCCCGGTGATCTGGAATTCCGGCACCGTGGTCACCGAGGCGGATACCAAGGTGTCACCCGGGACGAGATAGAACAGTTCGTGTCCTGCGTGGGACCAGACCGGACTGGTGCCTCCGGCCGAACTGACCTGCCACCGCGCCCGTTCCGCCTGCGGGAAGGGGCGGACATAGACCTCTTCCCGTCCCGATTCGAGGCTCACATAGGCAATCCAGTGCCCATCCGGCGAGATGGCCGGCATGTACTCGTCGGCTGGGCCGGCCGAGATGACCACCCGCGCGGTATCACCGCTGGTCCGCCGAGCGTAGAGGCTCCGCACCCCGGCGATGGTCCCGTTCCGGTAGGCCACCCATTGCCCGTCCGCCGACCAGTTGGCTTCATCGACCTGCGAGGTGTCGGTCGGGAACAGCCGCTCCGGCTGGCCGCTGCCGTCGGCTCGGACCTGGTACAGATAGCTGCCGTTCCCGGTCATGTCGGAGCTGAAACTGAGGGTCCGCCCGTCGGGCAGCCAGGCGGCGCGATAGTTGTTGGTTCCCCCGAAACTCAAACGGGTCAGCGGACCGGCGTCGAGCTGCTTGACCCAGAGCATTGCGCCGCTGCCATCGGCCAGGCTGGCCGCAATGCGGCGACCCTCCGGCGAGAGACTGAAGCTGGTGAAGCGGCCCAGCCACGCCGGATCCAGCACCCTGCCCTTCCCGCTCCGATCCACCTCGGCCGGCGTGCCCCTGCCTGCGGTGGCGTTGGCGGGTAGGTAGATCATGGTGCCATCATCGGCCACCGTGAATTCCGGAACGATGCCGAGCTCACTCTGGACCCCGGTGAGCAGCACCGAGGGTGTGCGCTTAAAGCGCAGGGTGCCGACGTCGAACGGGGCCCCGACCACGCTGCCGTCCTGCATTACCCCGATCAGCAGACCCTGGGGCAGGTAGAACGCGCGGGAGGCGCCGGCGAGAATCGTGTCGGTCTTGCCCGTCTTGAAATTGACGGCGAGGATCATCTGCTGTGAGCACAGGTTGCTGCACCTGGTGTAGAGCAGCACATCCTTCCTGGGCAGCGCGGTCGGATAGACCAGTCCGCCATCCCTGGGCGCGGGCACCAGCGTCGTGATCGGTCCGCCTGAGGAGGAAACTGCCTGGAGGGCGTATACCGCGGTGTTGAAGATGATCCGCCCGTCATCCAGCCACGACCCGCTTGGCAGGATCATATTGAGACCGACTTCGGCCACCTGGATCGGCTGTCCGCTGCCGCTGGTGGCAACCTTGTAGAGCTTGCCATTGGCTGTATACGCGATCGACAAGCCATCGGGCGAGAAGAAGGGGCCGTCCGCCCCCTCGGTGCCCGGCAGCGCTCGGGCCTGGAGCTCGTCGAGTTCGCGAACCATGAGGCGGGTAATGCCGGCCTGGCCGTTTGGGCCACCACCCCGACTCACGAAGGCCAGGTGAGCGCCGTCCCGTGAGAGGCTGATCGCAGTCCCATAGTACCCCGTATGATTGACCCGGAGATCAGGCAGGTCCAGCGTCAGCCGGGTGACCGGCCCCGGGGCGGGTGCGCGAAAGGCCTTCACGGCCAACGCCGCCGCGGCCAGCAGCGCGAGGGTGGCGACCACCGCGAGGATCCTGAGTGTGCGGTTGTTCGCTGGCGGCGCTGCCATGCGACGCGCGGTCGTCGTCGCGGTGCCCTGCCCTTGTAAGGCCGCGGCAAACTCCGCCGCGCTGCCAAACCGATCGGCCGGCAGCTTCTCGAGCGCGGTAAGCACCGCGTCCTCGACACCCTCCGGCACCCGGTCGCGCTGCTTCCGGATCGGGGCCGGCTTCTCGGTCATCACTTTCGCGACGATGGCCTGTGCGGTGCTGCCGGTGAATGGCGGATCGCCAACCAGCATTTCGTAGGTCATGGCGCCGAGAGCGTAGACATCGGAACGGGCGGTAATCTCCCGCTCGCCCATGGCCTGCTCGGGACTCATGTAGTGCGGGGTGCCGAGGCTCATCCCGGTCTCGGTCATCCGGCCGCCACCGGCCGAGGACACCGCCAGCGCAATGCCGAAATCGGCCACCAGCGCCGAGCCGTCGTGCAGCAGGATGTTTTCGGGCTTGATGTCCCGGTGGATCACACCGTGGCGGTGGGCGTAGTCGAGGGCACCGGCGACTTCAGTGGCAATACGGACGGCGTCGTTGATCGGAAGCTGCTTCTCGCGATTGAGCCGGTCGCGGAGCGATTCGCCGTCGACGTAGGGCATTACGTAATAGACAAAAGTCGAGGGTCCAGGGTCGAGGGTCGAGGGGTTCGTCTTGACCCTTGACCCTTGACCCTCGACCTCAACCGTCCCCGAATCGATCAATCCGAGGATATGCGGATGCTGCAGCGCGGCGATGGTCTTGATCTCGCGCAGAAACCGCTCGGCCCCGATGACCGCAGCCAGCTCCGGCCGCAGCACTTTGATGGCGACCTTGCGGTCGTGCTTGAGATCCTGGGCCAGATACACCGTGGCCATGCCGCCCTGGCCGAGCTCGCGCTCGATGCGGTAGCGGTCGGCGAGGGCGGTTGTCAGGCGAGCCAGTGATTCAGACATCGGTGTACATGCCCCGGGCCTGCTTCGCGCGGGCGTCGAGTAGAGGCAGGCAAACGATCGCGTCAGTCATGACAGGCTGCGCTCCGTATCGCGCCATGCGCGGGTAAACCCGCGGCTGGGCTACTGTCAGTAAACTGACGCTCGACTACCGTCACCTCGCCGCGCGAGACTCGAGTAGACCTCGGGCCGGAATCGAGGAAACGAGGTGACGATTGTACACAGCGCTTCAGCGATAGCCGCCGAGCCGCGGCTTGAGCCGCGGATACCGTCATTCCATCCTGACCAAGCTCCCGCTCGGTACGGTACCGGTCGGCGAGGGCGGTGAATAGGTGGGAAAAGGAGTCGGTCACAGGTCTGGTCAGGTGGTGGCCCCAAGTGGGTCTCTAAGGAAAGGACCGGACCGAAGATACCCCTCTGGCTGGGCATCGCTACCGCAGGACGTCAGGAATTGCGTTTGGTCCCCGCCAAGGCGGGACCGGCCATCAAGGAATACCGAACAGCTCTTTCATCACCCATTCCATCCACACAGGGCTACGATTTCGACCCCACCGAGCCACGGCAGGAAAGCGTGGCCCCGCCCGGCAGCCACTTTGGATGAAGGCCGGGCAAGTTTTGGAAGTTTGAATGGTGGATCCGACCCGCCGGCGGTGGACCCGATGCGGTTGCAGTCATCTCCGCCTGGGCGCACATCAGCCCGAACACCACGAATTTATTCCCTGACGGCCGGATCCGTTGATCGGCCCGGTTACCGTGCACCGAGGGCGCGGGCCGCCCGGCTTACGTCCTTCGGCCTGACCCAGAGAATCATTCCATAGCGTCCCCGCCCGGCCGTTACCGCATCGGCGGCGACCGCGTTGATCCTCGCGGTGGTGAGTTTGGCCAACACCCGGTGGACCGCCCCGATGCGGTCGTCCCCCTGGACCAGGAATCCTCGCTTGACGGCACTAAGCCGCCAGCCGTTCCGCCGGGCGACCTTGCGCAGCCCCGGCAAATCGTCGGTTACCAGATCCACCTGAGCCGTTCCACCTCCCGCCGGAAATGCACTGAAGGCCGTCAGACCGACGCCCGCCTCGCGGAGGGCGCCCAGCACCTCGATGCCCTTGCCGGGTCGATGAGGCACCATCACATAGGTGTAATTGATCTTTCGAATTCGATCAGCCATGATGACCTCCTTGCTTCGGTGATTGTCGCTTCAGAACAGCTCGGCAATTAACGAAACGTTGCGATGTCGGCAAGCGGCTTGCGCCGAAGGTCGGGAACCATCGCCCCCTCGGCCGGGTAGCCGGCCACGACCAGCATGACTGCACGCTCGTTGGCGGGACGATCGAGCACCTGGTTCAGGAACCCCATGGGGCTCGGCGTGTGAGTCAGCGTCGCAAGTCCGGCGTGATGGAGAGCCGCAATCAGAAACCCCGCCGCGATACCTACCGACTCCATTACATAGTAGTTCGTCAGCCGAGTTCCGTCCCCGGCGATGCCGTAGCGCTCGGCAAACACCGCGATCAACCAGGGCGCGGCTTCCAGGTAAGGCTTCTGTGCGTCGGTTCCCAACGGGGTGAGCGCCGCCAGCCAGTCTGCGGGAGCGGTAGCGTAGAATTCCGCTTCAGCGGCTTCTGCGGCCTCCCGTATCGCGTGCTTCAATTCCGGAGTGGCGATCCCCACGAAATGCCAGGGTTGGCGATGGGCGCCGCTCGGCGCCGTACCGGCCGCCTCGATGCAGGACTCGATCACCTCGCGAGCCACCGGCCGATCGCTGAACTGGCGCACCGTGCGGCGGCGTTGCAGCTCGGCGGCAAACTCCCGGCTCCGGAGCAACATCTCGGTTGGGGGATACTCACGGTAGGAACGAAACGGCACGAAGCCGATGCTATCAGCCATTTCGCCTTACGCCTCCCAGCTCCCGTCTCACGGTTTTTCTATTTCCGCTACCCACACATCCAGCTTCGGCTCCAGCACCGGCACGTAGAACCGCCCGTGGTTCAGGGCAAGACCGAACCGGTACTCCTGGGCCAGCGGGTTGTCGGCATAGACCAGGGTACGGGGTCGCCAATCCCGGCCCACCGGAAATGCCCGGATGACGAACCGGCCCGTGGCGTCGACGCTGGGCGCGTACACTGTACGCATGTCAGGTGAGAATACCGGCTCGCCGAAGGTCACGATGCTGCCGTCGCCGGCCGGTAACATCCTGGTCCGCTGACCAGACTTCGGGTCCAGCAGGTACAGACCCACCGAGTCCGCGAGAGGAACCCGTCCGTCGGGAGCCCAGGGCCCATCCGTGTGGCCCAGGTAGCGTCTGGGGGTGGACCAGCCTCCCGCCGGGGTCCTCTCCGCCACCACGATCCCGCTGTCCGAAACGGGGTCTGTCCAATCCAACCACCGTCCATCCGGCGACCATCGGGGCAGCCGGTCATCACCGGGGCCGGTGGAGACCTGGACCGCCGGTCCGCCGCCGGCTGGCATCACGAAGATTTCCCGATTATTGACACCGTTCCGCACCGAGTGGAACGCCACCTCCAGCCCGTCCGGGGACACCGTCGGCGCGAAATCATCGGCCGGATCGGTCGTCAGCTGCTCCGGCGGGCCGCCGGCCAGCGGAAGCCTCCAGATGTCGAAGTTGCCGCTCCGGTCCGAGTCATAGTAGAGCCATTTTCCGTCGGGGGAGACCACCGCCCATTCAATGTTCTGGGTCCCGCTGGTCACCTGTCGCGCCTGGGAGAACGGGACCGAGTCCCGGGCAGGAATCGCGATGGACCAGACATTTGACGTCTGGGTCATGACCGAATAGGCCAGCCGTCGGCCGTCGGCCGAGAGGCTGAGCCGCTCGGGGTTGAGCCCGGTGGTGATGCGGATCGGCGCCCCTCGCGGGCGGCCGGAGCCGTTCAGTGCCAGCTGGTAGATGTCCCGCCCGCCCTCCCGGTTCGAGATGAACAGGAGGGTATGACGCCCCGGCAGCCAGATCGGGCTGGTATTGAGGGACGTTGAATCCGTGAGCACCACCGGCGTTCCGCCCAAGACTCGCACCAGCTTGATGGTGCTGGGAGCGGTGTTGCCGTAGAGGTGGAAAGTGGGGTTGCCTTCGACGTACGCGATCCATTCCCCGTCGGGGGACCAGGCCGGCGAATGCACCAGCGAGCCCGCCGCGACGATGGTGCGACCGGCCTGGTCAACGGACTGGGCGTAGATCGTATCCAGCTGGGTGCCTCCCGTGTAGGCGAAGCGGGATCCATCCGGGGACCAGGCCGCGAACAAAGCCAGCCCCGTGGCGACCTGCCGCGCCTGTCCGCCGAGCGTGGCCATCAGATACAGCCCGTCATTGCCGGTGAAAAGCATTCGACCGCCGTCCGGGGAGATGGCTGGCAGGCCGCCGCCCGGCAGCGAGGCCGCCACCACCGTGGGCGCTCCGCCTTCCACCTGCTGCACCACAACCTCGCTGTGGATGGCGTCCCCGCGCGTGTATGCGATCACCCGCCCGTCGGGGGAGAGGGAGGGCCACCTCTCGAAGACCGGCTCCACCGCCACGGCGGTCCGCTTGCCCAGTACTATCGTTTCCGGCGCCCGCTGCCGCAGCGTCAAGGCAAGGGCGCCAGCGGCAACCAGGGCGCCGCCAGCCAACCAGGCCGCCCGACGGGGGAACTGCCGCGGCGCACCGGCGGCAGCCAACGGCGGCGTGTGCGTGGGGGTCAGGCCCGCGGTCGGCGTCGCCAGCACTTCGAGCTGGGCCAGCAGGTCCTCCGCCTTCTGCCACCGATCGGCCGGTCGCTTCTCCAGGCATTGCATGATGACGGAGTTCAGCAGCGGCGGCACCGCGGGCCGTCGCGCGCTCACCGGTTGCGGCCCCTGGGTCACCTGCGCCGCCAGGATCTCCTGCGCACTCCGGCCGGTGAACGGCGGGTTACCGGTCAGCATCTCGTAGCCCAGCACCCCGGCGGCGTAGATATCCACCCGGTGGTCGAGCTGGGGATCGGCCGTGGCCTGCTCCGGGGCCATGTAGGAGGGAGTGCCGAGCGCGATACCGGCGGTGGTGAGCTTCTGCCGGCCCGTCGCCTCGCTGACCGCCTTGGCCACGCCGAAGTCGGTCACCAGGGCGTGGCGACCGGAGAGCATTACGTTGTCCGGCTTGATGTCGCGGTGGACCACGCCTTCGGCATGCGCCGCAGCCAGGGCGTCTACCACCTCGGCCAGGATCTTCACCGCGTCATGGATCGGAAGCTCGCCTTCCCGGGCCAGCCGGTCCCGCAGGGATTCTCCCGCCACGTACGGCATCACGAAGTAGAAGAACCCGCCACCTTCACCGGAATCGAGCAAGGGGAGGATGTGGGGGTGCTGCAGTCGGGCGGCAATCTCTATTTCCCGAAAGAACCGCTCGCTGCCGAGGGAAGCAGCGATTTCAGGGCGCAGGACCTTCACCGCCACCTTGCGATGGTGTTTGAGGTCCTCGGCGAGATACACCGTGGCCATGCCACCGGCGCCAAGCTCCCGCTCGATCCGGTAGCGGTCGGCGAGGGCGGCGGTGAGGCGCGGGAGTATTTCAGACATGCTGGACCCTGCTACCGCGTGTGTCGGCAGGTAAACCCGCCTCTCGGCAGCTGTCAGTAAACTGACGGTCGCGGCATACCACCCGTCGCTGTTCGGCATTCAGCGTCGAACTGAAGATTCCAACTCTGCCGCAAGCCGGAACCCCTGATCGACAGGTCCGCTTCGCTTGAGCGACGAACAGACGCCAGCAGGCCGCCACTCGAGGCTGGCGTTCGACGCGGTAGTTGTCGGAGGGGGTGAGGCGATCCGCGATTCCCGTCATCGGGCCACGAGCCCCGCCAGCGTAGGCCAGTTCAGCATCATCACGAGCGGAACATCTGGTGTGGTAGAGGACGGGTGCAGTGCGAACCGCTGTCCATCAGGCGATACGTCGTAGGGGACGGCCAGATCAAGGTCGGCCCGCGAAAATGGCATGTAGTAGGCCGGTACCGGCGTCCCGAAGGTCAACTCACTCCCAGGCTGCACCGGAGCGCTCATGATGTGATAGTCGGGAGCGTAGAAAAAGAGTTCGCGTCCATCGCGCCTCCAGCGGGGGCGCATTCCACCGTGCTCGGACACCCGGCGACCGCGGGAGCCACCATGAGACGGCACAACATAGATCTCGTAGGGGCCGGTGATATCGGAGGCATACGCAAGCCAGCGCCCGTCGGGAGAGAGTACGCCATGCATGCTGTTCCCGGAACCGGCGATCAACGGCACGAACGATGAATCGGCGAAGGTATATCGCCAGATCTGGGTGTGGCCCAGGCTATCGGCGGCACGGACGGTGACCAGAAGCTCGCGGCCGTCCGTCGACCAGTCAGTGGGCTCATTGCATCGGGCATTGAGCAGCGCAAGTACGGGAATTGGCAGCACCTGCCGCACTTGCCCATCTGCCACCCGACGGGACGCGATGCCGCAACCGTCAGAGTACGCCACCGCGGTATCGAGGGGCGACCAGGTCGGCGACATCTGGAGACCGTTCCCTGGAACGCTGGGGCTCAAGGCACTGGTGGATCGGCGGGTGAGGTCCACCAGCCAGAGACTGATGCCACCCATCGCGATCCAGTCATGTGCCCGCGCCCAGGCGTGGGTCCAAGTCTCGGCTTGGCGCAACGTGTCGGCTCGGAGGCTCCTGCCGGACCGGTCCACCACGATGTCGAACAGGTCGGGCAATCCCGGACGATAGATCAGCAGACCATTCGCTGACGCCGTGTAACTCAGGTCACCACCGGGTTCCCACACCGTGTCGGCTACCAGGACGGGCTCACCGTGGAAGACGCCTCGCTGGGGATCAAAGCGCCTGGCAAGGAGAGAGGCGGTATTGCTCCTGAAGCTCTCATACAGGAGGTAATCAGGCGGCACGAAGGTTGGCTGGCCGCCCGGCCCCAGTCGGCGTGAGGCGCCGGTCTTGGCATCGAACAGCACCAGCTCAAATCCGGACAGCGCCGTCCCGAAGGCCGAGAAGATGAAGCGGCTTCCATCCGGCAAGGCGATGGGCCGGTTCCACGGGCGGAGCGAGTCGCCGAATGCAATGGAGGTACAGGCCCCGCCATTGGCCTGGGTATGCACGAGTCCGCGGGTGTCCACGAAGACGATCTCGCCGGTCACGCTCCACGCTCCGCCTCGAGCCGCATATGACCGACACAGGCGGTTCGGTCCGCCCCCCTGCGATGAAATCCGGAACAACCAATCATCAGCGAAGTAGCCGAGTCCGGTTCCATCCGGTGCCCAGAACGGCCATTGGGCTCCCGCCGTCCCTTCCAGCGGTGTGGCCTGCCGGGTCGTGAGATTCCAGACCCATAGCAGCGAGCCTCCGTCTTGAGCGAATCCGATGAAGGCCAGCCGGGTCCCGTCCGGAGAGAGCGCCGCGAACCGGGCTCCGCCCCCGAAGTCCACTCCCGTCGGCGGCGGCAGGTAAGTCACGATGGCGGGCGCTGGGGCCGGACCGGACGGGTGGAGCCAGCTCCAGGCGGCCGCGGCGGCCAGCACCGCCAGACCACCAAGAGCCGCTCGGACCCAGGTGAACCCGGCTCCTCGCTGCCTCGCTGCACTAGGCGGGCGGTGCGTGACCTCGTTGCCGGCCAGCGCCGCGGCAAACTCGGCGGTGCTGGCGAACCGGTCAGCGGGCAATTTCTGCAGTGCGGTGAGCACCGCATCCTCCACGGCGGGCGGCACACTCTTGCGCTGCTCGATCAGGCCGGCCGGCTCCGCGTTCATCACCTTGGCCACGATGGCCTGCGCGGTGGGCCCGGTGAACGGCGGCTCGCCGATCAGCATTTCGTAGGTCATGGCGCCCAGGGCGTAGACATCGCTGCGCGCGGTGATCTCGCGCTCGCCCATGGCCTGCTCGGGACTCATGTACTGCGGGGTGCCGAGCGACATGCCGGTCTCGGTCATCCGTGAACCGCCCCCGGCGCTGGAGACCGCCAGGGCAATCCCGAAATCCGCCACCAAGGCCGAGCCATCTTGCAGCATGATGTTCTCGGGCTTGATATCGCGGTGGATCACGCCGCGGCGGTGGGCGTAGTCGAGGGCACCAGCCACTTCAGCGGCCAGGCGCACGGCGTCGGTGATCGGCAGCTGCTTTTCGCGATTAAGCCTGTCACGGAGGGATTCGCCGTCGACGAAGGGCATGACGTAGTAGACCAGAGTCGAGAGTCCAGAGTCGAGAGCCTGTCCTGTCGCGTCTTCAGCTTTCGACTCTGGACTCTTGACTCTCGCGGTACCGGAGTCAATCAGCCCCAAAATGTGCGGATGCTGCAACGCCGCGATGGTCTGGATTTCCCGCAGGAACCGATCGGCCCCGATGACGGCCGCCAGCTCCGGCCTGAGCACCTTGATTGCCACCTTGCGATGGTGCTTGAGGTCCTCGGCGAGATAGACCGTGGCCATCCCCCCCGCGCCAAGCTCCCGCTCGATCCGGTAGCGGTCGGCGAGGGCGCTAGCAAGGCGGGTGAGATCGGTCGCCGAAGCAGTCAGGCGGTCAGTCCTTGAATGGTGACTTGGAGGGCCGGGCGTGCGTGGGACCGCCGGGCTTGCCCAGCAGCCGCTGCAGCTCCTCTTCGCTCAGTTCGAACGGATCGGCTTCGTAACTCGGCGGATCGACCCGGATGATCTTGCCCGGGTTGTCGCGGGTCGGGTGAATTTCCCAAGCCGAGCGGGAAAGATCGCGCACTTCCCACTCGTGGCCTTCGGGGTCGGTGAATCGGCGGTACCCCACGATCAACTCCTCGGTATCGGGTGCGTCGGTTGAGGGACCAGAGGCCGGGGGTCAGAGATCGGAATCAGAGGAGACGGGGACCAAACGATCAGAACAATCTACTCTCTGGCTGCTGGACCCACATCCTTTCCCGGTTGCCAGTTCCTATTCGCTTCGCAAGGCGGAAGCCGGGTCGGCCTTGGTGGCGAGCCAGGCCGGAACGTAGGCAGCCGCCAGTGCGACGACCATCAATACCGCGCAGGCGCTGAGCAGGGCGGTCCGGTCGGTGGGATGCACCTCGAACAACAATGCGCGCAGGAAGTGTGACGTGGCGAGCGCACCCGCCAGTCCGACCACACCGCCCGAGAGCGCGATGATCCCCGCCTGGGTGAGGACCTGGCGGCGCAGCCTGCCGGGCGTCGCACCCAGGGCGGCCCGAATGGCGAATTCATGGGTGCGCTCCCGCACCGTCGCAGCCATGACGCCGTACAGGCCGATCGCCGCCAACACCAGTGAGGCCAGGCCAAAGCCCGCGAGTAGCTGGGTGGAGAGCCGGGGCAGCGCGAGCTGTTCGGCGAGCAGCTCGTCCATGGCGTCTGCCCGGGTGATGGTCACACCAGGGTCCGCCCGGCGCACCGCCCGGCGCAGGTCCGGCAGCGCGGCATCGAGGGGAATGGAGGTGCGGATCGCCACGACTCCCTGGAAGAACAGCTGGCGCCATGGGACGTACACACTGGGCGTTGCCAGGCGCAGATTCCGGTAGCGGATGTCGCCCGCTTCGCCCACGACGGTATGCCACGCCCTGACGCTGGTGTCGCCCAGCAAGCGCAGTTGCCTGCCGACAGGATTCTGCCCCGGCCAGAACCGCTCGGCCACGGCTCGGCTCACGACGACGACGGGCGGCGCATCGGCGCGGTCGGACTCGAGGAATCCACGTCCCCGCACCAGTGGAATGTCGAAAGTGCTGAAGTAATCGGGCCCGCCTACCTCGAACGGGACCTGCGGACTGGCGGCGGCCTCCGCGTCCGACTGTCCCGTCGCCGCCCACCGGGCGGTGAAGACTTGCGGCCCGTAGAACGGCTGCGCCGCGATCGGTGTCAGTTGGGTGACGCCGGGCACCGCCCGGATCGACGGCTCGACCCGTTCGTACATGGCCGCCAACTGGGCGTCAATGCTGTCGAATGTCACCGGACGGGCCAGCGTCAGAATGGCGAGATGGTGGGCGCGGTAGCCGAGCGGTACATGGGCGAGCCGGTCCAGGCTGCGCACCAGCAGCGACGCACCCGTCAGCATAACCAGCGCCAGGGCGAGTTGTGCGGCGACCAGACCCTGCCGCAGCCGCCGACGCGCGCGACTGCCTCGCCCTGCTCGGGAATCGAGGCGCAGGGTCGCGCCCAGGCCGCCGCGCACCGCCGTCATCATCGGGAACAGCCCGGTCAGCAGCAGCGTTGCGAGGGTCACGCAGGCGGCCATGGCGACTGGCGCGGCCGATCCACGCAGCAGATCCAGCCGCGGCAACTGGGGAGGCGCAACCCGTGTCAGCAGTGCCAGCAGACCCGCCGAACACGCCAGACCAAGCAGACCGCCACCCAGAGCAAGGGCAACACTCTCCCACAGCAGAGGACGTACGATGTCGGCAACGCCGGCACCGAGGGAGCGACGCAACGCGATCTCCGGTTCTCGCGACGTCGTCCGCAACAGGGTCAGATTACCGACGTTCACGCAGGCGATGAGCAGCAGCAGGGCCACCGCCGCGGTGAGGGCGACGAGCTGGGGCCGTACCTCGCCCACCATCGCATCGGTCAGCGTGCGCACATCGGCCCCGACGATGGGGGCACCCCGCGTCCCCTGGGCCGCCCGCGCCCGGTCCACCTGCTGCATCACCGCGAAGAACTCGGCCCGCGCTGCTTCCGGTCCGGCGCCGGGCGCCAGTCGCGCCACGGCATCGAGACTTGGATAGACCTGCGGCGTCCACGACTCGGTGCCGGCCGGGAAGGCCAGACCGGGTGGCGCGACACCGATGATGGTTGACTGCTGATGGTTGTAGGGGTTCGTCACTGAGCGGCCTACTACGCCGGAATCGCCGCCGAACTGTCGCCGCCACACCTCGTAGCTGATGACCATCACGCTGGCGGTGACGCTGCCCCGCGCCTCGTCCCGCGGCCCGAAGAAGTGGCCCAGGGCCGGCCGGGTGCCGAGCAGGTCAAAGAAGTTGCCGGTGACCCAGGCTGTCCGCAGCGAGAGTACCTGGTCCCCATCGATCTGCGCGATGGTGAAGGCTCCCTGGTGCGCGACACCAGCGACGGCGGCGAGCGCGTGATCCGAGCTCAGCAGGGTGTGGAGCTCGTCCTGACTCATCCCCACGTCGACCCCGTTCCGGTCCAGCGTGCGAGGCAGGATGACGCGGGCGGGATCCACCACGGGGAGCGGCTGCACCAGCACCGCATCGAACACCGCCAATATCGCGGTCGCGGTGCCGATGCCCAACCCAAGGATCAGGCAGACGGTGAGGGTGAATCCGGGCGACCGACGCAGGCCGCGCAGGGCGTGGCGCAGCTCGCGACCAGTGCGCTGCAACGGCATGGTGCCCCATTGGGCCCGGGTCACCTCCTTGATCAGCCCGAGGTTTCCCAATTCGCGCCGGACCGCGTATTCGGCTTGCACCGGATCTTCGCCCCGGGCCACACGGTCCCGCACCGCCATGGCCAGGTGGGACCGGAGTTCTTCGTCGAGCTCCGCGTCCCGGGTCTCCTGATTCTTGAACCGGGGGAACTTCATACTGATTCCGGCGCGGGGTTGGCGCTGAGGACACCGGCCATCGCGGTGGTCAAGGCGTCCCACCGCGATCGCTCACCCGCCAGCCGTTGGCGGCCAGCAGGGGTCAGCGCGTAGGTGCGCACCCGCTGTTTCTGATCCGAGGTGGTCCAGCTGGCAGTGATGAGACGCTGCCGTTCGAGGCGGTGCAGCGCGGGATAGAGCGAACCGGTATCGACCCGAAGCCTGTCGGCCGAACGGGCCTGGATCAGCTGCGAGATGCCATAGCCGTGGCATGGGCCCCAGTTCAGGGTCTGCAGGATGAGGAGATCGAGGGTGCCCTGGAGCAGTTCGATCCGGGACAGGGCCCGTGCACCAGCCATGAGGACCTCGCGTAGGGACAAGGGTGTAGCATATCTACACCCACCGTGATCGCAGGTCCAGCCGCGTCGTCAACCGCAACGTCGGCCCGGCTCGATGAGCGAGGTCACGCGACTCGAGCAGCGCGTCGGATGGCGGTAGCCCACGTGCGTACCTCAGTGTGAGTCGAGCAGCCCGGGCCAGTGTTCGACCAGCGTGAGTGGTGTGGCGCCCGCCGAAACGTCAGTTACCAGCAACAACCGGCCATCGGCGGCCGCGTCAAGATTGACGACCTCTGGCGGCGCGGCCGGGAATCCCATCGGTTGGCTGACAGCCAGCTGGGCGGGATCGGTGACGGTCGCCGAGTTCAGCTTGCCATCGGCCCCCACAAAATACAGTGACCGGCCATCCGAGCCCCACGTGAGGCTGCTGCGGAACCCCTCCAGTGTGCGCGCGCCGTTGAAGGAGACCTGCCGTTGCTCCCGCGCGTCCGGCATCCGGGTGAGATGAACCTCGTAGCGCCCGGTCCGGTCGGAGATGTAGGCCAGCAACCGGCCATCCGGTGAGAGCCTTGGCGAGATGTCATTTCCGGGACTCGAGAAGAGGACATTCGGCTTTGGGTCATCGGTGAGGTCGGTGCGGATGATATCGAAACCACTGGTCCCCGATTGGCGCCAGCCCAGGAGATAGCTGCCATCGGGCGACCAGTCCATGCCCTCCTCCTGACTCTTGCCGTGGGACGGAAAGATCCGCTCGGATGTTCCGTCGAGCGAGACGAGGTGCACGAGGGTGTCCGAGGCACCCTGCATCGAAAACCGCCGACCATCCGGTGCCCAGGCAAACTCGAAATAGGTGTCCGGACCTCGACTCAGACGGGTCCACCCCTGCCCGGCAATCTGGTACAGCCAGAGTTCCATCAGCCCGCTGGTCGGATCCTTTCGTTCGACCAGCACCGCGTCGCCCTTGGGTCTCATTCGCAGCGAGCGATATCCGCCAGCCTCGAACAGCGGCTCGATCCGCTGGCTCCGCGGATCGAACCAGGTGACCCGGGTGCGGAGCTCGAGAGCGGACTGATAGACCATCAGGTCTCCCGAGCTCGAAATGGAAAAGTTGCCCAGAAACTTGAATGACCAGTTGGCCAGGCCTGGAACGAGACTCACGCCAATGCCGCCAAGACTGCCATTGCCCGGATCGAACGGCTGGGCCATCAACCTGTCTCTTATACAC
>JBEPVA010000062.1:0-18686 GCA_041691295.1 Gemmatimonadota bacterium
GTGATCGCTTCGCTCGCTCGGCTGCTGCTCCTCGCCCTGACCCTTCCGCCGTCCCATCATCCGGCGCCTCGGCGTGGCGCTCCGACTCCCGAACTTCCCGCCGACAGCTACCTCGATCGCTACGCCGAAGTGAGCCGCCTCCAGCCGGTCCGCAATCAGGTGGCCAGGGTGTCGGGACTCGTGCTCGACCGGGACGTCGGCCACTTCAGGCTGGATGAAGGCACCCTTACTCTGCTCACGCCGGTCGGCGGCAGGACGGTGGGCGCCATTTTCCACGGGCGCGGCACCTTCACATTCGTGCCTCCAAACCCGGTCGAGCGGAATCGGCTGATCCGGTTCGAGAAGCGGGACAGCCTGTCGGATGAATTTGCCGACCTGGTGCTGCTGTTCACCGACACGACCCTGGCGGAGTTGAACGCTCAGCTCACCTTTGCCCCCGGCCCCGAGCAGCCCAATGCCGGTTCGGTCATCCGCTCGGCCCTCGGCTACCTGGGGGACGATGGGCACAAGGCGTTCGACCCGGATTTCATGGCGGACTTCCTCAACGGCAGCCGGAGCGGCCAGTTCTCCGCCTACATCGACCGGGTCCGGCACGGCACCCTGCTGTACAGCCTCAATCCCGCCGAGACTGAAAGCGTGCGGCTCTGGGGCATGAAGCTGCACGGCTTCTATACCCGGGATGCCGAAGTCATCACCCAGTTTCCCGCCCGCGGATACACCCCCGATCCGCGAAGTCACGCCGAGCGGCGCAATCGGGTCGAGGTCGGGGCCTATCGGATCGAGGCGTGGCTGCCCCAGAACGGCGGCGGCGACCTTGCCTGGTCGGCTGCGGCCCACCTCGACCTGGCCGCCGTCAACTGGGAGGGGCCCTGGGTGGCGTTCATCCTTAGCGATCGGCTGAAGGCCGATTCGGCCCGGCTCGATGACGGCCGGAGCGCCGCCGTGTTCAAGGGGCGAGACGATGAGCTGCTCTGGATTCGCCTCCCTGAATCATTCACGCCTGGTACCCGGACCGGCCTGACGCTGTATTACCATGGCGACCTGATCCGGCGGCTGAACCAGTTCTTTGTACTCGAGTCCACCACCGGGTGGTATCCCGTTTCCCTCGAATACCGGGCCCAGGCCACCTTCGACCTCACCTTCCACGCACCCAGGTGGCTCGATGTGGCCAGCGTGGGCTCGCGGGTCGATTCCACCACCACCGATCGGATGACCACCACGCGCTGGCTGACCTCGACCCCGATCCGGAACGCGTCGTTCAACATCGGAAAGTTCGAACGGCTGCAGACCCAGGGCGCCGCCAGCCCGTCGGTGACCGTGCTCTTCGCCAGTGACGCGCACGGCGGACTCGGCTTCGATGAGCGGCGAATGCGGGATTCAGTGGGCCATGACGTGGCCTCCGCCCTTGAGTTCTTCCGTGATCGCTACGGCCCCATTCCGGTCAACCACTTCACCGTCACCGAGACCATCTACGGCGAAGGGCAGGCATTTCCCGCCCTCATCGACCTCCCCTCGTTCACCTTCCAGCCCAGCGACCGGTTCGGCGAAAACCGCTTCTTCCGTGCCCACGAGGTGGCCCACCAGTGGTGGGGGATCGGGGTCGACTACGCGACCTACCGCGATCGTTGGCTGAGCGAGGGATTCTCCGATTTCTCGGCCATCTGGTATCTCCAGTCGATGCGCAACGACAACATCGGCTACAACGCAACGCTGGCCCATTGGCGCGCCAATATCCTGCTCCACCGCGGCGAGCGCGCACCTCTGTCTCTGGGCCACCGCACCCGCAGCTCGAAGGACGAAAACGGGTACTGGATCCTGGTCTATGAGAAGGGCGCTTGGGTGCTGCACATGCTCAGGGGGTTACTGCGGGATCTCGACACGATGCAGGAGGACCGGTTTGGGGGCCTGATGCGCCAGTTCTTCGCCGATCACGTGGGTGGCCGCGCCTCGACCCGGGATTTCCAGGTCGCGGCCGAAAAGGCGTATGGTGGTTCGCTCGCCTGGTTCTTCGATGAGTGGGTCGACGGGTCGCAGATCCCGACCTACAGGGTGGCCAACCGCGTGGTGGCAACCGACGGGCAGTTCCAGGTTACCCTGCGGGTCCGGCAGCAGAATGTGCCGGAACAGTTCGAGATGCTGGTGCCGGTTGCGGTCAGCCTCAGCGATCGGAGCGTGGCCCGCTTCCGGGTCCGGGTCGCCGGTCCGGAAACCCTCGTTGACCTGCCGCTGCTACCGCTCGAACCGGTCAATATCAGGTTCAACGCACTGGAGGGAGTGCTGGCAGAGGTCAAGCTGGAGTCCTGGTGATGCCCCCGACACGAGCCCACTGATCGAACGCTCGTTTGGTAGTAGTAGCGATCACAACCATCGTCGGTTTCTTCACCGTGGTTACCACCGCCCACAGCAGGAAGTATCTTAGCCCCATGGCCACTCGAACTCGCCCGCAGCCCAAGTCCGCCAAGGCCCTTTCCAAGGCCGATCTCCTCGACATTTACCGCCTGATGTACCTCTCGCGCCGGATCGACGATCGCGAGATCCAGCTCAAGCGCCAGAACAAGATCTTCTTCCAGATTTCCGGGGCCGGACACGAGGCAATCCTCGCCGCCGCCTCCAAGGTGCTCCGCCCTGCCTACGACTGGTTCTACACCTACTATCGCGATCGCGCCCTCTGCCTCGGCTTGGGCATGACCCCGACCGAACAGCTGCTCAGCGCCGTCGCCGCCGCCGACGATCCCAACAGCGGTGGCCGCCAGATGCCTTCGCACTGGGGTCACAAGGACCTCAACATCGTCTCGGCGTCGAGCCCGACCGGCACCCAGTTCCTCCAGGCCGTCGGGTGCGCCGAGGCGTGGCTGCGGTATAGCAGGGTGCCCGCCATGGCGGAGTACGTCTACGGCCCCCATGGCGATGAAGTCGTGCTCTGCACCTCCGGAGACGGCACCACCAGCGAAGGCGAGTTCTGGGAGTCGCTCAATTCGGCATCCAATCTCAAGCTGCCGGTCGTCTACCTGATCGAGGACAACAAGTACGCCATTTCAGTGCCGGTGGAGGTCAACACGGCGGGCGGCTCGATCTCGAAGCTGGTCGCCTCATTTCCCAACTTCCTGATCGAGGAAGTCGACGGCTGCGATCCGATTGCCTGTTACGAAGTGATGACCAGGGCCGTCGAGTATGCCCGGGCTCGGAAGGGGCCGGCACTGGTCCACGCTCACGTCATCCGGCCCTACAGTCATTCGCTGTCGGACGACGAGGTGCTCTACCGCCTTCCTTCCGAGCGCGAGGGCGATGCCGCCAAGGACCCGCTGATCCGGTTCCCCAGGTACCTGATCGCCGAGGGAATGGCCACCGACGGGGAACTCGAGGCCATCCGGCAGCGGGCCGATGAAGAGGTTTCAGTGGCAGCCGAGACGGCTCTGGCTTCACCGCAGCCGGCGCTCGATACCGTGTACCACTACGTCTACTCACCCGACGTCGATCCCACCGGCGAGGCGTTCGATACCGAGGACGATCCCCAGTTCACCGGTGATCCGACCACCATGGTCGACCTGCTCAACGGCTGCCTCAAGGACGAGATGGCGCGGGACCCTCGAATCGTGGTCTTTGGCCAGGACGTGGCCGATGCCAGCCGCGAGGAATCGCTGCCGTCGGTCAAGGGCAAGGGCGGCGTCTTCAAGGTGACCTGGGGATTGCAGCGCGCCTTTGGCAGCGACCGGGTCTACAACAGCCCGCTGGCCGAGGCCAACATCGTCGGCCGGGCCATTGGACTCGCCACGCGCGGGCTCAAGCCGGTCGTCGAGATCCAGTTCTTCGATTACATCTGGCCGGCCTACATGCAGCTGCGTGATGAGCTGGCCCTGATGCGCTGGCGGTCGAACAACGCCTTTGCCTCACCGGTGGTCGTGCGCGTCACCTACGGCGGATACCTCAAGGGTGGCGCCGTGTATCACAGCCAGACCGGCGCCGCAATCTTCACCGGCGTGCCGGGTCTTCGCGTCGTCTGTCCGGCCACTGCGCTCGATGCCAACGGTCTGCTCCGCACCGCCATCCGCTGCGAGGATCCGGTCATCTTCCTCGAGCACAAACATCTTTACCGGCAGACCTACAACAAGGCGCCCAATCCCGGCCCCAACTTCATGATCCCGCTGGGCAAGGCCCGGGTCGTAAAGGAAGGCACCGATCTCACCGTGATCACCTATGGGGCCGTGGTGCAGCGGGCGCTCACCGCGGCCAAGGAAGTCGAGGAACAGCACGGCATCAGCGTGGAAGTCATCGACCTGCGTTCGCTCTCGCCGGTCGACTGGGATTGCCTGTTCCACTCGGTCCGGAAGACCAGCCGGGTCATCGTGGCCTATGAGGATTCGCTGTCGTGGGGCTACGGGTCCGAGATTGCGGCCCGGATCGGAGAGGAGTTGTTCCTCGAACTCGACGCCCCGGTCCGACGGGTTGCCGCGACCGATACCTTCGTCGCCTACGCTCCCCAGCTCGAGGACGTGATCCTGCCCCAGGTCGAGCATCTCCGCTCGGCCATGCTCGAGGTGGCGCGCTTCTAGGCGCCACCGTGCGCCGCCAGTGACCGAGCGCCCCCGCCGGACCACCGGGAGCGGCGTGGTGCCGCTGGCCACCCTTCGCATTACCAATGGCGCCCTCGAAGGGCTTGTGCTTCCCATCTATGAACTCCCGGTCATCATCGGCCGGGGTGAAGACAACGAGATCGTCCTCCCCGGAGAGCAGGTCAGTCACATTCATGCCCGCCTCGATGCCCGGGACGGGGCCTGGTACCTGGCCGACATGGGCTCGACCCACGGGACCTTCATTCACGGCCGCCAGCTCACCTCGGAAAGCCGGCTGCCCGCCGAAGCCAGCGTGCGGTTCGGCGAGGTCGACCTGATCTTCTCGCCATCCACCAATGCGGGATGGCGCAGTCATGTCGCCCGGCGCAGCACCGGCAAGATGGTGCTGATCGACGATGTTGAGCCGGCCGCCGGTCGTTCGAGAATCAAGGAATGGGTCCGCCGCTACTGGCTGGCCGAGGTAATCGGGACTCTCGCCGCAGTCGGAGGCTCATGGCTGCTGGACCGGCTGACTCATAATCCGATCGCCGCGGCGTACGGCGGCTCGATCGGCGAGTCGATCGGCTTCTACGGGGTGATCACGCTCAAGCAGATGGTGGCCGACGCCCATGCTGCGGGACGCCGGCAGGCCCCCTATGACGCGGCCGGTGCCTTGTCGACGACTCGCGCGATCCTGATGGAGTTCGGCCCCGCCGAATTGATCGACGCGGGATTGCTGCGGCCGCTCCTGATGGGCCTCGGGACCCAGTTCTTGGGCCGCGAACTGGGGGTCTTGGCGGGCAAACTGCTGGCCGACGTGGGATTCTACGTGCCGGTCATTCTGAGCTACGAAATTCGCCGCAAACGCGAGCAGGCAGGCCCCGCGGCCAGGGACTGAAAATCCGACAATACCCCGGCAGGCAGGTGCCGGGAGCCGTCCACCCGGCTATCTTGCCTCATACCCCGATACAGAATGCCGGCGGTATCTGCGCTGGCAGGCAGTCGAGCACACGGTCCGAGCTCGGGTTTTCGATGTTCTTGTCGAAAAACGTGCTGTCAGGACTGGCAGGATCGTCTGTTGCATAGACCAGCGAATCCGGACGATTCGAATCGGCCGCCCAACCTTTTGCCCCGGATGAGTGAAACGCTTGATTTCAGCCAAGACCAGGCCCCGTCCGGGACGAGCATCACCGAAGGCCGGCCAGGCGCAAGGTCCGGCTGGCGCCAGTGAGCCCGTCGCGGCCCGCCACAAGATCCGCTTCACCAGCCGCGAGTCGGCCGCTTTCATCGTTGAACTCCGCTCCGAGGCGGCCCGCTGGTTCACCGCGGCCGGCAAGTCGGACAAGGCCAACCTCGCGATGTATCTCAAGACCGTCCTGATGCTCGGGGTGCTCGGCGGCGGGTACATCCTGCTGCTGACCCGGAGCCTCAGCGACGGGGCCGCTATCGGCACCCTGGTCCTGATGGGTGTGGCCATGGCAGGGATCGGGTTCTGCGTGGCGCATGACGCGCTGCATGGCGCCTACTCCTCCAAGCCCTGGGTCAACACCGCCCTCGGCGGCTCCTTCGATCTGCTCGGCGCCAACAGTTACATGTGGAAGATCACCCACAACGTCATCCACCATACCTATACCAACATCCACGGCGTCGACGAGGATCTCTCGGTGTCGCCGCTGCTGCGGCTGTCACCAGACGCCTCCCGCCTCGGCATCCACCGTTTCCAGCACTGGTACGCGCTCGCCGCCTACAGCACGAGCACCCTGTTCTGGGTGTTCGTCAAGGACTTCAAGTATTTCCTCCGTCGCGATCTTGCCAAGTCCCAGCGGGCCGGACACCAGCCCGGCGCCATCGCCTGGCTGCTGACCAGCAAGGTGGTCTACCTCGGCTACGCCCTGGCACTTCCACTGGCCCTGATTGCCCGGCCTTGGTGGCAGATCCTGGCCGGATTTGTCCTGATGCATCTGGTGGCGGGAGTCATTCTGGGAGTCGTCTTCCAGCTGGCCCACGTGGTGGAGGGTACCTCTCATTTGTTGCCGGACTCCAATGGCGTCATGGAGCATGATTGGGCGGTGCATGAGATGCTGACCACCGCCAATTTCGCCTGCCGCAATCCGGCGGTGACTTGGTTTGTGGGCGGGCTCAATCACCAGATCGAGCACCATCTCTTTCCCAAGGTCTGCAGCGTCCACTACCCGCATTTGAGTTCGATCGTCCGGTCAGTCGCTGCCCGCCACGGGATCGAGTACCACGAGCACCAGACGGTATGGCAGGCGTGGAAGTCACACTTCCGGACCCTGCGCACGCTGGGCCGCCAGGATCAGCTGGAGGTGGCGTCAGCCGCCTGATCGATTGCGGGATTGTTGGATTGCAGGATTTGGGGGCGGTCTTCGAGGAAGTTTCGCGAGGCCGCCCATTTTTTGGCCGGACGTTTGATTCGCGCGACCTTCGTCTCCCATCTCCCATCTCCCGTCTCTTCTCTACTCGACTGAATTGTGATCCCAGATCGCGAGACAGACACACTTTCGTCGATTCCCGGTCACTACCATCGCTGGTAGTACCCCTCCGGACTCGGATCCTCGATTGGCTTGACGTCAATCCGGAAACGGAGCGGAAGGGCAGGATTATCCAGGGCAGAACCACATGAGCGGGCCTTCAGATCTCACTGCTTTTACTTATTTCAAGGACCGGGAATTTTGAATCGTTTTCGCACTCGTCGAGCAGTAGTGTAGGCCTTCGCCATCTTCCTGACCGCTTGCGGGGGGGGAGGACTGACCTCACCTGACGTCAAAGCGCTGGTGGTTCCGCTATGTCAAACAGGCTGCCAGCAGATCGACCCTTTTCCGAATGCGCCAGGAATTTTTCTCGGCAGCCTCATTACCCCAACGAAATGCACCGTCGGAAATCTGAACGATGGGGATGTGGATGGCCTTGAGGACCTCTGCGAGACCAATCTGAGCGCCGCCTTTGCTCCCGAGCTTTTCACGGCCGGAGGGCTCGACAATACCGGGCGGGAATCGCGCTGGGTCGCACGACCTCTATCGACCGGTGTCGTCCGAATCATGTACTTGCTCTCCTACTACTACGACGCTGGTACCACCCCTCCCCCACTCAGCTGCACTCCGTGGAGCCCCACGGACTGCGCTCCCCACAATGGCGATTCAGAACTGATCGTTCTGGACGTGACGTACAACCTCGAGACCCAGCATTGGGTGCTCACCAACGCGATTTACTCCGAGCACGACTCCTTCGGCAGCTACGGGACCGGTGGCGCCGAATATCCAGTGATCTTGTACTACCCTGCGAAAAAGGGCGGATACCCACGGGCGTGGGTGTCACAGGGAAAACACGCCAATTACGCCACAGAACAGGAATGCAACGAGGGCGGTAAGGCTGAAACGGATGATTGCACTTACAATAGTACGGCATCTCGGGTCGCTGTTGGCGTGACTCTCAATCTCGGGAGCAGGGCTCATCACGGCGGCTCGGGCCAGAACTGTGTCGTCTCGCTCAATCCTGCCTACGTCTACTACGGAAGCGGAAAGACCGAATGCTATTGGTCCGGGAGTCGTTTCAGAGGCTGGGTGCCGGATTCCGTTGGTGGCGGTGATGCAGATCCCTATGGCCCCAAGCTCCTCTTCTGGGGTTTCTGAGGAGAATCCGATGCCGACCATCTCACTCCGAGCCCTCTGGCTCCCGATAGTGCTTCTGACCGTTTGCTCGGTACCACTGCGGGCCCAGCGACTGTTGTCGCACAATTCAGCGGCGCTGCCGGCCTCTTTCTCGGCCGAACTTCCGACCCGATCTCGCGAAACAGGCCCGACCCTCGCTCGCGACTCCACCGTCAGCGGCGGAGGCTCCAAGAGCTACTGGAAGGCCGGCGCAATTATTGGCGGCGTGGCTACCGGCATCTATGGTGCACAGCTATCCGGACTTTGCGAGAGTAATTGCTCGGCAGTTTCAACAATTCTTAGCGGCCTCCTTGGCACGCTACCGGGCATTGTCGTTGGGGGCTTGGTCGGTTCGCTGTTTCCGAAGCACTGAGGGAGGGAGACGAGAGACTAGAGACGAGAGACGAGAGACTGAACAGTGAAGGCCGGCATCCTGAAGCCGGGCACTGTACCAGAGGAATGAATGACTCTCGTCTCTCGACTAAGTTTCGTCTTCCGACCCCTAGACGTAATTCCGCAGGACCATCTCCGCCGCCGGCGCATCCATCAGGTCGGCGCTGCGATTTTCCTCGAACCGGTCGAGCAGGTCATCGACCCTGAGCCGCCGCTTCCGGACCCCACTGATATCCTGCACGACCTGGCCCCGGTGCATCATCAGCACCCGGTCTCCCATCCGGATGGCCTGCTGCAATGAATGGGTCACCATCAGCGTCGTCAGTCCTTCCCGTTTGATCACCTCCTGGGTCCGCTGCAACACCAGTTCGGCGCTCTGCGGATCCAGCGCCGCCGTATGCTCGTCGAGCAGCAGCAGGCTGGGGCGCACCACGGTTGCCATCAGCAGCGTCAGGGCTTGGCGCTGGCCGCCCGAGAGCCGCCCCATCGGGGCATCCAGCCGGTCTTCCAGACCCATATCCAGCCCTTCTATCTGAAGGCGTAACTGGGCCAGCCGGTCCGCCGTCAGCGCCGGCCGAAGACTGAGATGCCGCCCACGGCGCGCGGCCAGTGCCAGGTTTTCCGCGACGGTCAGATCGGCGGCGGTACCGGTGAATGGATCCTGGAACACCCGGCCGATCATCCTGGCCCGGCGGTGTTCGGGCAGTGCGCCCAGGTCCTGGCCTTCGAGCCGGATCACGCCGCGATCGATCGGGAAGCTGCCGGCAATGGCGTTGAGCAGGCTCGATTTGCCCGAGCCGTTGGTCCCGATCACGATGGCGAATTCGCCCGGCTGCAGGGTGAGGTCCACCCCCTGCAGCGCCTTGATCTCGTTGGTCGTGCCGGCGGCGAAGGTCCGCCGGACCCCGTGCAGTTCGAGCGCCGGATCAGACACGGCGGCCATCCAGCGAGGGCGGACCCTGCAGCAGGTTGCGGAACGCTTTCGGGATCACCATGGCCGCCACCACGAAGACCGCGGTGATGAGCTTGAGGCTGTTGCCGTCGAGGCCCAGGTGCAGGGCGCCCGCCACCAGCAGCCGGAACACCACCGCGCCGGCCGCGGCCGCCGCGCGCGAACGGCCAACTCCACGTTGACCCAACAGCACCACGCCCATCAACAGGCTGGCCAGTCCGGTCACGATGATGCCGCCACCCAGCGAGATATTCACGAATCCGATGAACTGCGCGAAGATAGCCCCCGACAGCCCGATCAGGCCGTTGGAAATGGCCAGCGCCAGCACCAGGGACTGATCGACGTTGATGCCCTGGGCCCGGGCCATCAGACGATTATTGCCGGTGGCCCGGATCGAGAGTCCGAGGTTGGTGCGGAGAAAAAGATTGAGCAGCAGCGCCACGCCGGCCACCACCGCAAAGGTCAGCAGCAGCCCCATCCAGTTGCGGGAGCTGGTGGCGGTGCCAAACAGGATAAGGTCGCCGGTACCGCCGGCCAGCCGGCTGCCGATCTCATCGGCGATGGTCACCAGGGTCCGCCTTGAGGCCAGCGACAGATCTCCGCCATGCATCAGGTACAGGATCACCGAATACAGCGCAGTACTGGTTACGATCCCTGCCAGCAATCGTGGAATGCCGAGCCAGACCCGGAGCAGGCCGGTCACGACGCCGGCGCCGGCCCCCGCGATCGCGCCGCAGGTCGTGGCCAGTAGCGGTTCGGTTCCCCTGACCAGCAGCACACCGGCCACTGCCGCGCCGAGTCCGTACGACCCCTCCGCGGTGAGGTCGATCCGGTCAAACACCCGGTACGTGATGAACACGCCCAGCGACAGCAGCGCCAGGATCAGGCCGATCGTCATGGCCCCGATCAGCAGGTTCACGTGACCGCGTCCGTAACGGCGGTGATCGGCGAGACCCAGCAGAGACCGCGGAGGAAGCTGCTTTCTCCTGCGCCGTCACTCTTCCGGTCATCGGCAATGAGGTGCAGCAGCCCGCGGATCTTGAGGGTGCCGAACAACCGCAGGACCAGTCCCTGCATCGCGACGGTGCGCTGTGGCAGCGGATCGTACGGGAAGACCAGGGCGTGGAAATGTCCCATCAAGCCGGTCGAGCCGCCGAGTGGCCGCAGAAATTCGGCGAGCCGTCCGGTCGGATTCCGGGCCACGACACCGGTGATCAGCGCGGTCATGTTGCTGTAGGCCGCTTCGGGGGTGAAGCTCAGCCAGTTTTCGAGGTTCGGCGCGTAGCCCAGCGCCGGCTGTCCTGGCAGCCCGGGCGGCCGCTTGAGACCGGCGCCGACCAGTCCGGCGGTTTCAACCGCCAGCACCATTCCCGCCACCTCCGCACCGGTAGACTCGAGTGCCACCCGGGCCAGGTCCGACAATGGCACTCGATCGTTGTCGGCCAGGGTCCGGAACCGGCCCAGGTGGGAAAATCGTCCGGCGCAGCTGAGGCCGTGGACCAGGATGCAGCGCGGCGGTTTGCTCCGGGTCCCCACCTGATAGTCGGCAACCAGCGCCCCATCCGTTGGCAGATAGGCTGCAACCCCGCCGGCCGCCAGCAGCTCGCCGGTGCGGGGCAGACAGTCCTCGGCGGTGGTGCCGAGGGCGCCGATGCCGAGTCCGAAGACCGAGTCGGGGAAGTCGACCCGGTGGCAGTCGGCGGGATGATAGGTGCCGGAGAACAGGGTGGCGGGTTCGCCGTAGAGTTGGCAGGACAGGCTGGCGCCCGGCTCCCGGGCGGTGAATTCGTAGTAACCCTTGTCGGCGGGGAGTTCCTGGACCCGCCAGTCGTCGCGGGTCTGATCACTCAGCCGGTGCATCAGGACCGAGGAGCGGGTCCTGGCCGCGATCGGGATCTCGGCCGGTTCTTCCCAGAGCAGCCTGTCCTCCAGGCCCACCAGCCGCATGGCGTCGAGCACCACGTCGGACGGGTTGATCACCCGGAGTTCACCGCGCAGCCCCGAGAAGTCCTCGTACCGGAGGGCCAGCACCTGAGTTCCGGCCGAACTCAGGTAGTTCACCTCGGACATGTCGATCAGGACCGAACGGCGGCCTTCGCTCAGGAACTCTTCGAGCGTGGCCGAAAGATGGTCCGCCCACTCACCATCGAGCCTGCCGGACAGGCGCACGACGGCACGGTCGCCGTCGTACGCCGTCGACATCTTCATGGCGTTTTGGTCGACCCCGCTGCGGTGGGCCGGGCTTCCTTGGCAACATCGTCCGGCACCGGAACTCCGGTGTTCGGATTGACGGCCAAGTGCGTCGTCTTGAGCTGGAAGAACGGAATCGTTGCCGGGCTCTCACCCTTGAGGATTCGGCCGATCATCTTGCCCGCTTCGACGCCGCCCTCCTGGAAATCGGGGTAGAACGCGGCATAGGCGCCCTTGACCACCTCGAACGGCGAGGAGGAAAAGACCGGGATCTTCTTGTCCTTGCTGATCTGGATGATGCTCTCGAACCCGGCGTGAGCCGCATTGCCGTAGATCTCGATGGCATCGACCTTCTGGCCGACCAGGGCGGTGGTGGCTTCGGAGGCATCCCCGGCGCTGTTGATCGGCATCGAGACCACGCTAAAGCCCGCCTTCCTGGCGGTGCTCTCCATCTTGTCCTTGAGGGTGACCGACAGCTGCTCGCCGGGGCTGAACAGGATGCCGAGCTTCCGGGCCTTGGGCAGCGCCCGGCGGATCAGCTCCACTCGGCGGGCCTGCTCCGGATCGCCGAATCCGGGAGAGTAGACCCCGGTGAAGTTGGCCAGGTGATTCGAGTCGGTGGTACCGGCGCCGGCCGCGAAGGGATCGGACAGCAGGTGGAAGACCACCGGCACCGTCTTGACCCGCTGGACCGCCACCTGCAGCGTGGCGTCCTGCAGTGTGACGATGACCTTGGCCTTGGCGTCGATGGCCGCATCGATCAGGCTGGGCAGCGTGGCCAGGTCCCCCTGGGCGCTGGACAGCTTGAACTCGTAGTCCCGGCCCTGCTCCAGGTTCATTTCCTGGAGGCCGACCTTGAGCGCATCTTCGCTCCACTCGCTGCCCATCCAGTCGGCCGCGCGAATGATCGCGATGACCGGCTTGGCGGTGGTGGCGGTCTCGGCCGGCTTGGGCTTCTCGCCGCAGGCGGCGAGCCCGGCCAGCAGCAGGGCGGTCAATACGGATCGAATGGGCAGGGCGCGGGCAGACATGCGGGATCCTCGGGATAGACAGCGGTCAGGAACAGGACTGGATCGGGTATCTGGGCGAATGAATAAATATAGAGGCGGGGCGGGCGCGGGAAGGATTGAGGATCGGCTCAGCTCATCGCTTCCCGGATTTCACTCGCCGCCGCAATGGCGTTGTCCACGTCACGCGACAGCGCCTTGGCCTGGCGGGTGGCCGTGGTCAGGTCGCCCATGGCGGCATTGGCATCAGAGGACCGCAGCCGGATCAAGTCAAACCGGACCGTCTGCATCGCCAGCACGCAGCTTTCCATCTGGCTGGCCACCTGGTCCCGCCTCGACGCCAGGTCCTTCATCGCCTTTTTCTTCCGTTCGAGCAGCCCCAGCCGGCGAGTCCGCTCTTCATCCTCCGGCTCGCGCTGGATGGCGGCAATTCGCTCATCGATCTGGGCCACCGACTCCATGCCGACGTTGGTGTCCATGGCGTTGAGGGTCCGTCCGAGATCCATGGCCCGGGAGTACAACCCATCGACGGTGGTGGGGACTTCCTCCGGCAACATCTTGCGCTCCGCGGGGGGCATCCGGTCCAGCAGCTTGTAGATCGCCACCCGGTCGCTGTGAACCTGGAGCGCCTGTGGCAGGAACGGTCCGAAGTCGGAAGCGGTGGGCGCCGGGGGTTGCCGGCCGATCTTGCCACCGGTCCCGATCTTGGCCTCGATCGCGTCATGGGCGGGCGGCCGGCTCAGCACATCCTTCCAGCTGTAGCCCGCCTGCCAGAGCTTCATGTACTGCGGCAGCAGGCCGAATCCGCCCCAGACCCCCGCCACCACGATGGACCAGCCGGGTACCCCGTGGCCGGTGACAATGTCGAGCAGCACCAGACCTCCCGACACGGCGGCCCATTTGGCAAACTGGGCCCGGGTCTGGACCACGATCCGCGGCTCACCGGTATCCGGCAACGCCGAATTGTCATCGATGCCCTGGCGGCTCACCGGGCGCCGATTGCCCCGCTCCAGCCGGTCCAGCTGCCGGTTGCCCCGGTCAGCCTGCATCCCGGTGCCGCCGGGACGCTGGCGTTCGAGTGACGGCCTTCGCGCCAAAGGCGTCCCGGCCCGTGAAGACCCGGCCGCCCGCGAGGTGCCGGCGGTACGAGGTGCCGGTGCTGGCGAACTGAGCCGGGACGACTGGGTCGAGGGCTTGGCGCGGGTGGTCCCGGTCGGCCGGTAGCCGGTGACGGTCCGGTTCTCCAGCGCGCGGCGCAGGGCATCGGCGGTGGGCCAGCGATTCTCCGGATCCTTTTCGAGGCAGCGCGCCACCGCCAGCACCAGGTCCTCTGGCGCGTCGGGCCGCTGTTCGATGACCGATGGGGCCACTTCGGTGATCTGCTTCATCAGGATGCCGGCCACCGTCGGTGCATTGAACGGCAGCTCACCGGTCAGCATCTGGTACGACACGACGCCGAGGCTGTACAGGTCGGAGCGGCCGTCGATTTCCCGTTCACCGGCGGCCTGCTCGGGACTCATGAACTGCGGCGTGCCAATGGCAACACCGGCGCTGGTCAGAGTGCCCCCCGACGACGAGGACATGGCCTTGGCAATGCCGAAGTCCGTGACCATGACCCGGCCGCGGGTGCCTTCGAGCAGGATGTTATCGGGCTTGATGTCGCGATGGATGACTGATAGTGCATGGGCGGCGCTGAGCGCGTCCGCCGTTTCCTTCATGATCCGGCGCGCTTCCTCCGGCGGCAGTTGCCCTCGGCGCCGGATCCGGCTGGCCAGGGACTCGCCATCGACATAACCCATGATGAAATAGACCAGCCCGCTCCCCTCACCCACCGCGAAAATCGGCACGATGTGGGGGTGGGACAGCCGGGCCGAGGTTTCCGCCTCCCGGGCAAATCGCGCCCGGATATCGGCCTGGTAGGCCAGCTCGGGCGGCAGCACCTTGATAGCCACCCGCCGCTTGAGCTTTTCGTCCCGGGCCCGGTAGACCACTCCCATACCGCCACGACCAATTTCCCCTTCGATGGTGTAGAACCCACCAAGGGCCTCGCTGAGGCGCTGGACCAGCGGCTGCGACAGGGGATCAGTCATTAGCTAGGAGTAAAAGACATATAGATTTAGCGGAAGGCGGGGGCCACAGCAACAGGCCAAATCAGGCGGTCAGGCGGGCAGGCGGACAGAAATGACAAAAACAGGTGGTTGAGCTGTCAACCAGTCAGGCCGAAGCGATTCGCCCTGCAACGAAAAAGCAGATTGAGGTGATGAATTGCGAGGTCTGGCTACCTTCGCTCCGCCCGTCCGCCTAGTCTGGCATGCCCGCTGCACATATGGTCGGCACTCGCAGTCTCCGACTGCCACTTTGTCTGATCCAGGAGTATCTCAATGAGTGAAAGACTGACCCTTCCCGTGCTTCCCTTGCGGGAAGTCGTGCTCTTCCCTGGCGTGACCGCTCCAATCGGGGCCGGCCGGCCCGGGACCCTGCGCGCAATCGAGGCCGCGCTGGCCACGCCGGACCGCCTGATCTTTGCTGTCTCGCAGCGGGCCAACACCGAGCAGGTCAACGCTGAAGGGCTGTATACCATCGGCACGATCGCGAAGATCGGCCAGATGCAGCGCGGCCTGGCCGGGATGCAGCTGCTGTTGCACGGTGAGCAGCGCGGCATTGCCATCCATTACGGTGAACAGAACGGCTATCTCCAGGCCATCGTCCGCGAAGCCGAGGAAATGGCCCCGCTCAACATCGATGACCCGGCCTTTGTGGCGCTCTACAAGGAAGCCCGCAGCCGTGCCGCCGAGCTGGGCCAGAAGACCGGCCTGCCGGAAGAGGTGGTCAACCAGGTACTGGCCGGGGTCACCGAACCCGGTCGCTTTGCCGATCTGGTGGCGGGGTATCTCGATGTCACCCCCGGACAGCGGCAGTCGCTGCTGGAAACTCTTTCGGTCGAGGAACGCCTCCGCCGGGTGCTGGTCCACGTCCAGCGGCAAATCGGGGTGGTCGATGCCCAGGAAGACATCAAGTCGCAAGTCCAGGAGGAACTGGGCGAGCGGCAGCGCGAGATGTTCCTCCGTGAGCAGCTCAAGACCATCCGTCGTGAGCTGGGAGAAGAGGATGAGGAAGAGGAAAAGGACGAACTGCGCCAGCGGCTCGACGCGCTGACCCTGCCCGACAGCGTCCGGAAGGAGGTCAATCGCGAGCTGGGCCGGCTGAGCCGTATCGGCCGCGAGAGCATGGAGTCGCAGGTCATCCGGACCTATCTGGAGACTATTGCCGAACTCCCATGGAGCGAGCGGACCCCAGAGCACCTCGATCTGGTCGAGGCGGGCCGGGTGCTGGATGAAGATCACTATGCCCTGGGGGACGTGAAGGACCGGGTGCTGGAGTTCCTGGCCGTCCGCCAGCTCCGCAATGAAGCGGAGAAGGCAGACAAGGCGGACGAGGCCGGCAAGACTGACGAGGTGGTCAAGGCGGATGAGTCCAGCCAGCCGAAGTCGGACGACCCGGCCAAGGCGCCTGAGTCGAAGAAGCCAACACCCGTGGCCGGTAATCCCGACGACAAGGTGTCCAAGGGACCGATCCTGCTGTTCGTCGGCCCTCCCGGTGTCGGCAAGACCTCCGTCGCCAAGTCGATCGCGAGATCGATGGGCCGCAAGTACATCCGGATTTCACTGGGCGGCGCCCGTGACGAGGCCGATATCCGCGGCCACCGGCGCACCTATGTCGGCGCCATGGCGGGCCGGATCGTCCAGGGCATGCGCCAGGCCGGCACCCGGAACCCGGTCTTCCTGCTCGATGAAGTCGACAAGCTGGGCGTCTCGTTCCAGGGCGATCCCGCATCCGCCCTGCTCGAGGTGCTCGACCCGGCCCAGAACGACAGCTTCACCGATCACTATCTCGGAGTCCCGTTCGACCTGAGCGAGGTGCTGTTCATCTGCACCGCGAACTTCATCCAGAACATTCCGGCGCCATTGCTCGACCGGATGGAAATGGTGGAATTCAGCGGCTATACCGAAAAGGAAAAGGCCCACATCGCGCGCCAGTACCTGGTGCCCCGCCAGTTGCAGGAGAACGGGGTCGATGCCGGCCGGATGGAAATCACCGAGGATGCGCTGGCCGAAGTGATTACCAGCTACACCCGCGAGGCCGGTGTCCGCCAGCTGGAGCGCGAGCTCGGCAAACTGGCCCGGAAAGTGGCCCGCAAGATCGCCGGCAAGGAAGCCGAGCGTCTGGTGATCGACAAGGCGGCAGTCGACGATCTGCTGGGACGGCCTCGGGTGCACCCGGAGCGGGCCGGGCTGGAAGACCAGGTCGGTGTGGCCACCGGAATGTTCTACACCCCGGTCGGTGGCGACATCATGTTCGTCGAGGCCTCCACCATGCGTGGCAAGGGCGAGCTGGTGCTGACCGGTCAACTCGGTGACGTGATGAAGGAGTCAGCCCGGGCGGCATGGACCTACGCGCGTTCCCACGCGGCCGGCCTGCACATCAAGGATGAGATGTTCGATCGCGACGCGCACATCCATGTGCCGGCCGGTGCCATCCCCAAGGATGGTCCTTCAGCCGGAGTGACCATGGCCACGGCGCTGGTCTCAGTGTTGTCGGGACGGCCCACTCGGCCCGACATCGCGATGACCGGCGAGATTACCCTGCGGGGCCAGGTCCTGCCGATCGGCGGATTGAAGGAAAAGATCCTGGGGGGAGTGCGGGCCGGCATCAACCGGTTCGTGATCCCGATCCGGAACGAGCCCGATCTCGAGGATCTGCCGAAGGAAGTGCGGGAGTCGATCGAGGTCCACCTGGTCGACAACCTCGGCGAGGTGCTCGCACTCACGCTGCGCAACGCGTCGTTCAAGGAGGGCAAGCTGCTCTTCGGAGACGAGAACCCGCGGGACGTGGTGCCGCTGGCGCAGTTCCAGCACTAGACCGCAGGAGAAAGAGGAAGGAGGATGGGAGAGGGGACCAGCCGGCCCATTCCTCCCTCCACCTTTCGCTTTTCCCGGTGTCACCAACGGCTAACGGCTAACGACCAGCTTAGGGCTTAGGGCTTAAGGCTCCGTATATACGCCCACACCGCGGTCATCTCCTCCTCCGTCATCTTTCCGGCCAGCTCCCACGGCATGAATGGATTGATCGTCGTTCCATCGGGCCGGACCCCGTTGTGCAGCGCCTTTTCAAAGTCGGCCTGGGTCCAGCCGGTCAGGGCCGTGAGGTTCTGGGAGGGCGGGGTGCCAGGCGGACCGTATTGCAAGCCACCCTTGAGGTCCGGCCCGTGGCAGGAGGTGCAACCGCCGACCTGGGCCAGGTACTTCCCGTATTCAGCCGTCGGTCCCCGCGGTGGCGGCACGGCAATCGGCGCATTCAGGTCGAGGACCCGGGCCGCCTGCAATTCCATCTTACCGGTGGCCCAAAGCACCCGCCCGATCGGGCCTATCTTCGTTCCGGGCAGGGCGCGATCGACCTTCGGCACTTGCCTCACGTACGCGATGATCGATCCGAGGTCCTCGGCGCCAAAGCCGTTGAATGCCTCCGCGGGCATGAATACGAGGCCGCGTCCATCAGGTGCAATGCCGTGATGGATGGCGCGGGCAACGTCAGCGTCCGGCCAGCTGGCAATCGGTCCGCCCGGCGTGATGTTCGGCGCCACGAACTTGCCCATCGGCATCCCATCGATGAACAGCCGGCCACCGAGATCGGGCCCATGGCAGTCGACGCACTTGCCGATGGCCCTGGCCAGGTGAGCGCCCCGCGCGATACTGGCCGAGTCGGTCGGCACCGTGATCGCGACGGTGGTGATCGGCCACTTTTTTGACTGGCGTTGTTCGGTGATCACCACCGCGCTGGCAAACCCGATCGCGGCGACCAGGATGATGCTGCCAAGGCCGATTCCGAGCCAGCGCAGAATCTTGGACATGTCCTGTCTCTTATACAC
>JBEPVA010000063.1:0-18171 GCA_041691295.1 Gemmatimonadota bacterium
GCCATGATGCCCCGCGCGGGCGGCCAGTACATATATCTGCGCGAAGCATTTTCGCCGCTGTGGGGATTCCTCTACGGCTGGACCCTATTCGGCGTGATCCAGACCGGCACCATTGCCGCCGTGGCAGTCGCCTTTGGCAAATTCCTCTCCGTCCTTGCCCCCTCGATCACCCCTGACGTTTTCCTTTCCCTCGGCCACCTGCCGATGCCCGGCGGCTCGGTCGAGCTGGGGCTGTCGATCCAGCGGATTGTAGCGCTGGCTGTCGTCCTGGTGCTGACCCTGATCAACGCCCGCGGTGTCAAGCTCGGCGCGGCGGTACAAACCATCTTTGCCGTGGCCAAGGTCGGCGCGCTGGTGCTGCTGGTCGTACTCGGTCTCACGATCTTCCGCCGGGCCGATGTCGCCGCCATGAACTTCGGCCATTTCTGGGGCACCGGAGACTGGGGGCTGGCAGTGCTGCCAGTCATCGGCGCCGCCATGGTGGGCTCGCTCTTTTCGGCTGATGCATGGAACAACGTGACGTTCGCCGCGGCGGAGGTTCGTGATCCCAAACGGAATCTTCCGCTGGCGCTCGCGGTCGGCACCGCCACCGTCACGACGCTCTATATCCTGGCCAACTTTGCGTACCTGAGCCTGCTGCCGTTCCATGGCACCGCCGATGGCGCTGACGTCATGGCGCGCGGCATCCAGTATGCCGCCCAGGACCGGGTCGGTGTCGCCGCGGCCGAAGTGATGTTCGGACCGGCTGGCGCCATCGCGATGGCCATCGCGGTCATGCTCTCCACCTTCGGATGCGTCAACGGCCTCGTCCTGGCCGGCCCGCGAGTCTATTACGCCATGGCCAGGGACGGCCTGTTCTTCCAGAAGGCCGGCACGCTGCACCCCGACTACAAGACTCCGACCTTCGGGCTCTACACCCAGGCGGCCTGGGCCATGCTGCTCTGCCTGAGCGGCACCTACAATGAACTGCTGACCTACGTCATTTTCGCCTCGCTGCTGTTCTATCTCTTCACGACACTGGCACTGTTCCGCCTGCGGTTCACCCAGCCCGATCTGCCCCGGCCGGTGAAGGCCTTCGGCTATCCGGTGCTGCCGGCGCTCTACATCGCGGCAGTCGTTTTTCTTCTGGCCGTGCTGCTGATCGATCCGGTGCAGCGGAAATACTCCGCCTTCGGTCTGCTGATCGTGGCGCTGGGGGTGCCGGTGTATGCGATCTGGCGCAAGAAGAGCTGAACCGCGGGAAAGGCGGATGGCGGAGGGAGGAACGGAACTGACCACGAGTTGTCAGGCGGCTTCTCCCCTCCTCTTCCGCCTTCCTCTTTCTCCACTGTTCCAGCATGTTGATCAGCCTCGCGTAGAACCGGTCCCTCCCGCACGATTCCGGTCCGCAACTTCGAGCCCCAGCGCCATATCGTGGGGGCATGTCATCCCCTTGCCCACTCGGCGCCGAGGCCCACACATTATGGCCATGCCAGCTCCGGCCTACTTCACCCGCGACATGCTCCAGGACCTTCCCGAGGACGGCAACCGCTTCGAGCTGGTACGCGGGGAGCTGCTGGTGACTCCCGCGCCAAGGCCGTGGCATGAAGAGGTCAATGCCCGCCTGTTCGAAGCCATCCGGGGCTACACTCGTGAGCAGGCCATCGGCCACGCCTTTTCCTCCCGATCCGAGATTTCGTGGGGTGATGACGACACCGAGGTTCAGCCCGACCTGTTCGTCGTATCCCTGCCTCAGGCCCAGACGCTTGAATGGGAGCAGATGCGCGATCTGCTGCTGGTGGTCGAGGTTCTGAGCCCTTCCACGGCTCGCCACGATCGGTTCACCAAGCGGCTGGAATACCAGCGACGCGGCGTCCCGCTGTACTGGATCATCGATCCCGACGCGAGAGTGGTCGAGCGCTGGACCCCGGAGGATCACTTCCCGACTTTCGAACGCGAGCGTCTGCTTTGGGCGCCCGACGGTGCCTCGGCTCCGTTCACGTTGGCACTGCGCGAGCTGTTTCAGGCGCTGTAGCTGGGCCGATGGAGGAAGGAAACAGCACTCCGAATGCCTGCTGCTCTTTCTTCCCCCATTCTCCTTTTGCTCTCCTCCATCTCACGAAACGTCGCATTCGAGCGGTCCCCCAGGCGTAATTCCGGTCCGCAACTTCGAGCCTCGGCGCCAAATCGTGGGGCATGTCATCCCCTCGGCGCCGAGGTCCACAGTTTATGGGTATGCCCGCCCCGGCCTAATTCACCGGCGACATGCTCCTCGACCTCCCGGTGGACGGCAACCGCTACGAGCTGGTGCGCGGGGAGCTGCTGGTGACGTCCGCGCCAAGGCCGTGGCATGAAATCGTTACCAGGCGCCTGGATACGACCGTTGTGGCATACATCGAGCGCCAGCGGCTGCACTCTTAAGTCGGTGGCTCGCGCTCAGAACTCTCCTGGGGAGACCACAACACCGAAGTTCAACCCGACCTGTTCGTCGTACCGCTGGCAGAGGCCCAACTGCTTGAGTGGGATCAGGTGCGGGACGTTCGGCTGGTCGTCGAAGTCCTGAGCCACTCCACCGCTCGCCACGACCGATTCACCAAGCGGCTGGAGTACCAGCGCCGGGGCGTCCCGCTGTACTGGATCATCGATCCCGACGCCAGAGTAGTTGAGGTCTGGACCCCGCAGGATCACTTCCCGACTTTCGAGCGCCAGCAGCTGGAGTGGAAGCCCGAGGCTGCCGCGGCCCGGTTCACGCTCGGGCTGGAAGAGCTGTTCCGGCCGCTGTAGCCATCACCGCTTGCCATCGTCGGAGCGCCCCTCTCCACTCTCCGCTCTCGGTGGGTCCGACTTGCCCGAGTGGGAAACAGAGCCTATTTTCAAGGATGGAACCCCTGTTTCAATCTGGCCCGTCGTATGCGCCCTCCGGCGCCCGATGGGCCTTCGTGTATCCGGAGTCCAATCCCGCATGAGTCTGCTCCGTCCCGAGGTCGCGCTGACCTTCGACGACGTGCTGCTGGTGCCTCGGCATTCGACTGTCCATCCCCGCCTCGTGTCCGTCCAAAGCCGCTTTACCCGCACCATATCCCTGAACATTCCGCTGGTGTCAGCCGCCATGGACACCGTGACCGAGGCCGAGATGGCCATCGCCATGGCGCGGGCCGGCGGCATCGGTGTCCTCCACAAGAACATGTCGGTGGAGCGCCAGGCTTCGGAAGTCGACCGGGTCAAGCGCAGCGAGAGCGGGATGATTCTGAATCCGATCACCCTCTCGCCCGACCGGCCGCTCCGGGAGGCGCTGGAGCTGATGCGGAAATTCCGGATTTCCGGAGTGCCGATCGTCGATGCCACCGGAAAACTCGTGGGCATCATCACCAATCGTGACCTGCAGTTCGAGCGCAACCTGGACCAGCCTGTCCAGCAGGCCATGACCCGCGAGCACCTCGTGACCGCACCGGTTGGTACCGGACTCGATGAGGCGGAGCGGATTCTGGCCAAGCACCGGATCGAGAAACTGCCGGTGGTGGACCAGCTCGGCGTGCTCAAGGGGCTGATCACCGTCAAGGACATCTTCAAGCGGCGCCAGCATCCCGATGCCAACAAGGACCAGCACGGTCGCCTGAGGGTGGCCGCGGCCGTAGGCGGAACGCCCGAGGCCAGGCTGCGGGCGGCGGCGCTGATCGATGCCGGGGCGGACGTCATCGTCATCGATTCGGCCCACGGACACAGCGAGGGTGTGCTCCAGACGCTCGATCTGCTCCGTCAGGCATTTCCCGACGTCCAGCTGGTGGCCGGCAACATTGCCACCGAGTCCGGCGCCCGTGAGCTGGTCCGGCGCGGCGCCGATGCCGTGAAGGTCGGTGTCGGGCCCGGCAGCATCTGCACCACCCGGGTGGTCACCGGAGTCGGCGTTCCCCAGGTCACCGCGATCACCGATGCGGTCCGCGGGGCGGGTGATGTGCCAGTCATCGCCGATGGTGGCATCAAGTACTCCGGCGAGGTGGTCAAGGCCATCGCGGCCGGCGCCGCCTCGGTCATGATGGGGTCGCTGCTGGCCGGCACCGAAGAAAGCCCGGGCGAGTCGATACTGGCCGAAGGCCGCCGGTTCAAGCACATTCGCGGCATGGGGAGCCTGTCCGCCATGCAGGATGGCTCGGCCGACCGCTACTTCCAGGACGACGAGGCCGCCGCCACCAAGATGGTTCCCGAGGGCATCGAGGGCCGGGTACCCTACAAGGGCGCCGTCGAGGACGTGCTGTTCCAGATGGTCGGTGGATTGCGCAGCGGCATGGGTTACTGCGGCGTTGCCGACATTGCCGCCCTCCAACGGGATGTCGAGATGGTCCGGATCACCGCGGCCGGTCTCCGGGAGTCCCATCCCCACGACGTGACCATCACCCGGGAAGCACCGAACTACAGCGTGTAGGGCTTGCCGGATTGATGGATTTGCCGGCACGCCCCCAAATCCGTCAATCTTTCAATGGCTTGATCATCGCAGGTCCGCAATAGTCGCTGAACCACCAACAACCCTCCCCACGGAGTCGTCATGGATCTGTTCCGACGGAAGAGCGTCACCGAACTTCAGGCCGAGGCGGAGACCGACCATAGTCTCAAGCGGGTGCTCGGACCCTGGAACCTGACATTCCTGGGGATCGGCGCCATCATCGGCACCGGCATCTTCGTGCTGACCGGCACCGTGGCCGCCCAGAACTCGGGTCCAGCCGTGGTCCTCTCGTTCGTGCTGGCGGGCGTCGCCTCGATCTTCGCGGCACTCTGCTACGCCGAATTTGCCTCGCTGGTGCCGATGGCCGGCAGCGCCTACACCTACGGCTACGCCACGCTGGGTGAGTTCATCGCCTGGATCATCGGCTGGGACCTCGTCCTGGAATACGCACTGGGCGCGGTAACCGTGGCCATCGGCTGGTCGGGCTACGTGGTGTCGTTCCTGAAGGACATCGGGATCAACATTCCGCCGGAGCTCAGCGCCGCGCACGGCATCCAGGTCACGGCGGCGGATGGGTCGGTGGTCACCGCGGTCTTCAACATGCCGGCGGTCATCATCATCGCGATCGTGACGACCCTGCTGGTCGTCGGCATCAAGGAATCGGCCAACGTCAACAACGTGATCGTGTTCCTCAAGGTGGCGGTGGTCCTGATTTTCATCTTCGGCGCCTTTCACGCCATCAACACCGCCAACTGGCACCCGTTCATTCCGCCCCAGACTGTCGGCGCCGACGGCGTGCCGGTTCCCGGCGCCTTTGGCTGGGATGGCATCGTGGCCGGCGCGGGAGTGGTGTTCTTCGCCTACATCGGATTCGACGCGGTCAGTACCGCCGCCCAGGAGGCCAAGAACCCGCAGAAGGACATGCCGATCGGCATCATCGGTTCCCTGCTGGTCTGCACCGTGCTCTACATTATCGTCGCCGCCATCGCGACGGGCGTGATGTCCTACACCGAGCTCAACGTGCCCGATCCGATCGCGGTCGTGGCGGACCGGGCCGGGCTGGGCTGGATCTCGACCTTCATCAAGCTGGGCGCCATTGCGGGACTTTCCTCCGTGGTGCTGGTCATGCTGCTCGGCCAGTCCCGCGTCTTCTACTCGATGGCGCGCGACGGCCTGCTTCCGCAGTGGGTCAACAACATCCACCCCAAGTTCCAGACCCCGTGGATCACGTCCATCGTGACCGGTCTGGCAGTCGCGATTCCGTCGGGCTGGCTGTCGGTGCGTGAAGCGGGCAGCCTGGTCTCGATCGGCACCCTGCTGGCCTTTGTCATCGTCTCGATCGGCATCCTGGTCCTGCGGGTGCGAGAACCGAACCTGGTCAGGCCCTTCAAGGCGCCGATCATCTGGTTCACCGCACCGGCCGGCGCCATCACGGCGGCCTTTCTGATGTACCACCTGCCGCCCCGCACGTGGGAACGGCTGCTGATCTGGTTCGTGATCGGCCTGATCGTCTACTTCACTTACGGCATCCGGAACTCGCGCCTCGCCAAGCGCGCCATGTAGCAGAAGGGTGGCCGGGCGGACTCTGGTGGTCCGCCCGGTCATCCTTGCAGTCCGGCTTTCCCCACTCCCGCCGTCCGGCTCCTCCGCCTATCTTCGCCGCCATGACCATGGCACCTCCTTTCGCTCGTGAAGACCAGGCTCGCGCCTTCATGGAGGCGTTCAAGCCGGGCCTGCGGGTGTGCCTGACCACGCACGTCAACCCCGACGGCGATGGGCTGGGCAGCGAAGTGGCCTTCCTCCACCTCCTCCGTGCCCGCGGCGTCAACGCGATCATCACCAATCCCTCGCCGACTCCCGATCGGTACCGGTTCCTGTTCGCGGAAATTCCCGGTGCCGACAAGAGCCAGGAAGCGGTCAAGGAACTGCGCCGGGCCGACATGATTCTGGTCCTCGACATCGCCGATGTCGGCCGGCTCGGTATGCTCTGCCAGACCGTCCGTGACTGCAAGGTGCCGGTCGCCTGCGTCGACCATCATGTCAGCGCCGGTCACCTGCCCGATGGACCCCGGTACGTCGATCCCGATGCATCGGCCACCGGTGAACTGGTCTTCGAGATTGCCCGGGCCAGTGGCATGCAGCTCACGGTGGAGGCGGCGCGGGCGCTGTACGTCGCCATTCTCACCGACACCGGCGGTTTCCGGTTCAGCAACACCCGGCCCCGGGTGCTGCGGGTGGCCGCCGACCTCCTCGAGGTCGGGCTCGATCCGGAACAGATCTATCTCGACGTGTATGCCAACGCGCCGGAAGGGCGGGCCCGGCTGTACGCCGAGGCGCTGCAGACCCTGGTGGTGGAGCCGGAGCATGGCCTGGCCTGGGTCACCGTGCCGCCCGGCGCTCTTGAGCGGCTGGGCGTCTCGGCCGATGACCTCGATGGCATCGTCGAATTTCCCCGCAGCATCATCGGGGTGAAGATGGCGCTGCTGTTCCGCGAGATCGCCGCGGGCCGGGTCAAGATTTCCCTCCGGTCGGTCGGCGACGTGGATGTGGCCGAGTTTTCCCGGCCGTTCGGCGGTGGCGGGCACACCAAGGCGGCGGGGCTCTCGATGGAAGGCTCACTGGCGGAAGTGCAGGCCAGGGTGCTCCCCGCCGCGCGCGAGTACCTGCGCGAGAGGCGCAACGGCGCCTGAACGGCTAGCTTACGGAGTCTTTTACTCGGAATTCACGGTCGCCCCGATGGATACGCTGGAACGGATTGAAGCCACCCTGGACACGTTGCGTCCCTATATCGCCTCCCACAAAGGACAGGTCGAGGTCGTGGACTTCGACGAGGTCGATGGCCTGCTGGTGCTCCGCCTCGGCGGCACCTGCCACGGCTGTGCCGCATCCACCATCACGCTGAAACAGGGAATCGAAGTCCGGCTCAAGCAGATGGTGCCGGAAGTCAAGCTGGTCCAGGCCGTCTGACCACGCTCCCATGACTGACGCACTGATGGGCCGGGTCACGGCGGCGCTGGCCCGGATCCGAAATCCCCGACTCGACAACGACCTGATCTCCGCCGGCATGGTCCGCGACCTCGAAGTCACGGCCGATGGTGGTGTGAGCTTCACTTTTCTGCTGTCTCGTGAGGACCCGGCCACGCTGGTGCGGGAAGCGCGCACCGCGGTGCGCGCCCTCGAAGGCGTCAGGCCGGATGGTCCGAAGATCAGCGTGCAGGATCCCGGCGGCCCCGCTCGCACCACTCACGCCGCACCAGGCTCTCCGCCGCCGGGCCAGACTCATGGTCAGGCGGGCATGGCGCCGCCGCCTCCGACCCCGGTCGAATTTCCCGAGCTCGGCCGGATACTGGCCATCTCGTCCGGCAAGGGCGGGGTAGGGAAGTCCACCGTGTCGGCCAATCTTGCGGTGGCGCTGGCCCAGGCCGGTCATCGGGTCGGGCTGATGGATGCTGATATCTACGGCCCCAACATCCCGCGGATGTTCGGTGTGTTCGACAAGCCGCCGCTGGCCGACGGCAAGATGGTCCCGCTCGAGGCGTATGGCGTCAAACTGATGTCGATCGGGTTCCTGATCGATCGTGATGCGGCGGCCATCTGGCGCGGGCCGATCATCATGAAGATCGTGCAGCAGTTCCTCCGCGATGTGCTCTGGGGCCAGCTCGACTATTTCATCATCGACCTGCCACCCGGCACCGGTGATGCCCAGCTGTCGCTGGTCCAGTCGTGCAATGTGAGTTCGGCCATCATCGTCACCACCCCGCAGGACGTGGCAGTCGGAGACGCGCTGCGCGGCGCCAAGATGTTTGAGCGGGTCAACGTCCCGGTCCTCGGCGTGGTTGAGAACATGAGCGGGTTCACTGATGCGGTCAGCGGCCGGGTTATCGACCTGTTCGGCTCGGGCGGCGGTCAGCGATTGGCCGAAGAGCTGGGTGTGCCACTGCTGGCCCAGATCCCGTTGCAACCGGGACTCGCCACCCTGGCTGATGGCGGCAAGCCGATCGTGGCCGCCGAGCCGGCCAGTGATGCCGCCAAGCGTCTGCAGGAGCTGGCCCGCCTCGTGGAGCAGAACTCCCGCCGAGGACAGTCCCTTCCGATTCTGCGCGGCTAGTCGCGGGGCGCCGGAGGGGCCGGCATGAGCACTCCCTCGGATTCCAATTCCGCCGGGTCGGTTTCCCTTCCCAGTCCTGAAGCGCTGGAGCTTGGTGCGGTGGTACCGGCCGGCCAGCCCCGCGGTTCGCTGACCGAAGGCCCTCTCAGTCGTATCCTGCTCCGAGTCGCAATTCCCGCCGTCGGCACCACCCTGCTGCAGGTCCTGTTCAACATCACCGATACCTTCTGGGTCGGCCGCACCCTCGGCCCGACGGCGCTGGCTGGCGTGTCGGTGGCGAGTTACGCCCTCTGGATCATCATCACCTCAGGCGAACTGATCAGCGTGGGACTCGGTGCCATCGCCGCCAGGCGCCACGGTGAGGGCCGCCCGGATCTCGCGGCCCGCGCGGCCGGCACCGCACTGTGGATGGCAGTCGGGCTGGGGATAGTGGTTCCGCTGGTCGGCATGGTCGGGTTGGATCCTCTACTGCACCTCATGGGCACCAGCGCGGAGGTCGCGGGGGCCAGCCGGCAATTCCTGATCGTGCAGCTGCTGGGCGCCTTCCTGATCTACGGATACATGGTGGTCGATGCGGCGTTTCGCAGCGCCGGCGATACCCGCACGCCGTTTCTGCTGCTGGCCACCGCCGTCCTGTTCAACCTGGTCCTGGATCCGGTGATGATCCTCGGCCTCGGCCCGTTTCCGAGACTTGGAGTGTATGGCGCGGGGCTCGCGACTGTCCTCACTCGGGGCGGCGGGTGCCTCGTCGGGCTGTGGCTGCTGTTTCGGCGCCAGCGCATTATTCCGGCCTTTGAGGGCAGGACGGCGCTCACGATGTTTCGGATCGGGATCCCTGCCGCCGTCGCTGGATTCCTGTTCAGCTTCATCTACGTGCTGCTCGTGCCAGTGATCAGTCGCTTCGGCAGCCCGGCGCTGGCGGCCCTCGGCATCGGACACAAGGTCGAGGGAATGAGCTACATGACCGCGGTGGGGTTCGGCCTCGGCGCCGAGGCGGTGGTGGGCCAGAACCTTGGCGCGGGCCGACCGGATCGGGCCCGCCGAGCGGGGTGGCTGGCGGCGGGCTACGCACTGGCGGTCACACTGGTGATGACGACCTGTTTTCTGCTGATTCCCGACTTGATCGCGGGGCTGTTCACCCGCGATGCGGCGACCAACGCCGATGCCGCTTTGTACCTCGTCGCCGCGGCGGTGGCCCAGCCGGCCATCGCCTTTGAGGAAACGCTTTACTCCTCGTTATCCGGCGCGGGTTACACTCTGTGGCCGATGCTGTGGGTCGTGGTGCTGTGCGCCATCCGCGTCCCGCTGGCTATCGTGATCGCGCCTCGCTGGGGGCTGGCAGGCATCTGGCTGCTGCTGGCCGGCACCGCGATGCTTCGTGGGGTCGTCATGACGGGGCTGTGGCAGTGGGGCAGCTGGGAGACAGCGAGGGCGTGAACAGCGAACGGCGAAAAGCGAAGAGCCAAAAGGTCTAGTGATCGGGAATCGTGCGACTTTCATTTTGGTGGAACCGTGAACCGTGAACCGTGAACCGACCACCGTGAACCGCGAACGCTCAGTACCACTCATTTCGCGTCATCGATCCGCCTCGATAACCTGTCCAGCACCGCCAGATCCTCTGTGAGCCCTTCCCCTCCGGCTGCCGAGGCTTGAGCACGAAGCAGGTCGACTCGCAGCTGCTCCAACCCCTGCATTGTCGTGGCCAATCGGGCCAGCGTTTCCCGCCGGGCCGACTGCATCTCAACCTGCGCCGACTTCCTTGCCTCACCCTGAATCGGTCCGATGGCCGCCTCCGCGCCGGCAATCTCCTCGAGTTTGCCCCGCAGTTCGGCGGCATCGACCATCAGCCGATCGAGCAAGGCAGCGGCGCCTTCGATCCGGCCCCGCTCGGCCCTGGGCAGTGCCTGCATCAGCTGGCGGGCCTGCCCGGCCAGTACCAGCTCGGTTGGCTGATCGGCGGGCAGACTCGTCCGTCTTCGGGCCTTCCGTCCCAGACCGGCAACACGCAGCAGGATCCCGGCCTTGAACCGGAGGAAGAACGTGGTGAATGGTCCCAGCTTGCCGTCGGGTCTTCGTTCAAGGCTCCCGGCAAGCCACCGGCCGGCCGCCACCGGTGCGCCCAGGCTGAACAGTTCGATGATCCAGGTGAATACATTCGCGTCTCCGGCCTGAAACCAGGCGCGCGGACCCAGCCAGAACAGGGTCAGCCCCACCATGATCCCCGCCCAGATCGCGATCCGTCCTCCGGTATAGGCTGGGCCGCCGGTGCCTGTGGTTGGCGTGCCCCGTCGGGCGGCGGCCTCGAGGTCGCCAACTTCCCACCCCTCCGCACTCGCCTCCCGAAGCAGGCGGATGGCCGACATCGCGCGCAGCGCGATCAATCCGACCATCAGGGTACAGAGCCCGAGCGTGTAGAACAATCCGAATCCGAGGAAATCACGAGTGAGCGATTGGACCACCACGGCGACAACAGCCAGGCTGGCGAAGCCCCCGATGTCGACGCCGATCGCCGAAACCTCCTGTGCCAGCCTCTGGAGTACGGGTGGCGACGAGGCGATGCCGTGGATCTCGCCCAGTGCATCGGCCAGCGCTTCTGCGGTCGCAAACCGGTCGTCAGGCGCTGTGGCCACGCATCGATCGAGAATCGTCGCGAGCGCGGCGGGGATGTCGCTGCGCATTGCGGCCAGCGGCGGGACGACCTGGCTGGCCTTGAGCACCAGGAGCGCGGCCGGCTCCTCTCCCTCGAACGGCACCCGTCCCGTCAAGGCGAACTGCGCGGTGAGCCCGAGCGCGTAGAGGTCACTCCTCCCATCGACCGGTTGTCCCTCGGCCTGTTCCGGGCTCATGTAGCGCAGCGTGCCCCGGATGCCGCCAGCTGGCGTGCGCGCACCGGAGGCTGCCACCTGGGCAATCCCGAAGTCGGTGATCAACGCCCGTCCACTCCCCCGTTCGAGCAGGATATTCTCCGGCTTCACATCCCGGTGGACCACGCCCTGCTGGTGCGCGTAGGCCAGGGCCCAGGCAATTTCCCGAACGATGCGGGCCACATCCCCTGGCGCCATCGGTCCCTGCTCGCGGACCCGCTCAGCCAGGGTCTGGCCGGGCACGAAGGCCATGATGAAACAGACCTGGTCACCGTGCTCCTCGACCGCATGGATCGGCACGATGTGCGGATGGCCAAGTCGAGCGGCGGTGCGGGCTTCGAGGAGGAATCGGGCTCGGAGAGCGGGATCAGACCCGAGGATGGACGGCAGGAGCTTGATCGCCACCGGGCGCTCGAGGGCGGTGTCCCGTGCCAGCAGCACCACTCCCATTCCGCCGCGGCCGATTTCCCGCTCGAGCAGGAATCGGCCGCCGAGCGCGGCTTGCAGCGAGGCAAATTCGGGAATCGACATGGGTGGTAAAGTCTAGGTGGGCGGATGGAGCCATGCCAACCGACGGCCCTCGATGTTGCAAGGTTGATGCAACGATCGCTGCTGGTTCAGGGTGAACGGTTCACGGCGTCCACCATCCTGGTCTCGGTGCACCTGACCCCAACGCGGAACCTCGGGCCGCATCCTTCGCTGCCCTCGCGACGAACCGTGAACCATGAACCCAGCACTCAGCACTCCGTCCCCCTATGATTCACCATGCCCGCCATCACTTTTCTCACGGACTACGGCACCTCCGATTCCTATGTCGGCGAGGTGAAGGGCGTGCTCGCCACACTGGCGCCCGGAGTGCAGGTCATCGACCTCACCCACCACGTGCCGCCGGGCGATGTCCGGGCCGGTCACTATCTGTTGAGCCAGATCTGGCCAACTTTTCCCGCCGGCACGGTGCATCTCGCGGTCGTCGATCCGGGAGTCGGCACCCCGCGGCTGGCCGTCGCATTGAAAGCCGCTGGTCACTGCTTCGTCGGGCCGGACAACGGACTGCTCAGCTCCGCGGCCCAGACCGCTTCGGTCGAGGCCGTTGGGCTGGCCACACCCGCCGAAGCGTCGGCCACATTTCACGGCCGGGATCTCTTCAGCCCCGCCGCCGCGGCATTGGCTCGCGGCGCGGTGCTGGCCGCATTGGGCGCGCCGCTGACGGCGCCGCTGACCGTGCTGGCCCCTGCGGCCTTCCATTACGAAGGCAAGAACGTGGTGGGGGAAGTCATCTACGTCGATCGCTTCGGCAACCTGATCACCAATCTCACGCCTGCCGAAGTGCCATCGTATGCCGTACTGGAAGTGGAGGACACCGAGGTCGGTCCATTGCGATTTACGTTTGGCGATGTGCCCCCGGGAACGCCGGTCGCCTACGTCGGATCAGGGGGCCGAGTCGAAATCGCTGTCCGCGGTGGCTCGGCCGCCCGACGATTCGGCATCGGCACCGGCGGCGCGGTGCGGGCCAGGCTGGGCTGAGCGAGACGAGAGACGAGAAGGAATAGCGACCCGGTAATGCATAGGCCGAGATGGAAACGCAATCCCGGCGCGATGGTCCCAAACTTCCACATTCACGCACTGTTCGCCTTCCTCCTTCCTCCTTCCTCCTGCTCCTTCCTTATTCCTCAATGGCCCTCTCCTCAACCATCTACACCTTCACGATCGAACTCTCCGATGTCGATCGCGGCGTCTACGAGTCGCTTGCCTTGAAGGTCGCGCGGCACCCCTCGGAGACCGAGGAGTACCTGCTGACCCGGGTGCTGGCCTACTGCCTCGAGTTCGTCGAGGGGATCAGTTTTTCGAAGGGGGTGTCTGACACCGATGAACCGGCGGTGACGGTGCGGGACCTCACCGGGGCGCTGGTCACCTGGATCGAGGTCGGTGGCCCTGACGCCGCTCGGCTCCACAAGGCGAGCAAGGCCGCCCCCAGGGTGGTGATCTACACCCATCGCGAACCCAGGCTGCTGCTGCGGAGCTGGGAGGGGGGAAAGATTCACCGGGCCCAAGAAATCGAACTGTATGCCATCGACAAGGAGTTCCTGGCCGGGATCATTGCCCGGCTCGATCGCCGAACCGCTTTCAGCCTCTCGGTGTCGGATCGCCAGCTGTATTTGAGTATCGGGGAGGAAACACTGACGATGGCACTGGAGCGGACCAGCCTGGTGCCGGACTAATCGGTTCTGGCCTCAGGGCACCCAGGCCACGTTCACGCCGCCGACAGTGGTTGAGAGGTTGACCGCGACCCGGTGGGTGGCCTGCGCATATCCGGGCGTCCGCCAGACTTTGCCGTCGCGGACGAAACCTCTGGGCTCGAAGCTGGACAGAAACTGCTCGAGGGTCAGCTCCACGCCGAGGTCCTTGGGGATCGTGAGCTTTACCCGGCCCACCGCAACCGAGACACCGACCCGGGCCTCGGTGGCCCAGGCCCCGCCGAGATCGAGATTCACCCCGCCTGCGCCGCCTCCCAATCGGATCCACTGGCACCGGCTGTTGCCCAGGGACTCCAGGGTCACTTCCGCGGCACCCGCCTTGACCACCAGCGAGTCGCAGCGGCCAGGGTTGACCTGGCTGAACCGGACCAGCGCCTTGCTCCCTGCGGTCTCCATGCGGACTCGCTTCAGCCGCAGCCCCCCCAGGTCCACCGTGGCCTCGGCGGCCCCGAAATTGAGATCCAGGACCAGTGGGACTTCCCGTGACAGTTCGATGCTGGCGTTCTGGGCCAGGTGCTCTCGGCTGCTGACCGTAATTCCGCCCTGTCCGGTGGGCTGAATCCCGAGGGAGACTGACTGCGCCGCGCCGTCATACTTCGAGATCGGCACGAAGCGCTGGGGATCGAAGTCCGCCGTCATCCGGTACAGCATTCCGCTCGCGGCCGGTTTGAGGATGACGGTGCCGGCGGCGAACGATACGGTGGCGTGCAGCGAGGTCTGGTCGAACAGCTGGCGCGCGGCGCTGGCCTGTTGCATGCCCTGGCCCTGCAGCGGAGCGGCCACCAGCAGCGCGGTCAGGGCCGTTCGGACTGACCTGACCGTGGCACGTGGGAGAGAAAACATCATCAGGGGAGTGGCGGCGGAGTCCGGCTGCCGGGCCGCTTGGCGGCCGGCACTCCAAATTGCGGCGTGGCCCAGAGGTATTCGTCGGTCAACGATTCCGCCGGCAGCACTCGGCCGGCGAATCCTTCACGCAGCCCGCCTCGCGAGAGCAGCGTGGCCCCGAATCCGACGGTCAACAGCAGCCAGCTCACCAGCACCGCCAGGCCCAGCATTAGGCTGCCGGCCAGCGGCACCCAGCCGAACAGGATCCAGGCCGACCAGAGCGCCGCCGGCACGCCCAGCCCCAGCCAGAGATATCGGTAGCTGTTGGGCGAGCCGACCAGCATGCCCGTGGCCATCCGGCGTCGAGTCCAGATCTCGCCGGTGGCATGCGCCATGGCCAGTCCGCCACCCACGACGGCCAGCACCGCGAGCAGCAGGTAGACCACCACCACGAAGGGCACCAGCAGGATCCCCGCGACACTCAGGATCAATCCGACCACCAGCATCCCGAACGTGGGCACCAGCATGATCTGGCCCAGCACCCCGACCACGAATGAGCGGGCAAATGAATGGGCAATGGTATCGGACACGATCTCGAGCGGCTGCTTGGCGAATAGGACAGCACTCATGCCGAGGACGAGCAATGAAGTCAGGATCCCGGCCAGTCCGGCCGCCCGCCTGAGGGCGGTCGCCAAGGCGCTCGCGGGCGCCACCTGGGCCTCGGGTGCTGCGGTCGGGGCCGCCGCGCCGCGCAGGGTCCGGATCTCGCCGCGGATATCGCCGCCTTCGGAATTGACGTCCCCGCCGACCGCCAGCACATCCCCGGTGATCGTGGCGCCGCGGTGCACGATGATGTCGCCATCGACGGTGGCCAGGTTGCCATCGAGGGTGCCGAAGATCTCCGCGTTGCCACCGATCACGAGCAGCGGGCCGTGCAGCGTGGCCCCCGAACCAAGGCTGTACCGCCCGAGCCTGGCTTCGCCACCGGGAACGGTCACGGCGAGGTTAGGCCCGGCCTCACGCGAGGCCCGGCGGAGCAGCGGCTCCAGTCGAGCGGCATCACTCAGGTCGTTGAGTGGAATGGTGAGCCCGCCGGGCGCCGCCGGTGGCAGCGCCTGAGGGGCGGAGACAGCCGATGAAGCGGCTCCGAGCTCGGCGGTCCGCTGGTGAATCAACGCGGCCAGCACGCCTTCCTCTGCACTCAGGCCGGCGGGCTGCCACTGATGCAGCGCCGTGACCACATCGGCGGTCCGGTGCCGCGCCGCATCGCTGACTAGTTGGCGCCAGGATACCTCAAGTGCCCCGCCGGCCGGATAGCGTCCGGCCAGGTGCCCATCGATCAGCAGCCGGCCGGCGTCGAAGTCGACTCGCAGGGTCCGATCGCCGTCGAGCACAAACGCCAGGGCGGTCTGATCGGCCGAGAGAGTGACGATGTGGTCGCGAACGGGAGTGGACTGGGCAGCGGACCACCAGATCCTGAAAAATTCGACGGGAGTCGTGAAGTGATCGGTCCAGCGGTAGGTCTCTTCAGCAGCCAGCGGTCGGGCAACCAGGACCACGACCGCTGCGAGAGCCAGAACCCGGCGGCGCTCAGGCCGCATGGGACCCTGGTACCGTCAGCAGCCGGCGCATCAGTACCAGGCCGCCGGTCCATGCGGTCAGCGTTGCCGCGCCGATCCAGGCCAGCCGGGCAGGTGTACCCAGTACCTGGCGGGCCGATGAATACCACGGCTGCTCGATCAGGTTGGACACCACCCCGCGAACCCCCAGCCAGAGCCACTGCGATCCTTCGGTCGTGACGGTCTGCCCCAGCCGGGTCAGGGTATCCTGGTGGGTCAGGCTCCAGCCGATGCTGGTACCCGCCCCGCCGATCAGCAGGGCCGCCGCGGAGGCAGCCAGTATCGCGGTCCGTGGACTGGCCATCAGCCTGCGGCGGATCACGGTCAGCGTGCCGGCCGATTCCACCACCGCCACCTTGGACATGACCTGGGCAGCAAACTTCGGTGCCGGAGAGAGCAGCGGCAGCGACTCCAGACGCTGAACCAGCGCCCGCTCGGAATCGGCCAAAACCTGACATGGGGCGCAGTCCTCGAGATGCCACATCCGCGCTGACGCCAGGGTGCTGTCGAGCCAGGCATCCAGCTCGGCATTGGTGATATGCGGCCGGGACCGGGCAAATTCGGGATGCTGCAGTGCCACCCGCTCCATGACCCGGGAAGCAAAGCCGTGCGGGACCTCGACCGGCTCAAGGGCGCTCAGCGAGTGGATCAGCTCGCGTTCCGAGGCCAGAAGGTCGCGACATTCAACGCAGGTTTCTAGATGAAACGCTACGGAACGAGAGGCATCGGACTCGAGGAGTTGATCGATCTGATCGGGGGTCAGGTGACCGGCAGAGGCGTCATTCATGCGGCTGCTTCTACGGGTGCCTCGTGAAGGCGGTTTCACTCACGCAGATCGGCCAATAGATCACGCAACTCATGCCGAGCGCGGTGGATGTAGGTCTTCACCGTGCCGAGCGGAAGTTCGAGCATGTCGGCAATTTCTTCATAGGCGCGCCCGTCGACGTGGCGGAGCATGATGCAGGCCCGGTATTCGGGCCGAAGTCTGGCAATTGCGGTCTCGATCGCGCCACCGAGTTCGCGGGCTTCGAGCTCGGCCAGCGGGCTCTCGCGCCGGTCACTGATCTGGAGCGTGGTGGCCTCGATCGAGTCAGGCGTCACGGCGTCGGGGGCGCCGTCGATCGACAGGGTGGCCAGCTCCCGCTTGCGGAGGTGATCGATGGCGGTGTTGTTGGCGATCTTGAAGATCCAGCTCGAGAACTTGAACTCGGGCCGGTAGGTGCTGATGGCGTTCAGCGTCTTGACGAATGTTTCCTGGGCCAGGTCCTCGGCGATTTCCCGATCCCTCACCATTCGGTAGATCAGCGAGAAGACTGGACGCTCGTAACGGCGGATCAGCTCACGATAGGCGGCTTCGCGGCCAGCCCGGGCCTCGGCAACTACCTCCTGATCGGTGGCGGCCGGCAGCTCAACGCGCTTAGCCACGCCCACCCCATCGGGTTGCGCGGCCACTTCTGAGCGGACTACATTGGGCCTCTATGTTAGCCACAGATAGTAAGTTACCCGTAGTCGGCGGAGCGGAGAAGCGGCGGTACGTTCGGGGCATCTTCACGGCCATAGCCCCCCGCTACGATTTCCTCAATCACCTGCTCAGTCTCAATATCGACAAATACTGGCGACGCAGGGCGGTCGAACAGCTGGGCTGGCAGCGCCGCCCGGACGGACGCTATCTCGATCTCTGCGCCGGAACGCTTGATCTGGCTGCGGCACTGGCCAGCCGGGCTGGATTTGGCGGCCGGGTCCTCGGCGCCGATTTCGTCAAGCCGATGCTGGAGCGGGGCCGGGGCAAGTCAGACCGGGTCTGGGCAGTGAATGCCGATGCTCTCGAACTGCCACTGCCCTCCGCCTGCGTCGACGGTGCCACGGTCGGGTTCGGGGTCCGGAACCTGGCCGATCTCGACGCCGGTCTCACCGAGGCCGCCCGGGTGCTCCGTCCGGGTGCCCGGCTGGTCATCCTCGAATTCAGCACCCCGCCGAAGCAGCCGATTCGCGGCCTGTACTTCTTCTATTTCAAACATGTGCTGCCGACCATCGGGCGCCTGGTCTCGAAACATACGAGCGCCTACTCCTACCTGCCAGAATC
>JBEPVA010000064.1:0-18089 GCA_041691295.1 Gemmatimonadota bacterium
CGGGCTCCAGCTCCACGAAGGCGCCGTAGTTGGTGATCGAGACCACCTTGCCCTGCACCCGGGTGCCGATCGGATAGCGCTCGGCCACGTTCTGCCACGGGTAGGCCTGGAGCTGCTTCATGCCCAGGCTGATCCGCTCACGCTGCCAGTCGATGTCGAGGATCTTGACTTCGACTTCCTTGCCGATGGCCACCACTTCGGACGGGTGCGAGACCCGGCCATAGGACATGTCGGTGATGTGGAGCAGTCCGTCGACGCCGCCGAGGTCGATGAACGCCCCGAAGTCCGTGATGTTCTTGACCACGCCCTTGCGGACCTGGGCCACGGCCAGCTCCTTCATCAGGAACTCGCGCTTGTGGGCCCGCTCGTTCTCGAGGATCACGCGGCGGCTGACCACGATGTTGCGGCGGCGCTTGTTGAGCTTGATGATCTTGAACTCGAAGCTCTGGCCCAGCAGGTCGTCGATATTGGGCACCCGGCGGAGGGCAATCTGGCTGCCCGGCAGGAACGCATCGACGCCCATCAGGTTGACGACCACGCCACCCTTGATCTTCTTGGTCAGGGTGCCCTGCACCGGCTGATCGCTCTCGTGGGCCACCCGGATCTTTTCCCAGACCCGCATGAAGTCGGCCTTCTTCTTGGAGAGCACGACCGCGCCCTCCTGGTCCTCGAGATGCTCGAGGAAGACTTCGACTTCGTCGCCCGGCTTGGGCATTTCCTTGAATTCGTCGAGCGGCACCGAGCCTTCGGACTTGAACCCGACATCGAGGATGACGGCGTTGTCGGTGATCCGGAGAACTTTGGAGCGGACGATCTCGCCTTCGACGATCGAGGCCATGGTGCCCTCGTACATCGTCAGCATCTGCTCGTATTCGGCTTCGGAGTAATCCTCGTCGTACAGATCAGCTCTGACGCGAAGACCGGTGGGTGACGTAATGGTTGCGGTGGCCAGTTCGGACATTCGGGGGGAACTTCCTTCCAGGATCGCCGCCCGGAATGGCGCGGATTGGGGTGATGTCGACCCCGCCGAGGCAGAATTGCCCGGGCTGGGGAGCCAGACAATATAGGAATAAGGGCCGGATACCGGTAGGGGTCGAGGGTCGAGGGCAGGCACAACAAGATCGGTACCGGGGGGCTATGCAACCAAATCCTCCCGATCCAATACAGGAGCGCCGATGGCTGCGATTCGAGATTTCGCCCGGCGACGTCCGGTACTGACCTTCTTCACGCTCGCCTACCTGCTCGGCTGGCTGCTGATCCTCCCATTGGTCCTTTCTCCCGCCGGTCTCGGGCTGATCAAGACCGAAGTACCCCAGGAGATCCTGATGCTGTTTGCCACCGCGCCAACGATCGCGGCGCTGTGGACCCAATGGCTGAGCCAGGGAAATTTCAGGATTTGCGGACTGGGACCCTCGTGGCCGAGAGTAGTACTGGCCACGGTGGCGGGCGGGCTGCTGGTGCTCGTGACGTTCTCGGTACTGCCGGCCCTCCTGCTCACGAGGGGTGCGGTGAGAACCCTGTCCTGGTCTGCCCTGGTTGGCGGGAGTCTGGCCTGGTGGTCCAATCCGTTCAATCTGCTGGGCGGCCCGCTCAACGAAGAGCCCGGCTGGCGTGGCTTTGCCTTGCCGCGCCTCCAGGCCCGCTACGGTCCCCTGGCAGCTTCGGTGCTGCTTGGCCTCGTCTGGGCCGCCTGGCATCTGCCACTCTGGGTGGTCGGGATCGAGGGGATTCCGATCTGGGCATTCGTTATGGTCATGGTATGCAACAGCGGGTTGATGACCTGGGCGATGAATCGGTCAGGAGGAAGCATCCTGCCCCCGATGCTGATGCACGCGGGGTACAACAGCAGCTTTGCGATCATGGCAGGGCTCTGCCAGGGCAACCAGACCCGTGAACCAGGACTGCCGATCTACCTGGCGGGAGCAGTACTCGCCACGGTCGTGGTTGTAGCCGTGACGCGGGGGCGATTGGGATCGAGGCCGAAAGCAGGGTAGGTCGGAAGGTCGGCCGAGTATTGATAACCGGTCTCCCTAAGCGCCCGTTCTCTCCTTGCCACCCTTTCCAATCCCCATCGATCGGGCGCGGGACACGATCCAGGCCACCTGCTCGGCAAAGGTCAGATCGGTGCCATCGAGCGGCAGCGCATCGGCCGCCATCTTGAGCGGGGCCACCGCCCGTTGGCTGTCGGCCGCATCGCGGGCGCTGAGCCGAGCGGTCTCGGCTGCGAGAGCGGCCTCCCCGACCGCTTCGCCACGCTGTTCGAGCCGGCGTCGAGCGCGGGCCCGGGCCGACGCGATGAGATAGATCTTGAGCGAGGCCTCCGGAAAGACGACGGTTCCGATGTCACGGCCGTCGATGACCGCACCGCCCGAGGCAGCGGCAATCGATCGAAGTTGACGATCGACCCAGTCGCGAATCGATGGCACGGCAGCGACCGCCGAGACACCGGCGGTGACCTCGGGGGTTCGGATGATCGAGTCGGCAGCAACTCCATCGAGCGTGGCCACGAATCCCGACGCCGTTTTTGTAAGCGTCAGATTCCGTCGCTGCGATTCGCCGATGAGCCGCGCCGGCTGTTCCAGAACGGCTCCGAGCCCCGCCACTCGACCTCGATCAAGCGCCACCCGGGTTACCCCCCGATAGAGTGCACCGCTGTCGAGATGCACCAGTCCCAGCTGCTCGGCCACTGCACCGGCGGTGCTGGACTTGCCGGAGGCGGAGGGCCCATCGATGGCGATCACCCAGGGGGCAGGCAGGGGAGGGACGTGAGCAGTTGATGGCATGGTCAGACTCGGATCGACCGCAGCATTTCGGGGAATCCAGGATAACTGATGGCGGCGCACGCCAGATCATCGATCTTGACGCGGGCGCCCGGCACCGTGCCCAGCACTGCGAACGCCATCGCGATCCGGTGATCGCCGTCGGTGCGGACCCGGCCGGCTGGCGGCGCTTCCCTGCCCTCGATCAGGAGGTCCTCTCCCTCAACCGTTGCCAGTCCGCCCAAGGTCCGAATATTCTCAGCGATCAGTCCGAGCCGATCGCTCTCCTTGACCCGCAGTTCACCCACCTCACGGAAAATCGTCGTGCCTCTGGCCCTGGTGGCCAGTGCGGCCAAGAGCGGAATTTCGTCGATCAGGGCCGGAATTTCCCCAGCCAGGACTTCGGTGGATCTCAAGGCCCCGGATTTGACCGTGAGACCGCCCACCGGCTCGCCGAGGCGCTCGCCGGCCGGATTGATTTCAATTTGTGCTCCCATCCGGCGGAGCACGGATAGATACCCGATACGAGTGGGGTTGAGCCCGACATCGGTGATGCTGAGGGAGCCGCCCTCCGCCAGCAGCGCCGCGCCCACCGGAAACGCCGAGGACGATGGATCGCCGGGGATCTCGATATCGAAAGGATGGAGGCGCCCGGTGGGTTCGAAGCGGATCCAGCCGTCGACGTCATCCACCTGATATCCGAAAGAGCGAAGCATCCGCTCGGTGTGATCCCGGGAGCGGCCGTGCGGTTCGCGCACGGCGACCGCCACTCCGCCCGTCATGCCCGCCAGCAGCAGGCAACTCTTGATCTGGGCACTGGAGACCGGCATTTCCCACTCAAGAGGCGCCAGCCGGCCACCGCGAATCGTCAGGGGCAAACCATCGTGCGCCATGACGCCGAATCGAGCGCCCATCCGGGCCAGCGGTTCGGTGACCCGGCGCATCGGACGCCGGCGAAGCGAACGATCGCCGGTCAGAGAAGCGGCGAACGGATGGCCAGCCAGGATGCCGAGCAGCAGCCGCGTGGTGGTACCGCTATTGCCGCAATTGAGGGTGTCTGCCGGTGCCCGCAGCCTGGCCCGGCCCGCGACAGTGACCACGGCGCCGGTTCTCAGCGGCGAAACCTCGGCGCCAAGCTGACGCAGGACCCGAGCGGAGGACTTGGCGTCGAGGGAAGTCAGGGCGCCGCGGATCCGGCTGGTTCCGCCCGCCAGGGAGGCGAACAGCAGCGCCCGGTGAGTCAGGCTCTTGTCTCCTGGAACCCGGAACTGCCCGCCGACGATCATCGTTCGAGTCCCCGGCGGAACTCCCGAATCTGATCGAGGTAACGACCCAGCGGTTCAGGATCGGGTCCGGCAATCAGTTCACGCATGGCGGACAGCTCCCGCTCCAGCTCTTCGAGGGCCGGAAGGATGGCCGCACCATTCAACTGGAAGAGCTCGGTCCAGAGGCGTGCCGAGCTGGCGGCCAGGCGGGTGGTATCTCGGGCACCGGTGCCGAACGTTACGCCCTTCCTCCGGGCGAGAACCGCCGCGAGCGCATAGGCCGTTGCCTGCGGCAGGTGGCTGGTCCAGGCCAGCTGTTCATCGTGGCCCGTGGCGGTGACTTGGACCGGCTCCGCCTCCATGGTGCCTGACCAGAAGTCCATGATCTCCCGAACCGGCGCCGGATCCGGCCCGGCCGGCGTGACGTACACGATGGCGCCGCGCATCAGATCCGAGCGCGCGGCCCCGAAGCCTGACGCATGGGTACCCGCCAGCGGATGTGACCCGGCAAAGCGTTCGGCCAGCCCTGCGGCAGCCGCCCGGGCCACCACTGGTCCTTTGATGCTGGTGACATCGGTGACCATGGCGCCCTTGGGAAGCCAGCCGGCGATGCGATCGATCAGATCGAGGGTGGCAAGCGGAGGAGCCGCGATCACGACGAGATCGGCGTCTCGGACAGCCCTGGCGGGAGTGTCGGCCAGATCGGTCAGCGCCGCACTTTTGAGGGCCAGCATTCCGTCGGACGAGTCTGGACTGTAGCCGATGACCCTCGGCACACCCGCCAGCCGCGCCTGCCAGGCAACCGCCCCGCCGATGGCACCGAGACCAAGGACCGCGAGTGATTCAGGCCTCATGGCCACCGACGGTGTTCAATGCTGGATGATGGCTGGGCATGGCGGGGGCGGGCGGCGACAGGATGGTTGCAAAGACCCTGTGGTAATTGTACTTATAACAACTATCCCCCACAACGTTTTGGCGGCATGGCGAGCATCCTCATCGTCGAGGACAGTCCGGACAACATGAAGCTGTTCCGGACCCTGCTGACCCTCAAGGGTCACACGGTGACCGGACTGGTCAGTGGCGAAGGACTGATGTCGACCATCGAGTCAGTCCAGCCCGAGCTAGTATTGATGGACATCCAGCTGCCGGGCAAGGATGGCTACCAGCTGCTGGCGGAAATCCGGAGCAGTGGGCACCGGCCGCTCAGAGTGATCGCATTGACGGCACATGCCATGACCGGCGACCGGGAACGGGCCATGGAGGCCGGATTCGACGGCTACATCACCAAGCCGGTGGATATCAGGGCGTTCCCGGAGCAGGTGGCCCGGAGCCTGAGCGGAGAAGTCTCGAGTAGTTAGCCCAGTCACCCGCGCGGAGATGTCATGAGTCGCCCTCCTCCACGTCCAGGCCCAGACCCGAACGACGACCGGCGCGCGCTGCTGTCGGCCTACAAGGATGTCGTGGCGTCAGAGAAGACCCGAGGCAAGTCCGGGGGCAGCGCCTTACAATCCGGCAACGGGCGGGTGCTCATCCTGACCGTAATCACGATCGGCCTGGTGGTTGCCCTGCTCAACCACGATCGCTGGCTCGATCCGGTCAAATTTCCGCCCGAATCCCGTCAGATCCGCGAGGCCAGCCTGCGGCTGGTCATGGCCCGGCAGATTCACGGTATCGAAGCCTGGCGCGATACGCACGGCGGGGCGCTGCCCGATTCGGCCACGGCAGCCAAGACCACCCTGTCACCGTTCAAGTACGAAGTGGCCTCCGGGAAATACCGCCTGACCGGCAACAACGGGGACACCGTGCTAACCTACGAGTCGAGCGAATCGCTGAGTACGTTCCTGGGGCAGAGTTACGAACTCGTCCGCAACCGGGGAAGACAATGAACCGCCGGGGCTTCACGATCATCGAGCTGTGGACGGTCATGATCATCATCGGGATCCTGGCCGCCATCGCCATCCTCAAGTACATCGACCTCAAGAATCAGGCACGGACCTCCGAGATCAGCGGCGCGATCAGCGTCATCCGGGTCGCGGCCTATGCCTACGAAGCCGACCATCAGTATCAGTATCCCGCCGAGACCGGGCCTGGGGTCATCCCACCAGAACTGGTCTCGTACCTGCCGACCAATTTCGCGTTCGTCAAGCCCGAGTATACCCTCGACTGGGACAATTTCACCGGCGGCGGCCCTTCGGCGCCCTACCAGATCGGGGTGACCGTCTGGGCCACCGACCCGAAGCTGATGTCCAAGGTGGTCCAGATCCTCGGCGCCGACTCCCCGTACTACTGGACCGGCACCAGCTTCACCTACATGCTGATCGATGCATCGGGGAATTACTAGACGAGAGACGAGAGACAAGGGTCGAGGGTCAAGGACCACGACGAACGGCCCTGACTCCCCACCACTCTACCCGAGTCTCAAAAAGCGTCATTCCACTCGATCGATAGACGCCTCGCGGCATCGATGATCCCCACCATGCTGTAGGTCTGCACGAAGTTTCCCCACTGCTCACCGGTCGCGCAATCCAGATCCTCGGCCAGCAGTCCGTGACGGTTGCGATGGCTCAGCACCAGTTCGAACAGCCGGCGGGCTTCATCCTTCCGACCCAGCGCGGCCAGTGCATTGATGTACCAGAAGGTGCAGACCAGGAAGGCATTCTCGGGAAAGCCGAAGTCGTCGCGCTCGACGTAGCGGAAGATGAATTCACCGCGCCGGAGCCCCTTGCCGATGGCCTCGACCGTTCCCGCAAACCGCGGATCGTCGGCCGGGAGGAATCCCAGCTCATTCATCCGCAGCAGGCTGGCATCCAGCGCGTCTCCCTCCATCGTCCCGACGAAACTGCCCAGCCCGGGATTCCAGGCCCGCCGGCAGATGACGCCGTGAATCAGCCCGGCCTGCTCCTTCCAGTACTGCGCGCGATCCGGCAGACCGAGGTGCGCGGCAACCCGGCTGAGGCGGTCGCAGCCAGCCCAGCACATCATGCTCGAAAAGGTGTGAATCCGGGCGGTGCCGCGGAGTTCCCAGATGCCGGCATCGGGCTGATCGTAGAGCCGGATGGCCGAATGGCCGAGCGACTCGAGGCGCTGGAACAGCGAGACATCGCCCATGCGGATGAGCCGGCGGTCGAAGAACACGTGAGTGGCCGCGAGGATGGCCGAGCCGTAGACATCGTGCTGGATCTGGCGGTGGGCCTGGTTGCCCACCCGCACGGGACCCATGCCGCGATATCCCGCCAGCGTATCGATCTCGATTTCATCCACCACCAGCCGGCCACCGATGCCGTACACCGGGCGCAGGACGGCGCCCTCGGCGTCGGCCACAATATTGAGGATGTAGCCCAGGTAACGTTCCATGGTCCGGGTGGCCCCGAGTCCGTTGAGCGCATTGACGACGAAATAGGCATCGCGGAGCCAGCAGAAGCGGTAGTCCCAGTTGCGGCCGCTCCCGGGCGCCTCGGGGATGGAAGTCGTCATGGCCGCCACGACCGCACCGGTGTCTTCGAAGACATTCAGTTGCAGCGTGATGGCCGCGCGGATAACGGCCGCCTGCCATTCGAAGGGAATTCCCAGCGAACGAACCCAGCCCCGCCAGTAGGCGCAGGTCTCCTCGTAGAAGTGCCGGCCGATCTCGGCCACTGATCCGTGGACCGTTTCGTCGGCACCGAGCAGCAGGGTCAAGCCGTCGTCGAGCAGGAAGGTGCTGCCCTCAACCAGCATGGTGACCGACATGTCGGTGGTTGCCCGGAGGACGAGATCGTCCGTGATGTAGCGAACATGGTTGCTGCCCCAGGTCTTCGGGGCCGGTTCACGGCCGTATCCGCGGGCCGGGTGCAGCCGCATCCGGATCCGGGGATTACCACTGACCCGGCGGATCTGGCGGACCAGCATCATGGGGCTGAACATCCGGCCATGCTGGCGAAACCGCGGCGCAAAGTCGACCACCTCGATCGCGCCGCCGTGGCGGTCGAACAGCCGGGTGATCACGATCGGCGTATTGACCAGGTATTCCTGCTCGTGCCGCTCGAGATCGACCAGATCCACCGCAAATATTCCCGAGTCCGGTTCACCCAACGGTTCACGCAGCAGGGCACAGAAGGCCGGATCGCCATCGAAGCGGGGAAAACAGCCCCAGACCACGCTGGCGACCGAATCGACCATCGCGCTGATCATCCCGTTGCCTATCAGGGCCAGATCGAGGGTCGTCATCGGGAGAGCTCCACCCTGGTGGGCAGCGGGGCGCCGTAGCGAAGCCACGCCAGGACCGAGGGAACGTCCGGCAACCGCCAGAGTGCGGCAGTGCGGCCGGCGCCGACCTTGACCGAATGGCCCTGCAGGCTGTTGACCATCGCGAAGCCGTATTCATCGGTCACATCGTCCCCGATGAAGACCGGCACCCTGCCATGGAACGGCGGCTCCCGCATGAAATCCATGATGGCGGCACCCTTGTCCCGGCCGGCCGGCTTGAGCTCGATCACCCGCTTGCCGCTCTGGACCGTGTACTCATCGCCCAGCTCTGACTGGATGCCCCGGATCAGCCGGTGGGCATAGCTGGCCAGGCGCGGCGCCTGCCGATAGTGCAGTGCCAGCGAGAGCCCCTTGTCCTCCAGCAGCAGACCGGGATGCCGCCGGGCGACCTCGGCGAGGTGACGCCGGATCCGCTCGAACGGCAGCGAAGGATTGGAATGACGGAACAAGCGGCCCGCCGCATCCCGCCGCTCAAGACCGTGCTGGCCGGCGGCCGGCAACCGCAGCCCGGCGAAGTGGCTGTCGATATCGGCCAGGGTCCGGCCGGTGATCAGGGCCAGCGAGCCGCCGGCGGTCTGGTGCAACAGGATCAGCAGTTCGCGCAGTGACGGATCGATATCGACTCCCGACGGTGATTCGGCGATATCGACGAGGGTTCCATCGAAATCGAAGAAATAGGCCCAGTCGTCGGCGGGAAGGAGCTGACCCACCGCCACACGGCGACCGGGAAGCTGGCGGACCGGAATCATCCGCGCTGCGCCGGCTCGAGTTCCGCCGCGGGCCGCAGCCTGGCCGGCACCGAGCTCCGGGCCAGCAGCCGGCCGCGGCGGCGGAGTCCGGCCGCGTCAATCAGCATCCGGCCGGCCCAGCGGAACACATTGAACTCACGGATCAGGCTCCGCATCATCCGCATCCGGGCCCGCTGCTCCCCTTCCGGCATCGACAGCGCCATGTACAGCGCGGCGGCGCATTCGTCGGTGTCGTATGGATTGACCACCAGCGCCTCGGCCAGTTCCCTGGCGGCGCCGGTGAACTGGCTGAGCACCAGGACGCCCCGTTCATCATCGCGGGCCGACACGAATTCCTTGGCGACCAGGTTCATCCCATCGTGCAGGCTGCTGACCAGGCACAGCTCCGACGCCCGGTAGTACTCGTAGACCTGGTCAGGCTCGTGGTGCTGATCCAGCAGGATGATCGGCGGATGGCTGGCGGTCGCAAATCGCTGGTTGATTCGCGCCACCAGACCATGAACGCGCTCCGCGTAGTGCTGATACTCCGGGATCGAAGCACGGGTCGGGGCCGCGATCTGAATGAAGCTGAATTTTCCGATCCATTCGGGTCGCAGCTCAAACAGCCGCTCCACCGCCCGCAGCCGCTCCTCGACACCCTTGGTGTAATCCAGCCGGTCGACCCCGATGCCGATTGCGTGGTCCGCCGGCAGTCCGTGCCGGCTGCGGACATCGGCCCGGCACTGCTCGACCGGCTTCTTGATCAGCGCGGGAGACGGTGGCCATTCGACCGAGATCGGATACCGTTTGACTGCAGTGCGTTCTCCCTGGTAGGAAACGTTGAAGGTCTCGCGGTCGGTGCGGGCCTCGAGCAGCCGGTCAACCGTGTCCACAAAGTTGTTGCAATGGAACTGGGTGTGAAAACCCAGGATGCTGCTGCCGAGCAGTCCGTCGAGCAGCTCTTCACGCCAGGGACAGATCCCGAACGCCTCGGGATTGGGCCACGGGATGTGCCAGAAGGTCACGATCGTGGCGTCGGGCAGCGCTTCACGGATCATCCGCGGCAGCAGCGCGAAGTGATAGTCCTGCACCAGCACGATCGGATCGGGAGTCTTGGCCTCCTCGGTCACGGCACGGGCAAAGGCCCGGTTGACCTTGACGTACTGCTCCCAGTCGGAGGTCCGGAAGGTCGGCCGCACGTGGGCGATGTGGCACAGCGGCCAGAGTCCCTCGTTGGCAAAGCCATAGTAGTATCCGGCCTCCTCTTCCTCCGTCAGCCAGACTCGGCGAATCTGGTAGGCGGGATTGTCGATGGGGACCGCGATCCGGTCGTGCCGGTCCACCACGTCGCGGTCGGCCGAACCACTGCCATGCGCGACCCAGGTGCCGGAACAGGCCCGCATGATCGGCTCGAGCGCGGTGACCAGGCCGCTGGCCGGGCGGTGCACCTTGATGGTGTCCTCGCGACGGACGTGGATGTAGGGCTCGCGATTGGACACCACGATGACTTCCTGGCCCCGCAGCTCTCCATGCAGCGTGGCCCGGAGCGCTTCGGCGGTCCAGACGACCTCGCCGGTGTCGCGCGGCCGCTGGCCGGCCTCGATATCCCGCACCAACTCGCGCAAATCCCGAGCGAGCGGCCGGAACTCCGGTGCCGCTTCGGTGCCCGAGGCCCGCAGCAGCCCTTCGCCGCGCAGCAGCGCCCGCATGCCCTGCTCCCAGCCGCGCCAGCTGAGCTGCGCAATGATGACGGTGATCAGGGAAACGGCGATGCCGAGGCCGACGAAGAAATAGAAGAGGTAGCGCCGGGTTTCCTCGCTTCGCAGCTGCACGAAGCTCATGTCGTGCACCAGGATCAACCGGCCCTGCGGCGCACTGTCCGAGACCAGCGGGCGGATCGAGACCAGAAGGGGACCCTGGGGGCTGGCCAGCACCTGTTCCGAAGGGCCGTTGAACCGGTCCAGCGACGCGCAGCGGATGTCGGTGGGGAGTGCCGGAGTGGCCAGTATCCTGGCCTGCGCCGAGGCGCAGAAACCAATGGCGTAGACGCGCTCGTCCTCAGTGATCCGGGTGAACGACTCCAGCAGCTTGGCGCGGCTGCCGCGCTGGACGAGGTCCTGGCTCGATTCGCCGATGGTGTTGGCAATCAGGCTGGCCCGCATGTCGAGATCGCGGGTGAACCAGCGGACCGTCAGATTGTCCACCAGCGGCAGGACGCCGTAGGCGATGGCAGCCAGCGCCAGGAGCAGCGGAACGATGAATCGCAGGGACAGCCGCATGGCAAACCTTCATCGCATGGCCCCGGAGGCGCCGGCGATAGCGGTCGCCGGCGCATCAACAACACCAGCGAACATTGCAAGACAGGACGCGAGCCGTTCAGAGCCAACCGAACTGGAGCTACCTGCGACGAACATGGGGCGGGCGCGTAGCGAACGGCAGAAGAATCAATTGGTCCCGCTGTTGCGGGGTGCTGCCTCCCGAATTCAGGAACCTTCGGTACCCTTTGGCAACAAACACCCGGACCAGAGCTCAGTCAAGGTTGGCCGTTCACCGCTCCCGCTCGTTATCGCCGTGGTTCCCGAGCGTCTCCCTTCGATTCAGCAGAAACCGCCGGACGGCGGGATCCCGCGCGAGTCCCACTGCAATTTCGTACGCCGACCTGGCCGCCTCCGGGGATTCCGTGCGTCGCAGCAATTCGGCCCGCGCCACCCAGTACGGCTGGTAGCCAGCCAGACGCGCTTCGGCGGCCACCTGCTCGAGGGAGTGGAGTCCAGCCGCCGCGCCCTCGATTTCAGCTACGGCCAGGGCGCGATTGACCAATACCACCGGTGAGCCGGTCAGGGCAAAGAGTCCATCATACAGCTCCACAAGGTCAGGCCAGTTGGGCTGCCCGGTGCGCTGGCGAAAGAGATGCGCCGGCTGCAGTGCGGCTTCGACCTGGTAGCGGCCGACGGTCCTCATCGACCCGGCTTGCCGAAGCAAGCCATTGGCCTCCTGAATCATCGACCAGTCCCAGCGTGCCTGGTCCTGGCTGGCCAGCAACACGAAATCGCCAGCGGGAGAGCGCCGAGCCAGTCGGCGGGATTCGGCGTACAGCATCAACGCGAGAAGGCCGAGTGCGTCGGCCGCATCCGGCAACAGAGCGACGATCAGTCGAGCCAGGAACAGCGCCTCCTCCGCCAGGTCCCACCTCGCCAGCTCGATTCCCCCGGGATCGGACCAGCCTTCGGTGAAGGCTGCGTAAATCGCATCGAGCACCGCGCCGAGACGGCCGGCGAGCTCCTCCGGCTCGGGGACCTGGAGTGGAATACCGGTCTCCCGAATTCTGGTCTTGGCTCTGACCAGACGTTTGCTCATGGCAGCCGGCGAAGTGAGGAAGGCGGACGCGATCGTCCTGGCATCGAGGCCAATCACCACCTGCAGCATGAGCGGAGCCCGGACGCCAGACTCCAGGTCCGGCTGTCGATCGATCGCTTGGCGGCGAGCCACCGTCAGGAGCCACGCTTCGGGATTGCCGGGACAGCCAGTCACCGGCCAGCGGTCCAATGCGCTGGCCAGTGCTTCGGCCAGGGCATCCTCGGCGCCATGACATCCTGAGACCGGGCGGCCAGAACGGTCAGCAAACCGACCATAGCTTCGGCGCACGACCGCGTCCGCCGTATGCCGGGCCAGTGCCTGGCCATTGGGGCCGGTCACCGCTCAACCGTCAGGTGCGTAGCTCAATACCACGTTGCCGTTGCCAAAGCCTCTGGAACGGGTCAGGGTGAGCGGCAGCCGGCGCCTGACGCCGGCGAAGAGCGACCGTCCCTTGCCGAGCACCAGAGGCACCACCACGACCTGGATTTCGTCGATCAGCTGTTCCTCAGCCAGCTGGGCCACGATGCTGCCGCTGCCGAGGATGGCCATGTCCGGCCCGGTCTCCTGCTTGAGCCGCCTCATCTCGGTGGCAGGGTCACTCTGGAACAATGTGGTATTGGTCCAGGTCGCGGACTGTAGTGTACGGGAGAACACCAGCTTGGGCATGCTGTTCATTCCCGTGGCTACCGCCGGCATTGCCTGCATTGCGGCCGGGGTGGGCCAGAAGTTCACCATCATGTCGTACGTCACCCGACCGAAGACCAGCATTCCATTGCCGCTGGCATTGCCGGCGACATAGGCACTCCACTCCGGATCCTGGCTGTGGGCCCAGCTCATGTCGCCGGCGGCATCGGCGAAATAGCCGTCCAGCGAGATGGAAGTGAACGAAATCAGCTTGCGCATGTCGAGCGCCCCTGCGGTGACGGGTTGGCGGCGGTCATGGCGCCCGCCACGGATTCCAGATCGGCAATTCACGAAACCGACGGATCTCGACGGCACCGTGGATCGCGGTGGCCAAGCGGGACGCCCAGGAAATGGCCTGGTCTGGATCCGCCACCGCCATGGATGGAGGCGCCGCCGAGCTGCTCCTTGGTATCGGCGTAGGGGCCGTCGAGCACCTGGAGCTTGCCATCGGTGGTCCGTACGGTGGTAGCGGCGGAACTCCACTGCAGCCCGACACGCTCCCGCAGAATGCCGGCGGCCTTCATGGCCTCGACACAGCCGCGGACGATGGGCCGCCACTCCTCCGGCTCGGTCTTGCTCAGCGCACCCAAGCCTGCTTCCTGCACTTACTGCATCAGCACGTATTTCATCGGTGGCTCCGGTTCGGATCGGGGCAGGGCGGCTGTGCCCGCCCGGACAATGACGGGCGAGGCGAGGCGCAATTGACAGTGGGATGAAAGTCCGGCTGGGACCGGCCGAACGGAAACCGGGACACCTGCCAGAGCCGGTGCGGCATCGCCGGTCAGGGAGTACGGCGCATGCGGGTGCATCGATTCATCATGGAGCGCCTTCGGTGATCCGCCAGGTCAACAAGCTCCAGGCATCGTGCTCGAATATCACGGTGGCCACGCCCTTCATGTGCCGGCTCGTCGGGGCGCCGGAGCCGTTGCGCCAGGTCACCGTCCATTCGCCGGTGGCCTCGCCGTTTGCCTCATTGACCAGGGCGGCCAGAATCCTGGCCTGACTCAGCAGTGGCTTTCGATTCTTCACGAAGGTGACAAAGGCCGGCGGGCCCACCGTGAGCACCGGAGCAGACAGGTTCCCGGCGCCCACTTCAGTGGCCAGGTCCTGCAGCCAGCGGTTCAAGGCCTCCTTCCCGCCCGCGAGCTTTGCGTCATGCAATCGCGCCTGTGCAGCCACATTGGCGGCCGCTTCCCGGTCGAGGCGGGCCAGCGTTTCCCGCCGCTCGATTTCATCCTGCTGGTGCTGAGCCTGCTCCTGGCTGTCCCGCGCGGCAACCAATGAGTCGCTGGTGTGCTGTTCGGCCAGCCGCCGCCGCTCGGTCATGATAGAATCGTCAGAGGCCTCGCTCGAAGGCTCGTCGGACGAAGATTGGGAGAGCTCGGTCGGCTGGTCCGGCGTCGGTGCGGGCGTGGGCTCAGTGACTGGATGGGCTGGAACGGCCGTCGTCAACCGCTGGCCCGTCGTGGCTGCGCTATCAGTGGCAGCAGCGACGATCGGGGTTGAGGGCACCACGGATACCACCGATGGTGCGGCGGTGGAGTCAAACGCCATGGTGCCGTGGTGCACGGCCGACCGCCGTGTCGTCCACAGCCACCAGTCGCCCGCCAGCCCGCCCCCGAAGGCGAGCACGCCGAGGACGACCCAGAGGGGCCGCGACCTCCACCACGAGGGCCCGCGCTCATCCTCACGCGGGGGCGGTATCAGGACAGACATTAGCAGATCACCAGTCGGAGGATGCGCATTTCATCCCGGTGAGGCGCCATCCCGGATCCGGAAAGGCGGCTCCCCATTCACTGGCTTGAAAGATATCGCACCGGTTGTCTGGAGGTTCTGGCAGTCGGAGGGGGCAGTCGGCGCCGGGGTCGCCCCAGTTGGTTTGCCCTGCCATAATGGATCGACGTGGCCCGATGCCGAGAGCCACCAATCGATCCCATACCAGAGTGGATTACTTGACGACGATGAACGGATCGCTGATGACCGCCGGCAGCGCCATCGCCTCGGCACGGAGGGTAGCCCCGCTGGAGCCACGACTGACCGTGAGATCCGAGAATGTTGCAATGCCGGCGACCGCATTCAGCTTGGTAGTGCCGCCCAGCCCGTCCATGCCATGACCGGGGGAAATGGTGACCGTGATTCTTGTGGTGGAGCCGGTCACGATATTGCCGAGGCGATCCTCGACTGCCACCTGCGGGGCTGGTGCCAGCACCGCGTCGGTCGTACACCCGCCCGGGCACGGCTGCACGATGAACACCAGCTGGCTGGGGTCACCGGGGGTAATATCGAAAGATTCGCTGGTGGCGGCATCGAGTCCGGTGGCGTTGGCGGCGATTCTGTAGCCGGTCCCTGCCCGGTCGATCGACAGGTCGGGAAAGCTGGCGACTCCGTTCGCCGTCACACGGGTCACGGTTCCGCCCAAGTCAACGCCAACAGGACTCCCGCCGATGGCGAGCGTCACGGCGACAGGTTGGTCGGTGACCCTGCGGCCGTTGGCGTCCTGCACCTCGACCTCCATGGCGGCGATCGTCATGCCGGCGACCGCTGAGACTGGCTGCTGCACAATCCCCAGACGGCTGGCCGGCAGCGGGGTAACCACGAAAGTCCTGCTGGCGGCACTTGTCAGCCCGGCCGATCCCGCCGAGAGCGAGAAGGTCCCCGGCGCCGCGACGGTCAGATCGCCAAACCGGGCGATGCCCGCCACCGCGTTGACGGTCCGCACTCCGCCAAGAAGCGCCGCGTCAGGAGCCGGTAGCGTGACGGTGACCGCATTGGTGGCGGTGGGAATCAGGTTGCCGGCGCCATCCTGGATCTGGACGGTCACAGCAGGGACCATCACCGACCCGGCGGTCACTGGTCCTGGCTGTCCGATGAACTGCAATCTTGCCGCCGCCCCGAGTGTGACCCTGATCTGCGCAGTACCCTGTTTCCCTTCTGATGTCGCGGTGACAGTGACGGTGCCCGGCTCGATCCCGGTGACCAAACCGGTGGCGCCTGCCACCGAGGCCACGGCCGGATCGGAGGAAACCCAGCTGACTGCCCGGCTGGTGAGCGGCTGGTTGAGTTCATCTCTTGGAGTAGCGGTCAGTTGCACTGTCCTGGCCGCATTGATCGAGGCAGTCGGCGGCGTCACCGTCACGGATTGGACCGGAACCAGTGTCACGGTCACCTGGGTCGTGTCCGAATGGCCTTCGATCGTGGCGGACACGGCCACTGGACCGCCGACGGCAAGCCCCGTGATTTCCCCGTGCGAGCTGACGGAGACGGTGCCAGATTGCGCGCTGGACCAGGCCACTGGCCGCCCGCTGATTTCACGCCCTCGCGAGTCAAATGCCCTGGCCATGACGGTGCTGGTCCTGGTCACTCCAACCGTGACACTGTCCGGTTCGACGGAAACCCGGGCCACCGATGCCGGGCGTGAGGTGACGTTGGCTGACCCCTCAACGCCTTGTACCGCCGCGAAGATCGTCAGGTTCCCGGTCAGGGACGCCACCACCAGGCCGGTCGAGCTAATCGTGGCCACGACCGGCTGTCCGCTCCGCCATTCAAAGCTGCGGACACCCTCCAGCTGGCCGGCACAGGAAAAGGCGGTGGCCTGCATCTGCAGGGAGTCGCCGATGATCGCGATAGCCGGGTCCGGCCGTACCTCGACGCGGGACACCAGGGCAGCCGCGATGGCATCGCAGTCCGGGGCGCTGGCGTCGCCGCCGGCGCAGCCTGCAACGGTGACGAGCGCCGCGGACAGCGACGCCAGCGCCCACAGCGCGAATCGATGCGGTCTCAAAATAATCCGATCGCAAGGCCCACCCGGCCCAGCAGGTATCCGGCGCTGCCGCCGCCGGAACCAAAGTTGGCCACGAAATACTGGCCACCCAGATCGAGGGCCACCCGCGGGACCACGGCGATGAGCACACCCGCCCCACCCCCGTAGGTGAACGACTCCTGCCGGCTGCTCGGCGTCCCGCGAATCAGTAGCGCTCCGTAGCCAATCCGTGCAGCCAGATAGGGTGCCATTCGCTGAGCCAGCACGACCACCACGACGCGGGGTTCAAGGAAGCCTACCGACAGCGTGCCGGTGAGGTCGGCCGCCGCCAATTTGAACACGGTGGAATGCTGGTAGCCCGCGCCGATGGAAATGCGGCCGAAGGTATAGCGACCCTGAAGCTCCCACCCGAGCGTCGATCCCCGGGTCGGCACACCACCGTAATCCTTGCGAGGCGACACCCACTCCCCAGATGCCTGGAGCGACCAGTGCTGCCGCGACTGTGCGGCCGCCCCGCGAGAGACCACCGCCAGCGCCACGCCGCAGACCGCGGCTGCCAGGCGGCGGCTAACGACGCCTTGCCGAGACCGGAGCTGATTCACGATTCAGCCAGAATCATGGGCCGCCTTCGGTAACTCGCCAGCTTCGCAACTGCCATATATCGCCTTCCAGCATGACGATTGCCGTGGCCTTCATGTGGCGACTCGAGGTCGTGCCAAAACTGTTGCGCCACCGGACTACCCCCTCGGCCGTGGCTTGCTGCACGGCCTCGTTCACGGGACTGATCACCAGTGTCATGTCACTCAGCGTCGGGTGATGCTGAGCCACAAATTCCCTGAATCCGGCCGATCCGGCGACCAGCACCGGCCCCTTCACATTGCCGGCGTTCACCTCCGTCACCAGGCCGGAAAGCCAGCCGGACAGGGCGGCGTTGCCTTCGGCCAACCTGACCACGCGCAGTTGCGCCGCCGCCGCCACATTGGCCGCGGCCTGCTCGCCGGCCCGCCGTTCGGCCTCCTGCCGATCGAGCGCGTCCTGATCCTCGCGGGCCTGGGCTTCGGCCGCGCGAGCGGTCACCAACGAGTCGGTGATTCGCTGGTCGTCGAGCGTACGCTGTTCAGCAGATCGGCGCTGTTCATCGGCCACCGAATCGTCGAACCGGCGCTGCTGGAGCTGGCGCTGGATTGCGGCCACCGAATCGTTGGTGGCCACCATGGAAACCCTGCGCGGCGAGGGCGCCCGATTGGGGAGGTGCTGGATGGTTGCCGCCACAACCGCTGCCGCTTCCGCC
>JBEPVA010000065.1:0-18070 GCA_041691295.1 Gemmatimonadota bacterium
TGGTGTGGAGGAGCCGTGACAGATGATCGAGACGCCCTTCACGCCGAGCAGCGGGGCGCCACCGTACTCGGAGTAGTCCAGAACCTGGAACACTCCCCGGATGTCTTTCCGCTCCAGGACCTCGGGCGCCCGCTGTTTGACCAACCGGACGATCAGCCGGGCCACCGACTCATAGAACTTGAGCACCACGTTGCCGACGAATCCATCGCAGACCACGATGTCGATCTGGCCGTGCTTGGCGTGGCCCGCCAGGATATCGCGGCCCTCGATGTTGCCGACATAGTTGATCCCGGCCAGCTGCTTCAGCATCTGGTGGGCTTCCTTGGCCGCCGCGTTTCCCTTCTCGTCCTCTTCGCCGATGTTGAGCAGCCCGACCTGCGGGTTGGGCCGGTCCAGTACATCCCGGACGTAGACATTGCCCAACCGGGCAAAGCAGGTCAGTTCACGGGCCGAGCAGTCGACGTTGGCGCCGGCGTCGAGCACCAGCACTGGTACATCTGCTGTTGGAAACAGGGTAGCGACCGTGGCCCGCTCTACACCGTCGTGCAATCCCAGGATCATGGTCGAACCTGCCAGTACCGCGCCGGTATTACCGGCTGATACGAATGCATCAGATTGGCCACTGCGCTGGAGGCCGAGTCCGACGGCGATGGAGCTGTTGGGTTTCTTGCGGATGGCCTGGAGGGGCTTCTCGTTCATGCTGACGACTTCGCTGGCCGGCACGATCGGTAGCCGGCTCAGGACGGCTGCCGGATCGCGTGCCAACTCAGCCTGGATGGCCTCGGGACGGCCGACCAGCTGAATGACAAACTCCGGGGGCAGCGATTCGAGCGCGAGGAGTGCCCCCTCGATTTCCGCTTGTGGGGCGTGATCGCCCCCCATCGCGTCCAGCGCGATGCGGATCACACTCAGGCGTCCTCGACCTCGAGCTGTTTCTTGCCCCGGTAGTAACCGCAGGTCGGGCAGATTCGGTGCGACAGCTTGGGGCTGCTGCAGCGGGGGCAAGACTGGGTGGCCATGCTGGGCGCCTTGTGATTGCCCCGGCGGCTCCGCTTCCGTGCCTTCGACGTCTTTCGCTTCGGTACAGCCATCGCTTCCTCAGACTGGTTCGGCAGGAGGCGTGCAGCGGCACGGCCCCGCGTTCAGATCCGCCCCGCACCGCTGGCAGAGGCCGCGGCAATCTTCGCGGCATAGTGCATATTTTGGCGCGGCCAGGGCAATCTCTTCCCGCACGGCTGGCCGCACATCCACGTGAGACATCGGCTCCGGCACCAGATAGACACTGGGGTCGTCCGCCGCATCGGGATCCATACTGAACAACACCCCGACCTGGGCTCTGAGCGGCAGGCTGAGATCCTTCAGGCAGCGCCGACAGCTGGTCCGCAACTGCCCAGTCAACTCGCCACGCCAGAGAAATTCATCGGTGCCACTGGCCTGCAGCTGGCCCCCGACCCTGACCGGACCCTGGAACTCAAGACCCAGCCCTTCGAAGACCGGATCGTCTGGTTCCAGCTGCGCCGTCGTCTCAACCGGACCGGCATCGAGATCGCGGATATCGACCCTGAGCATAGCCCGTTAAGCTAATTGGGACAACGACTTGGGTCAAGCCGACAGGGGTGGCCGAAGCTCAGCCCCAGAGTCCCGCCAGTTCGGCCTCAGTGAAGAAAAAACCGATTTCCCGCTTGCCGTTCTCGACGCTGTCCGACGCGTGGATGGCGTTCCGGCCTTTGGACTCGGCATACAGCTTTCGGATCGTGCCGGCCGCGGCTTCCGCCGGGTCAGTGGCCCCGATCGTGGTCCGCATGAAGGCCACCGCATCCTGGCGCTCGAGCGCCATCGGCAGGCAAGGTCCGCTGGTCATGAAGCTCACCAGCTCGGCATAAAACGGCCTGCCCAGGTGCACCGCATAAAAGGCCGAAGCCTCGGCGTGGGTCAGGCGGACCAGCCGGGTGGCCCGGAGGAGGAAGCCGGCGTGCTGCAGGTGTGCGACGATCAGCCCGGCCTTGCCACTGGCCACGGCATCGGGTTTGACGATTCCCAGCGTGAGTTCAGCCACTATATCCTCGAGATTGGTTGAAAATATCGGGCACTACTGCTTGAGCCGGGCCCGGACCAGCTCAACCACGTCGATGGGCCGTTTCATTACCCCGATCCCAGCAGCGGCAAAGGCGGCGATCTTTTCCCCCGCGGTGCCAGAGGAGCCGGAGATAATTGCGCCGGCGTGGCCCATCCGCCGGCCCTTGGGCGCCGTCTGCCCGGCAATGAATCCGACCACCGGCTTCCTGACCTTGGACTTCACGAAGGCAGCGGCATTCTGCTCGTCGGTGCCACCGATTTCGCCCATCATCACGATCACCTCGGTACCCGGGTCGTCATTGAAGGCGCCGAGCACGTCGATGAAGTTGGTCCCGATGATCGGATCCCCGCCGATACCGACACAACTGCTCTGCCCGATGCCGTTTTTTGTGAGGTGGTTGACGATTTCGTAGGTCAGGGTGCCGCTGCGCGAGACGATTCCGACCCGCCCCGGCGCGCAGATATTACCGGGGATGATGCCGACCTTCGAGGCCCCGGGGCTGATCAGGCCGGGGCAATTGGGACCGATCAGCCGGACTCCGCGCTCCCGCACATAGGGCATGACCTTCGTCATGTCCATGACCGGAACACCTTCGGTGATGCAGACGACCAGCCGGACCCCGGCATCAGCCGCTTCGTAGATAGCGCCCGCGGCGCCGGCCGGCGGCACATAGATCACCGCGGTGTTGGCCCCGGTCTTCGAGACCGCTTCGGCGACGGTATTGAAGATCGGAACCGTGCCCTCGAAGGTCTGGCCACCCTTCCCCGGCGTGACGCCCGCGACGACGTTGGTGCCGTATTCGATCATCTGCTTCGAGTGGAAGGAACCGTCACGGCCGGTGATTCCCTGCACCACCAGCCTGGTTTCCTTGTCGATGAAGATGCTCATGCGGCCGCTCCGACCAGAGCCACCACCTGGCGCACCGCTTCATCCATGTCTGACAGCGCGGTCATCCCGACGTCCTTGAGGATCCGGAAGGCCTCGGCCTCGTTGGTTCCGGTCAGGCGGATCACGATCGGCACCTCGACCTTGAACTGTCGGGTGGCGGTGACGATGCCATTGGCCACGTCATCGGTCCTGGTAATGCCGCCGAAGATATTGAAGAGGATGGCTTTGACGGCGGGATCACTGGTGATGATGCGGAGGGCGTTGACGACTTTCTCGGGATTGGAACTGCCGCCGATATCGAGAAAATTGGCCGGCTCGCCGCCGTAGTACTTGACCAGGTCCATCGTGGCCATGGCCAGCCCCGCCCCATTCACCACGCAACCCACGTTGCCGCTCAGCTTGATGAACGTCAGGTTGGCTCGGCGAGCCGCCACTTCACTCGGCTCCTCGGCGGTGTCATCGCGCAGCAGGGCGAGATCGGGCCGGCGGTCGAGCTCGTTGTCATCGATGATGACCTTGGCGTCGAGCGCCATGACCTTGCCGTCCGGTGTGGTGACCAGCGGATTGATCTCAGCCAGCGAACAGCCGTTGGTGGTAAACACGGTGTACAGCTGCTCCATAATCCGTGCCGCCGCGCGCGCCCGGGCGATATCCGGGTACAGAAACAGGGCCAGGCCCAGCGCCTGGTGTGGCAGCAGTCCATAGCGCGGGTCGACCGCCAGGCGGCGAATCTTGTCCGGCGTCTTTTCCGCTACCTCTTCGATATCGATGCCACCTGCGGGGCTCACCATGAAGACCGGCCGCTGGCTGTCCCGGTCCATGATCAACCCGACGTACGCTTCATTGGCGATGTCGGCGGCAGGCACCACAAGCACCTTCTGGACCACTAGCCCCTTGATCGACATGCCGAGGATCCGTTCGGCGGCCTCAGCGGCTTCGGCTGGGGACTTGGCGAGCTTCACACCGCCAGCCTTGCCACGGCCACCGACATGGACCTGGGCCTTCACGACGACCGTACCGCCGAGCCGGCGGGCAATCGATTCGGCTTCCGACGGGGTCGAGGCCACGTCACCGTCGGGCATGGGCACGCCGGCGGCTTTGAACAGCGCTCGTCCCTGGTATTCGTGAAGGTTCATCCCATCCCCGATTGATCGATTAAGGTGCGCCGAGCGGTTGCGCCGGCCCAGCGAGCGCACAAGCTAGCCCGCGGCCTAACCGATGGCAAGTTCATTACTTATGCACTGAAGGCGGGACCTCCAGCAGCCGCCGCAGGGCCTCGAAGGCACGGCCAAAGGTGGCAAAATCACTGCGCTTGAGCGCCGAATCCGCGGTGGCGTACCAGCGGCGGGCCAGCTCAAGTTGCGCCGGCGGAGTCAGCACCAGCACGCCGGCCGCCGGCTGTCCAAGCAGGCTGCGTAGCGCTTCGTTCGGGGTTCGGCCGCCGCCGATCCGCTCGCCGATGGCCAGGTCGAGCCAGAGCAGGGACATCTCTCCATTCGGACTCTCGGCATAGGTCGACCGGGAGGCGGCTAGCGTTCCACCAGTGCGGAAAAAGCGCAGTCCCGCCGTCCTCCAGCGCCCACCGGACAGCCGCACCGAATCACGAAGATCGCCGAAGGGGACACTGCGGGCCCAGCGTCCCTCCAGCTCCTGGCGCCCCGCCAGGGCTGAGGCCGAGTCCACATGCCACAGTCGCAGCCGTTCCCAGCCGTCTTCGATGCTGCCCTCAATCAGGTGATTGATCCGGCCATCCCCCGGCCGGCTGACGGCGGCGGTGCGCAACCGGCCCTCGGCGCCATGCCAGACAATTTCGGGGACCGGGATCTCCTCCGGCATGGTATCACTGTGACCGACCACTCGACCCATCCGCCAGTGGGCGCGTTCCATGACGCGGGCCTGTACCCGCAGCGCTTCTCCGGGGTAATCGAGGTCGTGCGACAGGTCTGACGGGAGTGCCGAAGCGGGCTCAAGCAACCCTTCACTGACCATGGCCCAGGTTTCTGCCAGCGGATCGGCGGCAGGACGGAGATAGATGTGCGGTTCACCACCGGCGGCATCGATAACGCCGATGCAGGCGCTGCGCAGGGCGCCGATCCGCTGGCCCCGCCACGTCAGCCGGGTGCTGACCGGAAAGGTTCCGGATGTCAGGTACCCGTTGGCCACCCAGACCAGTTCCCCTCGCAGCAGCCGCGGTTCGGCCGGTTCCCACTCAATGAACGGTGCCAGCGCCTGCAGCCGTTCCAGCGGGTCGAGCCGCCACGCCACGCGCTCGCCATCGGGAAGGGGTGCAAGCAGGCGGCCGGCCTGAAGCGCCCAGGCCAGCAGCAACCGCCGTGGCCAGCCACCGACTTGTGGGCCTGGGGCCAGAGTGTCGATCGCAAACGAAGGTGCGCCGGGATACAGCGCTGTGGGGCCGAGGGTCAGCCGGACCACGGCCCGAGGGTAGGCAAAGGTGTCGGCGGGGGCATAGGACAGGGGGCCGCCGAGCGGGCTGGTACGATCATCGGCGACGGCCGTGAGCTCGGGGGGATTGCTCAGGGTGCGCCGGAGGATGAGCCAGGCGGGCCGTGCGGTTCCCGACACCGGGACGTATCCGCGACCGAGTCCAAGAATGCGAGTGGAATCACCGGCCGCCGCATGGACCACGGCCGCCGAGTCCCAGACTCCGGCCGGAACTTGCGCGGCATCGGTGGCGGCAGGCTGCGCCAGGGTATCATCGGCGCCGAGCAACCCGTAGGCCAGCCCATCCAGCTGCCGCAGTGTCTTCGGGGACAGGATCTCCTCTTTGTCCCGCCCCGTCACGAATGCCGGCACCAGGAAGTGTCCCGTCACCCAGGCAATGGCCAGGACCATCCACGCGGCCAGCAAAAGTCGGCGTCGGGCCTTTAATGCCCACCATGCGGAGAGGAGCGCGGTGGCGAGTGCCACGCCGGCCAGCAGTTCCGAGATCAGCCGATGGAGTCCGTAGAGTCCGTCTGCATTGGCATCATTGATTCCGGCCACCATCTCATACGGCTCGAGCAGGCTGCCCCATGCCAGGCAGAGTGCCAGCGCCGCCAGCAGAAATCCGAGATGACGGCGGGCCGGCTCTGCCCCCGCCAGCCGACCACCTTCCCATCGCAGTGCCCCGATCAGCGTGTACAGCATCGTGATGCCGGCAATGGCCAGCATGACGAGCAGCAGGGCCTGGGCGTGCAGCAGGCGCCAGAGCGGCAGCTGAGCGACGTAGAGACCGAGGTCGTGGCCGAGGATCGGATCGTTGACGCCGTAGACCACGCCAATGAAGGCGAGCACCGCTGAACCGGCCGCGTCTCCCAGGCCATGTCCGGCCGCGAGACCTGCCAGCAGGCCGAGTCCAGCGAGGATCAGGACGAGGTTGCGGTTGTTGAGGGCCTGCTGAATTTCGAGGCCCCCGATCCGGCGGGTGATCGCGACTCCAGAGACCGCACGGGAAAAAATCAGGAGGTGCCCGACGAACCAGGCGCCGGCCACGGCAATACCGGTGAGTTCAAGACTGAGGCGGAGGAGGCGCCATTGCCAGGCAAATTCCGCTGCCGGCGTGGAAATGGAGCGGGCCCACCAGAGATCGGTCAGGAATTGGGAGAGCCACCGTCCGGCGAACAGCAGCACCACGACGGCCGCGAGCAGAAGCCCGATCCGGCGGCCGCGGGAAGACATCAGGTCAGGCCTTGACGCCCTGGGCCGCCAGCCAGTCGTTGACTTCCTTGCGGTACGCGACCAGCGACTGCTCGTCGGTGGCTTCAAACCGGAGGACCAGGATCGGCTGGGTGTTGGAGGAGCGGAGTAGTCCCCATCCGTTGGGGAAGGTCATGCGGACGCCGTCAATCGTATTGACCGGATACCGGGCCGCGAAATACCTGGCGGCCTTGTCGACGATGGCAAATTTGCGATCGTCGGGGCAGTCGACCCGGATTTCTGGCGTGGCAAAGGTCTGGGGCAGGTCCGCCAGGTGGCGGGCCAGCCCGCCGGGGGCCGCCGCCACGATCTCGAGTAGCCGTGCCGCCGCGAACAGCGCATCGTCGAAACCGAGATAGTCGCCGCCGAAAAACATGTGGCCGCTCATTTCCCCGGCCAGTGGTGCATGCTCTTCCTTCATCTTGGCCTTGATCAGCGAGTGACCGGTCTTCCACATCACCGGCCGCGCCCCGGCCTTGATCAGGGCCTGCGGCAGGACCTCTGAACATTTTACGTCGAAGATCACCGGCGTACCCAGGCCAAAACGCCGGACCGCATCGCGGCCGTAGATGACCAGGAGCTGGTCACCCCAGATGACCTTGCCGGTTTCATCGACGGCGCCGATCCGGTCGGCATCGCCATCGAACGCAATGCCCAGCTCAGCCCCGGTGCGGCGAACCTCGGCCTGCAAGTCGACGAGATTTTCCGGGACGGTAGGATCGGGATGGTGATTGGGAAAGGTCCCGTCCGATTCACAGAACAGCGGAACGACTTCGGCGCCCAGCTCCTGCAGGGTCCCGACCGACACCAGACTGCCGGCGCCATTGCCGCAGTCGACCACGACCTTGACCCGGCGGGCCAGCGTGTGCCGGGCGACGATTCCCTCACGGTACCGGCGGAGAACGGTGCCATCGCTCCGTTCAGTCCCTGCCCCGCTCCGCCAGCCCTCCCGGGCAATGACCGCATGCAGGGCGAGGATCTCGTCGCCGTGCACCGAGTCGCCGGCGAGTACCATCTTGAAGCCGTTGAACTCGGGTGGATTGTGGGAGCCGGTGACCTGCAGTCCGCCGTCAGTGCCCAGATCGGACACCGCGGCGTACAGGGCCGGAGTCGGGACCACTCCGATGTCGACGGCCGTGCCGCCCGACGCCACGATGCCGGAGCGGATGCCCGCACTCAGCTTGCCCCCCGAGGGACGATTGTCCCGTCCCACTGCCAGCACCGGCGCCCGGCCGAGACGGTCCCAGCCCAGCGACGCAAAGGCGCGGCCGACCGCATGGGCCAGCTCGGGGGTGAGTTCCTTGTCGACCAGGCCGCGAATGTCATACTGACGGAAGATCGAAAGGGGAGTCTGCATCCGGATTTATTGCCCTGCCATCGCGGCGGAAAGGACGGCGCTCGCGGCATGCGCGCCGGTCGCGGCCAGGTCGAGGAGCGGCGCGGGCCAGAGACCGAATCCCAGCAGCGCCACCGCCGAGACGGCGAACACGATCCGGGCCGGGACCGGCACCTGCACATCGGCGTGCACCATCGGCGCGGCCGGGTCACGCATGTACATGGCCATGATGATGGGGAGGTAATAGCCTGCCGAGACCACCGTGGCCAGCACCAGGATTACCGCCAGCACCGGATGCCCGGTCGAGACGAGGCCAAGCAGGATGTACCATTTCCCGATGAACCCGAGGGTCCCCGGAAAACTGAGCAGCGAAAGCATGCAGATCGCGATGGCCAGGGCCAGCACCGGACGGGTCCGGCCGAGTCCCGCGATGTCCGACAGGGTGACATCCCGTTCGCCGCCGCGTCCGATGAACGACAGCGCGCCGAATGCAATCAGCGTCGTCAGGATATAGGCCAGCAGATACAATTGCAGCGCCGCAGTGCCGAGAATCGAACCGGGCACCAGGGCAAGCAGCAGGTATCCAGCATGCGCCACTGAGCTGTAGGCCAGCATCCGCTTCAGGGAACGCTGTACCAGGGCTACGAGGTTCCCGAGGACCATGGTCAGGACTCCCAGGACACCAAGAATCGGCTTCCAATGGTCCATCGCGTCGGGGAATGCGACCAGCAGCACTCGGGCCAGGGTCAGGAACCCGGTGGCCTTGACGGCGGTGGCCATGAAGGTGGTCACCGGTGTCGGGGCGCCATCGTAGACATCGGGCGCCCACATATGGAACGGCGCGGCCGCCACCTTGAAACCGAAGCCGATCAGCAGCAGGCCCAGGCCCGCGCTGGCCAGCAGCGGCAACGGTCCGCCGCCCAGCTGGGCCCCGATCAGCGACAGGTTGGTCACGCCGGTGGCGCCATACACCAGCGCGATGCCGTAGAGCAGGAAGGCTGAGGCAAAGGCGCCGACCAGGAAATACTTCAAGCCCGCCTCGGCGGAGCGTTCGCTCCGCCGGTCAAAGGCGGCGAGGACGTAGACCGAGACCGACATGGTCTCCAGACCGAGGAAGATGACGATCAGGTCGTTGGCCGCCACCATGAACAGCATGCCGATGACTGCGAACAGGATCAGGGGATAGAACTCCGGAGCCGTCATCTGTTCCCGCTCGAGGTAGGTCAGCGAAAGCATGATGGTACCGGCCCCGGCCAGCAGGATCAGCAATTCGGCGAGGAATCGGAAGGAATCGACCCCGATCATCCCGCCAATCGCGTCGGTGTGCGCGCCACTGGACCACAGCCAGCCGGTGGCCGCGGCAGTGATGCCAAGGCTGACCAGGCTGGCCCAGCCGGCCATGCGGGAGTGGCGCGATTCGGTGTGGTTCCAGGCCGCCATCAATACCACCACCAGTGAGAGCACCACCAGGATGGATTCGGGCAGGATGCTGGTGAGCAGTCCCTGCGGCGTGGTGAGGTCGAGGGCGCCCATCAGCGGGTCTCCTGGTGGGCCGCTGCATCAACCGGAGGAAGCCCCGGACTGGAGAGCTCCAGGAAGTGGCGCGCCGAGGCTTCGGTGCGGTCGAGGACCGGCTTGGGGTAGAGTCCCAGCCAGATCATGCCGGCCACCAGCGGCAGAATCACCCAGAGTTCCCGGGTGGTGAGATCGCTGAGGTGCTGATTCGCCTGATTGTCGAGCCGGCCATACAGCAGCCGCTGCAGGGCCCGGAGCAGATACGCAGCGGCGAAGATCACGCCGCTGGTGGCGATTCCGGTGGCCCACGGATGCCCGCCGAAGCTGCCCAGGAGCACCAGGAATTCGCCGACGAAACCATTGAGGCCCGGCAGTCCGATCGAGGCCAGCGCGCTGACCGTGAACAGCAGGCCGAACAGCGGCATCACCCGCGCGAGGCCGCCGAAATCAGCGAGCATCCGGGTATGCCGCCGTTCGTACAGCATACCGATCATGAAGAACAGCGCGCTGGTGGACAGCCCGTGCCCGATCATGATGAGCAAGGCGCCCTGGACACTCTGCAGCGACACGGACCAGATGCCCAGCATCACGAAGCCCAGGTGACTGACGGAGGAATAGGCGACCAGCTTCTTGATGTCCGGCTGGACCAGGGCCACCAGGGCGCCATAGATGATGCCGATGACGGCACAGGACAGGACCAGGTTGGTGACGAAAGGACTGAAGGCCACCGTGGGGAAGAACGGAATAGCAAACCGCAGGAAGCCGTAGGTGCCCATCTTGAGTAGCACGCCGGCCAGGATCACGCTGCCGGCGGTGGGCGCCTCGACGTGGGCGTCGGGCAACCAGGTGTGGAACGGGAAGACCGGGACCTTGATGGCAAACGCGATGGCAAAGGCGGCGAAGAGCCATGGCGCCGATGCCCGCACGGCATCGGCGTGGGCCAGGAGGTCATCGTAGTTGAAGCTCAGGGTGCCGGTGACCTTGTAGACCTGCCAGACCATGACCAGGATGGCCACCAGCATCAGCAGCGAACCGAAGAAAGTGTAGATGAAGAACTTGATGGCCGCGTAGAGCCGGTTGGAGCCGCCCCAGATGCCGATGATGAAATACATCGGGATCAGCATCACTTCCCAGAACACGTAGAACACGAACAGGTCGAGGGCCAGGAAGACGCCGAGCACTCCGGTGAGCAGCACCAGAAGCAGGGCGTAGAACCCGGCTTCCCGCTCGTGGATGTACTGCCAGCTGCCCAGCACGCTCAGTGGCAGGATGCCGGTCGAGAGCAGCACCATGAAGAGCGAGATGCCGTCGAGGCCCACCCGGAAGCTCACGCCCCAATCCGGCAGCCAGGGCGCCACCAGCACGAACTGCATCCCCGGCACCCTGGAGTCGAAGGCCCACCACAATCCGAGCGACAGGACGAACTCGACCAGGCTGATGACCAGCGCGGCCCGCTTGGCCCGCTCCGGGGTCAGCCGCCAGACCAGCAGCGCCCCCACCAGCGGGAGCAGCAGAAGGATCGAGAGAATCCAGTTGTTGTAGCCGATGGAGTTCAGGAACGATGTCATCGGGGCCTAGAAGCGGATCGCGGCAGCGATCACGTAGAGCGCGCCCACCACAAAGAGCGCGACGTAGAGACCGACCTGACCGCTCTGCAGCCTGCTGCCCAGCCACCCGATGGCCCGGGACAGATCGGCGGCGCCGTTGACCCCGGCGCCATCGATCAGCCCCTGATCGATCTTCTTCCAGAGAAACGCCCGCGAAATGAAGAGCAGTGGCCTGACGATGGCCGCGTCGTAAATCTCGTCCACGTAATACTTCTGGTTCAGCACTTTCCACAACCCGGACTCGGCGGGCGCGTGATGAGCCGTCTCGATCGGCCGGCTCAGGGTGGCGCGCCAGCCCAGGATCAGGAACAGGATGGCGACGGCCACGGCGAGGATGATCAGGGTGATCTCGGTCTGATGCGGCAGGGCCCGCGGCAGGGCGCCGGCGGCCTGCCGAGCGGCGTGGCCAGCGGCCGTCACCGGCTCCAGCCAGTGCTCCAGCCAGGCGTTGCCGCCGACAAAAGAGGGCAGATTGAGCAGGCCGCCCGCCAGGGAAAGAACGCCCAGCACCACCAGCGGGCCGGTCATGATCCACGGAGCTTCATGCAGGTGCTTCTGTGCTTCGGTCCCGGTCCGGTTGGTACCGAAGAAGGTCATGGCCATGAGGCGGGCCATGTAGAAGGCGGTGAGGGCCGCCGCCGCCAGCCCCATGGCCCAGTAGAGCTTAAACCATGGATCGGTCTGTCCCGCGGTGTAGGCGGCGGCCAGGATTTCATCCTTCGAGAAGAATCCCGAGAACGGCGGCACGCCGGCAATCGCCAGCGTGGCGATCCCCATCAGCGTCGCGGTGACCGGCATGTACTTCGCGAGACCGCCCATGTTGCGCATGTCCTGGGCATCGTCGTGCGAATGGGTGGAGTGATAGGCGTGATGCATGGCGTGGATCACGCTGCCCGAACCCAGGAACAGCAACGCCTTGAAGAAGGCGTGGGTGGCCAGGTGGAAGACCCCGGCCGTGATGGCGCCGGTGCCGACGCCCACGAACATGTAGCCCAGCTGCGAGACGGTGGAGTAGGCCAGCACCTTCTTGATGTCATACTGACGGAGGCCGATGGTGGCGGCCAACAGCGCCGTCAGGGCCCCAACGCCGGCGACCACCGAACTCGAGACCGGGGCCATTGCGAACAACACGTTGGTCCGGGCCACGAGATAGACGCCGGCCGTGACCATCGTGGCGGCATGGATCAGCGCGGATACCGGAGTCGGGCCGGCCATGGCATCGGGCAGCCAGGTATACAGCGGAATCTGGGCCGACTTGCCGGCGCAGCCGAGGAACAGAAACAGGGTGATCGCGGTGACCACCCCGCTGCCGTAGGTGATCAGGGTCGGTGCCTGGGCCACGATCTCGGCAAAATTGAGGGTGCCGAAGACCTGCCAGGTGATGAACATGGCGATCAGGAATCCGAAATCCCCGATCCGGTTCATGATGAAGGCCTTTTTGCCGGCGTCGACGTTGGCTTTCTCGGTGTACCAGATGCCGATCAGCAGGTAGGAGCAGAGCCCCACCCCTTCCCAGCCGACGAACATCACCGGCAGGCTGGCGCCGAGGACCAGGACCAGCATGAATGAAATGAAGAGATTGAGGTAGGCGAAGAACCGGGCCAGCCCTTCGTCTTCCTTCATATAGCCGAACGCAAAGAGATGGATCAGGCTGCCGACCCCGGTCACCACCAGCACCATGACGGCCGAGAGGTGATCGATCTGGATGGCGGCGTCGATCGAACTGCCGCCGACCGGTATCCAGTGCCAGAGCGTCACAACCACCCTGCCCTCTTCCCCGCCGGCCATGGCGGGGAACAGGCCGAGGACCGCGGCAGCGCAGGCGGCGATGACCACCCCGGGCCCGATCAGCGCCACGGCCGACTTGCTGGCCGGTTTCCACAGGGCCAGGGCGCCATTGAGCAGGAATCCGACGAAGGGCAGCCCGATGACCAGGGAGCCCCAGAGGGCCACCGCGCTCTCGGCCGACGAATGGGCTTCGATCATCAGCCGTTCAACAAGTTGATGTTGGTCAGGTCGACGCTCCGCACGTGCCGGAAGATCGCAATGATGATGGCCAGCCCCACCGCGGCCTCAGCCGCAGCGACGGTCATCACAAAAAAGACGAGGATCTGGCCCGAGACCCCATGGATCTGGGAAAAGGCCACCAGGGTCAGGTTGACCGCGTTGAGCATCAGTTCGACGCACATGAAGACCACGATGGCGTTGCGGCGGATCAGGACACCCAGCACGCCGATGGCGAACAGGATGGCGGAGACCGCCAGGGCCGGCCCGAGGAGCATGGTCAGACCTTCCGCTTGGCGATGACGACGGCGCCCACGATGGCCGCGAGCAGCAGCACGCTGGTCAGTTCGAACGGAATCAGCCACTGGGTGAACAGCGGCTCGGCGATGGCGCCGATGACCCCGCTCTTCTCGGTGGCGGCCAGGGCCGCCGCACCACCCGGGAAGACCAGGCTCGGCTCAGTCAGCTCGGCCGCCCTGGTCAATTCGAAGGCCAGCCGCTCCGGGGTGTAGACCTGCAGGGTCAGCAGCTCGACGCCGAGCACCACCGCGAGCACCACGGCCGGGATCCAGACCGCCGGCCGGGCAATATCCGACGGCGCCGTGCCAAGGTTGAGCAACATGATGACGAACAGGAACAGCACCATGATGGCGCCGGCATAGACCAGAATCTGAATCACCGCCAGGAACTGGGAACCCAGCAGCAGGAAGAGCCCCGCCAGCGATGCCATCGTCACCACCAGCCACACGGCCGAGGAGATGGGGTTCTTCCGGGTAATGCACAGCAGCGCCGCGGCAATGGCCGTGGCCGCGAGGAACGAGAAGATCACGAGCAGCATCTATTCGCCCCGGGGATCGGTGGGGTCCCACAGCGTGGAGACCGGGTGAGTCTGGGCCGACAGCCGCTCGAGGTCGTAGACGAATCGGGACCGGCTGAATTCCGAGTTCTCGTAATGCACCCCGACGTGAATGGCCTCCTCGGGGCAGACCTCCTGGCAGTAGCCGCAGAACACGCAGCGGAATTCGTCGATTTCGTAGATCAGCGGGTACCGGTTCCCCAGTTCGTCCTCGCCAGGGACCAGCTTGATGCAGTTGGCCGGGCAGATCTGGGGGCAGAGCCCGCAGGCCACGCACTTGGATCGGCCCTGTTCGTCGGTCAGCATCCGGTGGGTGCCCCGCCAGCGCGGCGAGATGGTCCAGTCGTCGGTGCTCTTCTGCTCGGGATACTGCATCGTCACCTTGGGCTGGAAAATGTGCTTGAAGGTGAGCGCCATACCCTTGAGCGTGGCCCGGACATAACTGACTTCATTGCCGGGCCGCTTCATGACCTTGACCGTAATGGCCATCGATTGCCTCTACGCCGCGCGGCGCGGCCGGGACGCGGGAATCCGCGTCCGGGACGAGCTGCCGCTGATGATGGAGCCGCGATCGAGCACGCGGAACAGCAGGAAGAGCAGTACCAGGTTGAGTACGGCCAGCGCCATGTTGCGCTGCCATGGCTCGGTGATCCCGAGCCCCTGCTCGACCCCCCAGATGGCCGCCGCCGTGATCATCATGTACACCAGCGCGATCGGCAGCAGCACCTTCCAGCCCAGCGCCATCAGCTGGTCGTAACGGAACCGCGGCAGCGTCCAGCGCAGCCAGATGAAGACGAAGACCAGGAACATGGACTTGAGGAAGAACAGACCGCCCGTGACCAGGGTCTGCAACAGGCCCGGGGTCTCGTCCCAGTGGGTCAGCGGGATCCCCCAGCCACCCAGGAACAGGGTGGTGAACAGCATCGAGATGGTGAACATGTTGGAATACTCGGCGATGAAGAACGCCGAGAATTTCATGGAGCTGTATTCGGCGTGATAGCCGGCCACCAGCTCCGATTCCGCTTCGGGCATGTCGAACGGCACCCGGTTTGATTCGGCCAGGCCGGCCACGAAGAAAACAAAGGCCGAGACACCGAGCGGCAGCAGGTACCAGCCAAACGGTCCGGCTTGCTGCTCCGTCACGATCTGGCTCAGCGAGACGTTGCCCGAGACCAGCAGCAGCGGCACCAGCGAGAGGCCCATGGCCACTTCGTAGGAGATCATCTGGGCGGTGGCCCGGAGGCCGCCCAGCAGGCTGTACTTGCTGTTCGAGGCCCAGCCGGCGAGGGCAATGCCGTAGACGCCGAGCGAGCTGAAGGCGAGGATGAACAGGAAGCCCACCGGGACATCGGCCACGGCGGTCGACACCAGGCCGTTGTAACTGAACCGCCCGATGAACGGGAGGATAAAGTCAAACCCGACGTGGAACGGCGCGCCCCACGGAATGACCATCGGCACGATCAGCGCCGGGAACAGCGCCAGGGCCGGAGCCAGCAGGAAGAGGAGCTTGTTCGCCATGGCGGGCGTCATCTCTTCTTTCACGATGTTCTTGAGCCCGTCGGCGACGGGCTGGAGGATTCCCTTCCAGCCGGTGCGGTTGGGACCCATCCGGTCCTGCATCCAGGCGCAGATCCAGCGCTCGAGCAGCGTGGTATAGGCAACGACCACGAGGATGAATACGAAGGTCAACAGGAGCTTGACCACACTGATGAGCAGGAATCCCTTGAGGTCAGGTGTCATCGACCGGCTCCCGCCGTGGCACCCTGCTCCGCCTTGGCACCGGTGAGGCCGATGCTGGCATAGCTCAGTCCACCCAGCCCGGCCACGGTTTCCGCCAGCAGCGCAAAGGCGCCCTCTGCCGATCCGGGTGCCCGGGCTCCGGTGCCAGCCAGCGCGATGGCCTCCGCTGCAATCCACCAGGCTGGACGGGCCATGCCGGGCGCGCTGCGGGCCTGCTGATAGCGCTGGACCCGAAGGTCCCGGTTGACGAAAGTGCCCTCTTCTTCTGCCGCGTTGGTGACTGGCAGAACCAATGAAGCACCGTCCAGTGACTGCGACTCGAGGGTGCCAAGCACCACGACGGCCTTGGCGCCGCCGACCGACTTCCGCTCCGCGTCGGTCAGGTCGACATCAAGGAGAATGACTAGTCCCGCCGAACCAGCGGCCTTGACCGTGTCCTTCCAGTCGGTTGAGTAGCCCAGCATCCGGGCGCCATCCCCGTTCGGAACCCGCTCCTTCCGAAGCGCCAGATTTGGTATCCCGGCCAGCGCCGCTTCCTTGCCCTCGGCAATTCTGACCGCCGCCGTGCCCGAGCCGCTCACCAGCCGTCGCAGCAGTCCGAGCGATTCAGTCGAGGCACCAGCCGAAGCCAGGATGACGACGGATCCGGAGGCCTTGGCCACCAGCCCTGCCAGCTTGCCGAGCGCGGTGTCCCAGTCGGCGGCCATGGTGCGTGAACCCTCCTTGATCAGAGGGGCGTCGATCCGGTCGCCACGGTTCATCCAGCGATAGTGCATCCGGCCGGTATCACAGATGAAGTGCCGGTTGACGTCGAGATTGGCCCGGGGACGAATCCGGACCACGGTGTTGTCACGGGTGTCGATGGTGGTATTGCAGCCCTGGCTGCAGCCGGTGCAGACACTGGCGGTGCGGTCGAGATCCCAGGCCCGCGCCTTGTGCAGGAAATCCTTGGAGATCAGCGAACCGACCGGGCAGAGGTCGACCACGTTACCGGCCCACTCGTGGTCGAGCGTCTGAGAAGGATCGATGCCGATGTAGGCCCGGTCGCCACGCTCGGAGACGTTGAGGACATCCTCGCCGGCCACGTCTCCCATGAAGCGGACGCAGCGGGTGCAGAGAATGCAACGGTTGGGCACGTACAGTACATCGGGGCCGAAGTCCTCGACCGGATTGAACCGCTTGGCGTACTCGCTGTACCGGGTGGCGGGCTGGCCCTCCTGAAAGACGTAGTCCTGGAGCTCGCACTCGCCGGCCTGATCGCAGATCGGGCAATCGAGCGGATGATTGATCAGCAGCAGTTCGAGCACCCCGGTCCGGGCCTTCCGGGCCTGGTCGCTGTCGGTATGCACCACCTGGCCCTCGGCCACCGTGGTGACGCAGGCGGGCAGCAGCTTGGGAGCCTTTTCGACCTCGATTAGGCACATCCGGCAGACCGCCGGTGACGGCAGCGACGGGTGGTAGCAATAGTGGGGCACCAGCACCCCCGCCTGCTTGGCCGCCTCGATCACCGTCGTTCCCTTGGGAACGGCGATGGCGAAGCCGTCGATGGTGAGATTGACAAGATCTGTGGTCATTTCAATTCCAGTTGTGGCCGAGAGTCGAGTGTCGAGGGTCAAGCGCTGTTCTCGACCCTAGACCCCGGACCCTCGACTAAACACCCGCCAACGTGGGTTTCCGCTTGCCCGACAGGTACGCCTCGAAATCACCGCGAAATTTCTGGATCCCGCTCACCACCGGCGCCGCGCACGAGTCGCTGAGCACACATATGGTCTTGCCGGTCATGTTGTCGGCCAGGTCCAGCAGCAGGTCGAGATCGGACGGCTTGCCCGCCCCTGACAGGATCCGCTCGAGAATCCGGGTGGTCCAGGCCGTGCCCTCTCGGCACTGGGTGCACTGGGCGCATGATTCGTGGGCATAGAACCTGGCCAGGCGCATGATCTGGTAGACCAGGTCGGTGCTGTCGTCCATCACGATCATTCCGCCGGAACCGAGCATCGAGCCGGCGGCGACGATCCCCTCGTAGTCCATGATGCAGGTGTCGACTTCGCCGGGGGTCATGATCGGCACCGACGAGCCGCCGGGTATGACGGCCTTCAGGGTCCGGCCGGGGCGCATCCCGCCGCACATATCGTAGATCAGGTCCTTCATCGGGGTGCCCATGGTGATCTCGTAGTTGCCGGGCCGCTGCACATGGCCGCAGACCGAGATCAGCTTGGTACCGGTACTCTTGGGATTGCCCCGGCACAGCGCCTTGTACCAGGCGGGGGCCCCCCCCCAGCTATTTGGGGGGGGGCCCCCGGGGGCGGCCAAATTTTTTGTGTGGGGGCGGCCCCACAAGCACCCCGGCCCCC
>JBEPVA010000066.1:0-18068 GCA_041691295.1 Gemmatimonadota bacterium
GGCAAGGCCGGTGTGCTTTCGTTTCACGCCATCGGCACGACCCTCGAGCGGACCCTGCTCCGGAAATACGCCGCCGGCCGACCGGTCAACCTTGAACGGGCGGTGCGGGCCGGCGACCGGCTGGGCGGCCACCTGGTGCAGGGCCACGTCGATGGGATCGGCACCGTCACGACTCGGCGCCAGGACGGGGACGCCTGGCTGTTCGATATCGAGGTCCCACCTGCGGTGGCAAAAGTCTCGGTTCCGCTGGGCTCGATCGCCATCGACGGTGTCAGCCTGACGGTCAACGCCATACCGGCGCCCGGAACCGTCCAGATCTCGCTCATTCCGTTTACTTTTGAGCATACAACGCTGGGGAGATTGACCCCCGGCGCCGAGGTGCATGTCGAGGCCGACGCGATCGGCAAGTACGTGGCCGCGCTGCTGGATGAGCGGGGCCGCAGCAACTCAGCCAGGACCCCATGACATTCGGTACCATCCCGCAGGCCATTGAGGACCTGCGTAACGGCAAGATCATCATCGTGGCCGATGACGAGGACCGCGAGAACGAGGGCGACCTCGTGTGCGCAGCCGAACTGGTCACGCCCGAGATGATCAACTTCATGGCCACCCACGGCCGTGGCCTGATCTGCCTGGCGCTGCAGGCGGAGCGGTGTGATCAGCTGGGTCTGTCCCAGATGACGGCCCAGAACAGTGAAGCGATGGGCACGGCGTTCACCGTGAGCATCGATGCCGACCGGCGGTTTGGCGTCAGCACCGGCATCTCGGCCGCCGATCGCGCCGCCACCATTCACGTCGCCATCAACCCGGCCACCGTACCGGCCGACCTCCGGCGTCCCGGCCACGTCTTTCCGCTTCGGGCCCGCGCCGGCGGCGTGCTGCAGCGGGTGGGGCAGACCGAGGCCAGCGTCGATCTGGCGCGGCTGGCGGGACTGGCGCCCGCCGGCGTGATCTGCGAAATCCTCAATGCCGATGGCACCATGGCGCGGCGGCCCGAGCTCGAGAGCTTTGCCAGCGAGCATTCGCTGACCTTCGTGACGGTGGCCCAGCTGGTGGCCCACCGTCTGGAGCACGAACAGCTGGTGCACCGGGTGGCGGAAGCACGGCTGCCCACTGAACACGGCGAGTTCACCATCATCGGCTACCGGAATGACGTCGACAACGCGGAGCATGTCGCCCTGGTCCACGGAGAGGTGCATGGCAAGCCGTCGGTGCTGGTCCGGATGCACTCCAAGTGCCTGACCGGTGACGTGTTCGGTTCGCAGCGCTGCGATTGCGGCGCCCAGCTTCATGCGGCCATGCAGAAAATCGGTGAAGCGGGCAGTGGCGTGATCGTCTACCTCGACCAGGAAGGGCGCGGCATCGGTCTGCTGAACAAGGTCAAGGCCTACGCGCTGCAGGATGGAGGTCAGGACACCGTCCAGGCCAATCAGCGGCTGGGCTTCGCGCCCGACCTGCGGAACTACGGCATCGGAGCACAGATTCTCCGCGACCTGGGGCTGTCCTCGATCCGGATCATGACCAACAATCCCCGCAAGCTGGTTGGGCTCGAGGGCTATGGCCTCGAGATCACCGAGCGGGTCCCCCTCCTCTCTGATCCTACTCTCGAGAACCGCGCCTATCTGAACGTCAAGCGCGACAAGCTCGGCCACCTGCTGACCCATTGATCGTGGCCGACTTCTCCGGGCGGCTCCGGCCCAGCGGCCAGGTCGCCATTCTGGTCTCCCGCTACAACGAGATGGTCACCGGACGCCTGCTTGAAGGTGCGCAGGCGGTCTGCCGCGAGGCCGGCGTGCCTGACCGCGATGTCGACACGCTGTGGGTGCCGGGCGCATTCGAGCTCGGCGCCGCCGCCGCCGCTGCGGCGGGCACCGGGCGCTATGCCTGCATCGTGGCACTCGGCGCCGTGATCCGCGGCGACACCGCCCACTTCGAGTTCGTCGCTGGTGAAGCGGCGCGGAGCCTGGCGGATGTAGCGGTGAAGTACGCCATGCCCGTGGCCTTTGGCGTGCTGACCGTCGACAGCCTGGAGCAGGCGCTGGCGCGGGCTGGTGGCCAGGCTGGCAACAAGGGAAGAGAAGCCGCGGAAGCGGCGCTGACGCTGGCGGACGCGCTCGCCGCACTGAGGAACCGCCCGTGATCCGGATCGAGACCAAGGCTCGGGCCCGCGCCCTCCAGATGCTCTATGCGCGCGAAGCGGGTGGGGAGTCGAATGTGGCGCTGGTGGCCACTGGTGTGGCCCGCCTTACGGGACCGGAGCCGGCCTTTTTTGACCGCGCCGAGGAGCTCACGGCGGGGGTGGTCTCACAGCTGATCGAGATCGACCGCACCATCGGCGAAGCGGCCGACAACTGGCGGATTGAGCGGCTGGGCGCCATCGAGCGGAATATTCTCCGGCTCGGCATCTTCGAGCTCCGGGCCGGCGAGCCGCCGGCCAAGGTCGTGATCGACGAGGCCCTGCAACTGGCCCACTGGTTCGGTGGACCGCGCACGCCGGCCTTCATCAACGGCGTGCTCGATCGCGTGGCCCGCGGCCTCGGACGGCTGTGAACATTCTCCTGGCCAACTGGCAGGACCGGGACAATCCGATGGCCGGTGGCGCCGAGATCCATCTGTTCGAAATATTCCGGCGGATCGCCGCCAGGGGTCACCGGGTCCGTCTAATCTGCTCTGGCTGGGAGGGCGGCGCCGGTCGGGCGGTGGTGGACGGGATCGAGGTAGAGCGGGTCGGTACCCGCAATAGCTTCACCCTGAAGGGCAGGGCGGCCGTGCGTCGAGCGCTGGCGGCCGAGCGGCCGGAGATCCTGGTCGAAGATATCAACAAGGTCCCGCTATTCCTTCCCACGCTCAGCCGCCTGCCATTCGTTGCCATCGTGCCCCACCTCTTCGGCGAGACTGCTTTTCAGGAGGCCTCGATTCCCGCGGCCAGCTTTGTCTGGCTGATGGAGCGGCCGATCCCGTGGGTGTATCGGCGGGTCGCGTTTCACGTCATCAGCGAGAGCACCCGGGATGACCTGATCGCCCGCGGGGTGGCCGCCGGCCGGATTCGGGTCATCCATCCCGGAGTCGATACCACAGACCTGACCCCAGGCCCGCCAACCGGGCGGACTCCGACCCCATCTTTCCTTTATGTGGGGCGGCTGCGACGTTACAAGGGGGTCGACACGGCGGTCCGGGCGCTGGCCCTGGTACGGCGGACCCGGCCCGACGCAGTTCTCGATATTGCCGGTCGAGGGGAGGACCAGCCGCGGCTGCAGTCGCTGGCCGCTGAACTGGGAGTTGAGTCGGCCGTCCGATTTCACGGCTTCGTCACCGAAGCGGCCAAGCGTGAGCTGCTGCGCAGTACCTGGGCCAACATCTTTCCGTCAGCCAAGGAAGGGTGGGGAATTACCAATGTCGAGGCGGCCGCCTGCGGCACTCCGTCGCTGGCCTCGGACAGTCCGGGGCTGCGCGATTCGGTCCGCCACGGCCAGACTGGTTACCTGGTCCCTCACGGTAATGCCGAGGCACTGGCCGACAGGATGACCGAACTGGCGCAGGATCCGTCGCTGGTTGCCCGCCTCGGTTCGGCGGCCCGACAGTTTGCCGAGTCGCTGACCTGGGACGCGGCCGCCGAGCAGACGGAGCAGCACCTGCAGGAAACCCTGAGGACCGGGTGAGGAACGGCCGGCGCCACCACGGTGCCCGGCCGCCGGTGGAAGCAAACAGTCTTCTTTTCTGGGAGGTTCCCATGCTGATGACGGTCACCGCCAGACACTGCGAGATCGCCGACGATTTGCGCGCCCGTGCCGAACAGATTCTCGACCGGCTGGCCCATCACGCGTCACGCGCGGTGGACGGCACGATCGTATTCGATATGGCCGACCACAAGAATCACACGTCGAGTTATCAGGCCGAGCTCCGGCTGCATCTGACCCGCGGCGAGATCCTGGTCGCCCACGGCGAGGCCGAGGACCACCGGACCGCGCTCGACCGAGCCGAGGACAAGCTGCGGCACCAGCTCGAGCGGCAGCTGTCCCGGACCCGCGAACGCCACAAGGATCCGAGCAGCCTGGCGTGACCCTCACCCTGCGTGACCTTCTGGCTCGCGAAGGCAATCCCCTCCAGCTCGAGCCGCTGACTGGCGAACTGGGGCTGGACCAGCCCGTGCCGGACGCGGAGGTCGCGAGCCCGGGCCTGGCCCTGGCTGGTTATACCGGGCGGTTCATTGCCACCCGGCTGCATGTGCTGGGCGAAACCGAGATCACCTACCTGGCCTCCCTCGACGCCGATCACCGCAAGTCGGCGATCGCGGGGTTCCTGGCCTTCGACTTGCCGTGCCTGTTCGTCACCAAGGCACTGGATGTTCCGCCGGAATTGCTGGCGCTGGCCAAGTCTCGCGGCATTCCAGTGCTCCGGACCAAGCTCAAGACCGCCGAATTCTACCGATTCATCAAGCCGATTCTCGAAGCGGCGTTTGCGCCGCGGACCACCCTGCATGGCTCACTGGCCGACGTCTACGGCGTGGGGCTGCTGTTCATGGGGCGGTCGGGCATCGGCAAGAGTGAATGTGTGCTCGACCTGGTCGAGCGCGGCCATCGGCTGGTGGCCGACGATGTGGTGCAGGTCACCCGTCGCGGCCACGACGTCCTGCTGGGGCAGGGTCACGAGCTGGCGGGGCACCACATGGAAATCCGGGGCATCGGCCTGGTCGATATCCCGACCCTGTTCGGAGTCCGGTCGGTCCGCCAGCAGAAGCGGATCGAGGTGGTGGTCCGGCTGGAAGACTGGGAAACGGCCAAGGATGTCGAGCGCACCGGCCTCAATCAGCAGGAAACCGACGTGCTCGGGGTCAAGCTCCCGCTGGTGGTGGTGCCACTCAATCCCGGCAAGAACATCACCGTGATCGCCGAAGTGGTGGCCATGATGCTACTGCTCCGCTATTCGGGAGTCGATGTGGCGGCCGCCTTCAATGAACGGCTGATTCGCCGGATGCGCGAAAAGCGCGGCGTCCGGGCCTACCTGCAGGAAGACTATGAGTGAGACGGCGCTCCGCGGGGTGGTGGTGTGTCATGGCCCGTTGGCGCCGGCGCTGATCGCGGCGGCTGAACACATCAGCGGAGTGAACGGGGCGCTGGTGCCGGTCAGCAATACCGGTTGCGACCGGGGCCTGATCGAGCGCCGGGTCCGCGAGGCGATCGGGGACGGGCCGGCGGTTGTATTCGTGGACATGCCCAGCGGATCCTGCCTCTTTGCCGCCATGCATGCCCTCAAGGACTCGCCTGGTGTGAAGGTGGTGACCGGGGTCAATCTCGCCATGCTGGTGGATTTCATCTTTCACCGTGAATTGTCGATCACCGAAGCCGCCGAGCGTGCCGCCCGGGCCGGCGCTTTGGCGATCAAGGTTCCCTGATGCCGCTGCTGCTGTACCGGATCGATGACCGCTTGATCCATGGCCAGGTGGTTGTCGGGTGGGGCCGGCCACTCGGCATTCAGTTCATCGTGCTGGTGGACGACAGCGTCCGGGGCAGCGACTGGGAGCAGGATCTGTATCGCATGGGTGTTCCGCCCGCCGTCGAGGTGATCTTCGCCAGCCTTGAGGAGGGGGTGCACGGCCTGGCCGGCTGGCAGCAGGATCCGAGGCCGGGACTGCTGCTGACCGCGGATCTGGACACGATGGCGGGACTGCGCCGCGCGCCGGCCGGGGTGGCCAGGATCAACCTTGGCGGGATCCACCACAAGCCAGGCCGTATCGAGCGCCTGCCCTACATCTATCTCACCGACGCTGAGCTGGCCCAAGCCCTGAGCCTGAGCGACTCGGGCACAATCGTCCAGGCGCAGGATGTGCCGACCGCGGCTCCAGTCGATGTGAGCGCGCTGAAATGAGCTTCGACGCCGTCCCGCTGGTTCCGCTACTGGTCTGGGCCACGATCGTCGGAGTCGACCTGGTCACCGCACCCCAAGGCCTGCTGTCCCGGCCACTGGTGGCGGCGACCGTTGCTGGATGGCTGGCGGGCGATCTCGAGGCGGGGATTCGGGTCGGCATGGTGCTCGAACTGTTTGCGCTCGACGTGCTGCCGGTCGGGGCATCACGATATCCCGACTATGGCGCGGCCGCGATCGGGGCGGCGGTGCTCGCTGCGGGAGCGGACCGCTGGGCCGGGCTCGGCGCTGGCGCGGTGCTGGGACTGGCGCTGGCGGCGCTGGGTGGCTGGAGCCTGCAGCTGCTGCGGCACGCCAATACTCGAGCCTTGCACGGCCGGACTGCGGCGCTCGCCGCCGGCGACGGCGCGGCCATCATCCGGCTGCAGCGGATGGCGCTGCTGCGTGACATTGTTCGGAGCGTCTCGCTCGGAGCGATCGCGATCGTCGTGGCGGTGCTGGCCCGGCCGCTGGTCTCCGATCCCGCCGATGGCCGCTGGATTCTGGTCGCGGCAGTAGCGGTTGGCGCGGCAGCGGCCGCCACTGGCGGCGGTGCGGTTCGATCGGCCGGGCGTGGCCTCCGCCTGAAATGGCTGGTGGCGGGTGCAGTCGCGGGTACCTGCTGGGCGGTCCTGGGATGAGAGGCCGGTTGCGGGCGCTGACCCGCCTCATGGTGCTGCAGGCCACCTGGAATTTCGAGCGGATGCAGGGGGTTGGAATGGGGTACGTCGCGATGCCCCTCCTCGAGGATCTGGCGATCCAGGACCCTGTACGGCACCCCGAGGCGGTGGCACGTTCGACTGAGTTCTTCAACTGCCATCCGTACCTGGCCGGGATTGCGGTAGGTGCCACGGTCCGGGCCGAATACGATGGCGTGCCCGGTGCCCAGGTCATTCGACTCCGCACGGCGCTCTGCGGTCCGCTCGGCGCCCTTGGTGACCGGCTGTTCTGGTCCGGGGTAGTTCCCACGGTGATGGCTGCCACCTGCCTGGCGCTGGTACAGGGGGCCGGCCTTGCGGCAATTGTCCTGCTGGTCGTGCTATACAACGGGCTGAGACTGGCCACCGGAATCTGGGCGCTTGATGCCGGGTATGGCGCCGGGATGCAGGTGTCCAAGGCGCTGGCCAATTCGTGGCTGACCCGGGCGGCCTCCCGGATCAATCCTGTGGCCGGATTTGCCATCGGCCTGCTGGTACCCAAGGCAATGATCTGGTTGCTGGCGGGCGCCGATCGCTGGTTCGTCGTCATTGCCCTTGTGGTCGGTCTGGTTGGCGCCGGGCTGGCGTTCCGCTTCCCGTCCCGGGCCACCTCGTTTCGGTTCGGACTCGTCACGCTGGTCGCAGCACTCCTACTCGCCAGGGGGATCGCGTGATGACTCGAGAAGTGCCCATCGTCAATCAGCAGGGGCTGCACGCCAGGCCCGCGGCCCAGCTGGTCAAGCTGGCCAGCAAGTTCATCGCGCACATCGAAATCGAAAAAGACGGGATGTCGATCAACGCCAAGAGCATCATGGGGGTCATGATGCTGGCCGCCGAGCAGGGCAGTCTGGTGCTCCTGAAGGCTGATGGTGACGATGCCGAAGCGGCGCTCGAGGCGCTGGTGGCGCTGGTCGCCGGCGGATTTGGAGAGATGTGACCATGGGCGACGCGCGAGTCCTGCGAGGCATCGGCGTATCGCCCGGGGTGGCTTTCGGCCCCGCGCTGATCGTGCGGTTCGACGTGCCCGATGTACCCAACCGGGCGGTGCCGGCCTCCGAGGTGGAGCACGAGGTGACCCGGCTCAACGAGGCGGTCGCGGTGGTGGTCGCTGCACTGGAAGGGTTGCGCGACCGGGTGCTGGCCCGGGCCGGGGTCGAGGAGTCACGGATCTTCGACGCCCAGATCATGATGGTCCAGGATACCGTCCTGCTGGCCGAGCTCGAGCGGCTGATCCGGGACAACCATCTATCGGCGGAAACCGCCTACGAGTTCAAGTCGCTGGAGCTCCGCAATCTCTGGGCGGGGAGCAGCAACGCCATCCTGCGTGACCGGCTGGCTGATCTGTCGGCCATCCAGACCCGCATGCTCCACCATCTGCTGGGAAAGGAAGAGGAAGATCTCTGGTCCTCGATCGGCGAGCCGGTGATTGTGGTGGCCCACGAACTCTCGCCGGGCCTCACCGTGCAGCTGGACCGGGAACATGTGGCTGGTCTGGTCTCGGAGGAGGGCACCCGCACCTCGCACGCGGCCATTCTGGCGCACTCGCTGGGCATTCCTGCGGTGATGGGTGCCACGGGTGCGCTCAAACGGATTTCGGCTGGTGCCCTGGTCATGATCGACGGCCAGTCGGGAGCGATCCTGGTCGATCCCACGCTGGCCGAGCAGGATCGTATCCGGGCCCAGATCAGCCGGCGGCAGCGGATGGAATTCGAGCTGGAAGCGGCCATCGAGCAGCCGTCAGTCACTCCCGATGGCCGCACCATCAGGCTGCTCGGCAATGTGGACCTGCCGGAGGAAATCGAATCGGCCGCCCGCCACCGGGCCGACGGGGTTGGCTTGCTGCGGACCGAATTCCTGCTGGTCGGCCGCGCCACCTTGCCCACCGAACAGGAGCAGTGCGACTACTTCCTCCGGGTGGCGAGTGCCTTTCCAGGCAAGCCCGTCGTGGTCCGATCGTTCGATCTCGGCGGTGACAAATTTCCGGCGGCCTTCCGGGCGCCACCGGAAGCCAATCCGATGCTGGGCTGGCGATCGATCCGGGTTTGCCTCGATCAGCCAGAGATGTTCCGGGTCCAGCTCCGCGCGGTGCTCCGGGCCGGGGCCGACAAATCGATCCAGCTGATGCTGCCGCTCATCACTCGGGTGGATGAGGTCGCCGCGACCAGGGAAATCCTGGCGGAAGAAGCCGAATCACTGACGAAGCAGGGGATTCGGATCGCGAAGAATCTGCCGGTCGGGGTCATGATCGAGACTCCGGCTGCGGTACTGGTGGCGGACCACCTGGCCCAGGTCAGCTCCTTCTTCAGCATCGGATCGAACGACCTGGTTCAGTACACCCTGGCGGTGGACCGCGGCAACGCCCGGCTGGCCCATCGCTTCACCCCCCACCATCCGGCGGTGCTGCGCCAGCTGGCTTCGGTGCTGGCGGCCGGAACCCGGGCCGAGATTCCGGTCAGTGTCTGTGGCGAGATGGCCTCCGATCCACTCTCGGCGGTGCTGCTGATCGGACTGGGCTACACCCGGCTGAGCGTGGCCCCGCCGGCGCTGGCACTGGCCAAGTGGGTGGTCCGCGCCGTGCCGTATTCGGTGGCCCGCGCCGCCGCCGAGACGGCCATGACCCTGACCTCGGCCGAAGAGATCACCGCTTGCCTCCGGGAATCGGTTCGGGATCATTTCGATCTCCGGCTGCTCGACTCGGAAAGCTCGTTGCCGGGAACGGCGCCCAAGAGTAACTTTTCATAACTTTGCCACTCCAATCATTCCGCGCATCCACCTGAGAATCATGGCCGCCAAGAATCGTCACGTCTTTACTTCCGAATCTGTCACTGAAGGCCATCCCGACAAGGTCGCCGACCAGATTTCCGACGCGGTGCTCGACGCCATCCTGTCCAAGGATCCCCACGGGCGGGTTGCCTGTGAAACGCTGGTTACCACCGGCATGGCGGTCGTGGCGGGAGAAATCACCACCAGCACCTACGTCCAGATCTCGGACATCGTCCGCAAGGTGGTCTGCGACATCGGCTATACCGATGCGTCCTACGGATTCGACGGTCGCACCTGCGCGGTGCTGACCTCGATCGACCGGCAGTCGGCGGACATCGCGATGGGCGTCGATGACGATGCCAGCGGCTCGCAGGGCGCCGGCGACCAGGGCATGATGTTCGGGTACGCCTCCGACGAGACCCGCGAGCTGATGCCGACCCCGATTCTGCTGGCCCACCGGCTGGCCGAGCGGCTGGCGGCGGTGCGGAAGGGCCTGCACGGGCTGCCGCAGATCGACTGGCTGCGGCCGGACGGCAAGTCTCAGGTCTCGGTGGAATATGAAGGCGCCAAGCCGGTCGCGATCCGCACGGTGGTGGTGAGCACCCAGCACGCCGACACCTTCAAGAACCGCTCGCTCCGCCACAGCGCGATTCGCGAAGCGGTGATTGAGGAAGTCATCAAGCCGATTCTCGAGAAGAGCCGGCTGGATCACGCCCGGACCAAGTTCCTGGTCAATCCGACCGGCCGCTTCGTCATCGGCGGCCCGCACGGTGATGCCGGGCTGACCGGCCGCAAGATCATCGTCGATACCTATGGCGGCATGGCACGCCACGGCGGTGGGGCCTTCAGCGGCAAGGATCCGTCCAAGGTCGATCGCTCGGCGGCCTACGCCACCCGGTGGGTGGCCAAGAATATTGTCGCCGCTGGACTGGCCAAGCGCGCCGAGGTGCAGGTAGCGTATGCCATCGGTGTCGCCGAGCCGGTCTCGGTGCTGGTCGATACGTTTGGCACCGGCAAGGTGCCCGATCGCCGGCTGGAGCAGGCCGTGCGTGAAGTGTTCGACCTGACTCCCAAGGGGATCATCCGCGCCCTGGCGCTCAAGAAGCCGATCTATGGTCCGACCGCGGCGTACGGCCACTTCGGCCGCAAGCCGCAGTCGATCAAGGTCGAGAAGGGCCGGGCGGAATTGTTTACCTGGGAAAAGACCGACCGGATCAAGGATCTGCTGTCGGCACTGAAGTAACTCGGGGAGGCCGCATGGTCGAGGTCCGGGTCGCACATCTGGGGCTGGACCGGACCACCAACTCACCGGTGGTGATTCTGCGCGAAAAGGATGGCGCTGGCGTTCTGCCAATCTGGATCGGGCCGGCGGAGGCCAGCGCCATCGCCATGGAACTCGAAGGGGTCAAGGCGCCCAGGCCGATGACCCATGACCTGCTCAAGCAGATCCTGCTGGGGCTGGGTGGCTCGCTCAAGCGGGTGAATATCAGCTCGGTGAAGGAACGGACCTACTTTGCCGAACTGCTGGTGCAGCGCGATGAGCGGGTCTACCAGTTCGACGCCCGGCCCTCGGACAGCATCGCGCTGGCGCTCCGGGTCCAGGCACCAATCTTTGCCGATGCCGCACTGCTCGACCAGGCCGTCACCGACTCCACCGACACTCCCGCACCGCCGACCCTCGATCCCGAACAACTCAAGCAGCACCTTGAACGGATGGACCCTCAGGATTTTGGCCGCTTCACTCCCTGACTGGCGTCATCTCTGGCTGGCTGCGCTGCTGGCTGGCCCGGTTACCGCCCAGCAGCCCGGCGTGGCGGCCGGCCGGGTGCTCCGGCTGTCAGGTTCCGACTCCGTAGCCGTCGGGGCCGCCTCATTGGTGCTCCACCGGATCACCCACACCGCGCAGGGACCGATTGACTCGCTGGTGGCTGACGGCCGCGGCCGGTTCCGGTTCCGCCTGCCGCCAGATACCAGCGCGGTCTATCTGGTCAGCGCCCGGTTTGCCGGGATTGAATATTTCAGCCCGCCGCTCCGTTCCGACCCCAGGGGCTCGGACAGCGCCATGGTCATCCTCGTCTCGGATACCTCGACCACCGCCCGGATTCTCACCGGCTCCAGGCATGTGGTGATCAGCGCCCTCGGCGAGGACGGGACTCGCGGCGTCCTCGAGATCATTGGCCTGGTCAACCAGGGGGACCGCACCCGGGTCTCGCCGGACAGCTCGCATCCGGTCTGGACTCACGGGCTGCCGAAGGGCACGCTGACGGTCCGGCCGGGCCAGGGAGATTTCTCGCCTGACGCGCTTGTCATCCGGCACGACTCGATCCTGCTGTTTGCGCCGCTGGCCCCCGGTGAAAAGCAGCTGGTCTTTTCGTACTCGCTGCCCGCCACGATTCGCCGGCTGCCGCTTCGGTTCGAGGAGCCGGTCAACGAGGTCAACGTGCTGGTCGAGGATCGGGATGCCGAGGTCAGCGGTGGCACCCTGGCGCGGGCTGACACCCAGACCATTGAAGGCCGCACCTTCGGACGGTGGGCCGGTGCCATGCCCGCCGTGGGATCCATCGTGGTCAGCTTTCCGGGCAGTGGCAGCCCGATATGGCTCCTGCCGGGACTGGTCGCCCTCATCGGACTGGCACTGTTGGGCTCGGCCGTCTGGCTCATCAGGCGCCGAGTCCCTGCGGCGCCGAGCCGCCGGATCGACCTGGTCGGCGCCATCGCAGCGCTGGATGCCAGGTACCTGGGCCGCGAGGGCGAAGTGTCGGCGGCCGAGTGGCAACGATATCTCGAGGATCGGACCGAGCTCAAGCACCAGGTCGAACTTGCACAGGCCCAGACCGGCTCCTAAGTTGGCGCCGCACCACAAACGATCGACTGCGAACGCGGCGCTCGGAAGCCGGTGAAATTCCGGCACGGCCCCGCCACTGTTACGGGCAGCTAACTGACCGCTCATCCGCCACTGGTTTTCCGGGAAGGCGAGCGGTGCGCCCGAAGTCAGGAGACCTCCTCGTTCGCATGTCCACATGACCCACGGGGGTGGGGCAGTGGCGTGCCCGGAAGATCCGCTCCGGTCTCGTCTCTCCACACCGCCCGGTCCACCACGGGCGGTTTTCATTTCCAGAGTCGCGCGCCTGATCGCATCATTGCTGGTGGCAATTGGCGTACTCGCGCTGGTTGCCAGTTGCAGCAGTGCGCCGCGCAGCCAAGCCACCACGCTTCAAGTAGTGGACGATCTGGCCGACACGATACGGCTGCCTCGTCCGGCCTCCCGCATCGTCTCGCTGTCTCCCGCCTCAACTGAACTGCTCTTTGCCATCGGCGCCGGCGCGTCGGTGGTCGGTCGGACCCGCTGGTGCGACTATCCCGCCGCCGCGGCCGAGGTGCCGAGCGTCGGGGATGGAATCCAGCCCAGCGTCGAGGCGGTCGTGGCCAGGAAGCCGGACCTGGTGGTGCTTTACAAATCAGCCCAGAACGACCCCGCCCGCCAGCAGCTCAACCGACTCGGCATTGCCACCGTGGTGCTGGCCCTCGACCGGATCGAGGAATTCGAGCACGCCGCGCAGATTCTGGGAACGCTGACCGGTCGTACCGGTGACGCCGATTCCATGATTGCCGGATTGCAGCGACGGTTGGCAGCGGCCACGGTGCCCGCGGCCGTGAGCGCGCCGACGGTCCTGATCCTGGTCTGGGACCAGCCGCCGATGACCATCGGACAGGGCAGCTTTCTCAGCGATATCGTCGAACGGGCTGGCGGCCGGAACCTGTTCGCGGATCTGGCGGCATCGGCAGGCGTCATCAGCGTCGAGTCGGTGGTGGCCCGTCATCCCGATCTGATCCTGGTCACCTCGGACAGCGCCCCGGCATTTGCCAGGCGGGCCGAATGGCAGACCGTTGCCGCGGTTCGCCAGAGTCGATTCGTGCATGTGAACAGCAGCGCCTTCAACCGGCCCAGCCCCCGGATGCCGGAAGCCATCACCGAACTGGCTGGCCGGCTCAAGGCGATGCGCGAGTGAAATCGCGGCACCTGCTGTTTCTCATCGGAGTGGCGCTGCTGAGCCTGGCCATCGGGATCATGGTCGGACCGGTGTCGCTCTCCCCCGGTGAACTGTGGGACGCGATCAAGTCATCCGGCGGCGAAGCCGCTCCGATCATTCGTCAGATCCGGGTGCCCCGGGTGCTGCTGGCGTTTCTGGTCGGTGGCGGGCTGGCGGTCTCGGGAGCCGCGCTGCAGGCACTGATCCGCAATCCGCTGGCCGACCCATATCTCCTCGGCCTCTCGGGTGGCGCGGGACTGGGTGCGGTCATCGCGATCGCGGCTGGGTTTGGCGGTGCGTGGACGGTTCCGCTCATGGCGTTTGCGGGGGCCATGCTGGCGCTGGCGCTGGTGTACCGGCTGAGCCTGGTGCAGGGAAGGCGTCTCGATCCCCGGGTCCTGATTCTGGCCGGTGTCATTGTGAGCGCCTTCACTGGTGCCCTGATGAGCGCGATCATGGCGCTGTCCGATGCCTCGGCGCTCCGCAACGCCTTTCTCTGGCTGCTGGGTGGATTCTCCGGGGCCTCGTGGCCCACGCTCGGGTTCTTCGTTCTCTACGCCCTCATTCCGCTGGTGCTGCTCATGGCATCGGCCCGGGCGCTCGACCTGCTGGCCCTGGGGGATGACAGTGCCCGCCACCTCGGTCTCGATGTCGGGAAGGCCCGGCTCATCGTCTACCTCTCCACCGGGCTCCTGACCGCGGCGGCAGTGGCCACCTGCGGTATCATCGGGTTTGTCGGGCTGGTGGTGCCTCACGCCGCGCGACGACTGCTTGGCCCGCTCCATCGGCCGCTGCTGCCAGCTGTCTTTCTGGCCGGCGGGGCGTTTCTGGTGCTGGCCGATGCACTGGCCCGCACCGCCGCTCGTCCGCTCGAGCTCCCGGTTGGCGTCGTCACGGCGGTGGTCGGCGTCCCACTGTTCGCGCTGCTGCTCCGGCGGACGCTGACATGAGGCTGGTCGCCAGCGATCTGGTGATGAGGTATCCGGGGCTGTCGGTGCCAGCGCTGGAGAACGTCGGGTTGCGGCTCGACGACGGCAAACTCATTACGGTGGTCGGACCCAATGGCAGCGGCAAAAGCTCACTGCTGCGGGTCCTGACTGGAGTGCTGGCTCCCACGTCAGGAACAGTCATTCTGGACGATCGCGCCATCAGCCTCTGGCGCCCTGACGCGCTGGCTCGCGTCATGGCGGTCGTGACCCAGAGTGAGGAGCCGGCTTTTGCCCTACGTGTGGATGAAGCCGTCATGCTCGGTCGTTATGCTCACCTCGGGCCGTTTTCAGCGCCGAGCACCACCGATCTGGCTGCGGTGCAGGGCGCGATCACGCGGTGTGATCTCGAGCCAATGGTCGAGCGACGGATCGACACCCTGTCCGGCGGCGAATGGCAGCGGGTCAGGCTGGCCAGAGCCCTGGCCCAGGATCCTCGGCTGCTGATCCTCGATGAGCCAACCGCCGCCCTGGATGTGCGGCATGAGATGCAGATCTTTGAGTTGATTCGGAATCTGGTGGAGGGTGGACTGGGTGCGGTAATTGTCACCCACCACCTGAATCTGGCCGCCCGATTTGCCGATCAGATGCTGCTGCTGGCCAATGGCCGGGTTGCAGCATCGGGCACGCCGTCCGAAGTGCTGCGCACGGAAACGCTACGAGAGGTCTTCGAGTGGCCGGTGGCGGTCACCGCCTGGACCGATGGAACTCCACAGGTCGTGCCACTCCGGACTGGAGAAATTCCGCCACCGGCTTGAGCGGCAGTCCGAGGGTCGGGTCGAAGTGCCCGTGCGCCGCCTGAGCCGTAGTCGCGTTATCTTCCGCCCGTGCCGATCACCCGACGATCCCGCCCTCCTGTCAGACTCGCTACCGCGCTGGTGCTCGGTCTCGGACTCGGCTGCGCCGAAACGACGCCGTCCCCACCTCCGCCAGTACCGACGCTGGTAGTGCTTGACAGCACTCATCAGACCCTTCGGATCATCCCGATCGAAGCGCCCGAGGGCGCCCAGACGCTCTCCCTGGCTGGTGGCAGTGCATCGGCCGTGGGGCTGGCCACCCGGGATCAGCTGGCGGTGATCACCCTGAGTGCGCTGGACGCGGTGATGATCGTCGATCTCAGCGTGCCCTCCGTCCTGCGTGTCATTGGGGTACCGACTCAGTCATTGGTAGCCGGGCCCACGATACTCGATGATACCACGGCCTATGTGGCGCTGCCGGCGCTCGACCAGCTGCTACGCATCGATCTGCGCAGCGGTGACACCGCCTCGGTGGAGGCAGGGCCGGCACCGGCCGCCGCCATTGCCACCCGGGGCAAGATCTTCGCGCTCAATACTGACCGGCTGGTCTGTGTGGTCGCGCCATGTCCGGCCGGACCGAGCTGGCTCACCGTGATCGATCCGCTGCTAAATGCACGGGCCACAGACATCGATTCGATTCCGCTGGTCGGTCCGGGCAATGCGCAGCATGGCACGGTAGGCAGCGATGGGCTGTTGTATATCGTTCAGGCGGGCACCCCGGCCCAGGGAGAAGGCCGCCTGTCGATCGTCGATCCGGTGTCCCGGGTAGAGAAGGCTTCGTTCGGTGGCTTCGGGATCTCACCCGGACCGGTGGCGGCAGACCAGAGCGATCGAATTCTGGTCGCGTCGGAAACCGAGGGGATGATGCTGTTCGACCTCCGGCTCCGCGAAGTCGAACGCGGTGCCGGTCAGGGACTTCCGGTTTCACGGAACACCGCCGTCGCGGCTGACGGTCGGAATTTTCTGCTGGCGGTCGAGAGCGGTCCCTGCGGCGGGGCCAATGGCCGGATCCGGATCTTCAAGCCCAATTTGTCCGAGGTGACCGGCATCGATGCCGGATCATGTCCCGCAGCGGCCTCCGTGACCGGCGTTCCCGCCCGCTGAGGTCGTTGCAGCCCTCCTCTCATGCCGCTGCTGGCCACCCCCGCCATCGTCCTCTCCAGCCTCAAATATGGTGAGACGTCGAAGATCATCCGTCTCGCCACCCGCGATCACGGAATCCAGAGCGCCATCGCCAAGGGGGCATTGCGCCCCAGGAGCCGGTTTGGGGCCGGGCTCCAGGTCCTCTGTCTCGGCAATGCCCAACTGATCCTGTCTGAACGCCGGGACCTCCACACCCTGACGGCGTTCGATGTGCTGGACCTGCCGCTGGGGCTGGCTTCCGATCTTGATCGGTACTGCACCGCGACTGCCCTGGCCGAAGTCACGGCGCGGGTCGGACCCACCGCGACTCATGCCGAACTGTTCGAGCTGCTGCGCGAGGGGCTGACGCTGTTGCAGTCGGCCCCGGCTGAAGCGCTGGAATCGCTCAGCCTGCGCCTGCTGTGGCGACTGGTGGAGGAACTGGGCTACCAGCCGGCTCTCGATCATTGTGTCCGGTGTGGCGCCGCAATCGATCCAGAAGGAACGCTGATTTTGGCCCCCGAAGAGGGCGGGGCCTTGTGCCGGAACTGTGCCCCGGCCACCGGACCGGCGCGGCTCAGCGCCGAGGATCGGGCGGCGCTGGTCGCGCTGGTGGCTGGGGGTGCGGATCTGCCTGAGCTCGACAGCCGCCACGCCGCGGCCCACCGCCGCCTCCTTGCCCGCTTCATCCGCTGGCATGTCGCCAGTGGTCACGTCCTGCCGGCGCTGGAATTCTGGAGCGATCGATCCTGGGGGAAGCCATGATCATCGGCACCGCCGGGCATGTCGACCATGGCAAGTCAGCCCTGGTCGAGGCATTGACCGGTCACCGGATGGATCGTCTGGCCGAGGAACGCCGGCGGGGAATCACCATCGAGCTCAACTTCGCGCCATTGACCCTGCCGGATGGCCGGCAAGCCGGCATCGTCGATGTGCCTGGACACGAGGACTTCGTTCAGACCATGGTGGCGGGGGCGTCAGGACTCGACCTGGTGCTGCTGATCATTGCGGCGGACGAAGGGCTGATGCCGCAGACTCGGGAGCACCGGAGCATCGTTGAGCAGCTCCGGGTCCCGCTGGTACTGCCGGTGATCACCAAGCGGGACCTGGTGGACCCGGACTGGCTGGAACTGGTGCTGGCCGAGGTGGCGGACTGGTCCGGGACCGGATCGACGCGATTTCTCCCACCGATTGCCGTTTCGGCCCGGACCGGAGAGAGCATTGAAGAGCTCCGGCAGACCATTACCTCCGCCCTCGGCCGGGCGCCCGTCCGCGACGACTCGGACCTGTTCAGGATGCCGGTCGACCGGGTCTTCTCGGTGGCCGGCACCGGCACGGTCATTACCGGTACTACCTGGTCAGGCCGGGTCGAGGTGGGCCAGACGCTCCGACTGATGCCCGGAGGCCTCCAGGGCCGGATCAGGTCGATCGAGAGCTTCGGCCAGGGTAGCCGGACCAGCCGAAGTGGGGCCCGGACCGCCATCGGCCTTGCCGGCATCGACCGCGAACAGGTTCGCCGGGGAGACGTCGCCGTCTCGGTTGATGACCCGTGGCAGTCGAGCCTGGCCCTTGATGTGGAACTTGAGCTCCTGCCGGAGGTCAACGCTCGGCTCAGCGATCGCACCAGGCTCCGGGTCCATCTGGGCACCGCAGAGGTCATGGCCCGGGTCTATTCTCGAGGCAGGAATGTCGGAACGATGGCCCGCCTGGTCCTCGAAACTCCTTTAACTGCCCGCGGCGGTGATCGCCTGGTGCTCCGTTCATTCAGTC
>JBEPVA010000067.1:0-17807 GCA_041691295.1 Gemmatimonadota bacterium
AGACAGCCAGATATCCGGCAGGTCCTGAGGCCCTCACCGGATGCCCTGCTCAGGAGCACCCGGTTCAGTCTGACTGAGCAGCATGAGGGGGCACGGCTGGTGGGACTGGTAGCCGATGGCGGCGGGGCGGGGCACGGGGTCGGCTTCTGTCAGTGGGGGGCGGTGGGCAGGGCCAGGGCCGGACAACCGTATTCCCAGATCCTCCAGGCCTATTTTCCGGGCACTGACCTTCAGCGGATCTACTAGCAGCGGGGGGCGACATGACAGACGGACTGCGAATCGGAATTCTCGGCGCCGGCGCCATCACCCAGGTGGCCCACCTGCCGGTGCTCCGCAAGCTCAAGGGCGTCGACGTCACCGCCATCTGTGACAACGACCTCCCCAAGGCCAAGGCGCTGGCCGACCGGTTCCAGATTGCCCGGGCCTTCGATGATGTCGAGGACATGCTCACGCCCGGTGATCTCGACGCCGTCGTCATCTGCACCCCCAATCATTTGCACGAATCCCACGCGGTTGCCGCGCTCAGCGCCGGTCTCCACGTCCTGATCGAGCGGCCGCTCGCCATGTCCGCGGCCAGTGCCCAGAAGATTCTCAAGCTGGCCGAAAAGCGGGACCGGATCCTGATGGTTTCGGCCACCCACCGCTACCGCAGCGATGTGCAACTGGTGCGCAGCTTCGTGCAGAGCGGGGAACTGGGCGAGATCGAAAGTGTCCGTGGCAGCTGGCACGTCTTCCGGCCCGGACGGGCCCAGCTGGGCTGGCGGCTGCGGAAGGATGAGGCGGGTGGCGGGGCCATGCTGGACTTGGGACAGGCCATCCTCGATCTGGAGCTCTGGCTGGCCAACGGTCCGGTGCCGGTCCGGGTCTCGGCATCGCTGGACAAGCCGGCCCGGGACAAAGGGGTCGAGCAGTCCGGCAGTGCCTTCGTGACCTGCGAAGGCGGCGTCTCACTCTTCGTGGACGTCACCTGGCACCACATTGGTGAGGGTGAGCGATTCGGAGTCGGACTCCGGGGCAGCAAGGGGACGGCCGGCATCAATCCACTGCACGTCTGGAAGGAACTGAACGGGGTACCAACTGATGTGGCGCCGACCGGGTCAGTTGGCAGGGAAAATCCCTTCACCGCGGCCACCCGCGCCCAGTGGGCCCACTTCCTGGCCTCGGTCAGTGGCACGGCGCGCCCGGCCGCCCAACAGGAGCAGATCACCCTGCACAAGGTGCTCGACGCGATCTACCGCTCGGCGGCTGACGGGAAAGACGTCGCACTGTGACCGCTGCCGGCCGCCGCCAATGGGCGCTGATCAGCGCCTACGCGCTGCTCACCGTGCTGGCGTATCCCCCGTTCAATCTGCTGATTCCCGGTTTCATCTGCGTGGTGCCGCTGATCGTCCTCATCGCCGAGGCGGCCGGCGGAACCGATCCGGTCTGGAGCGCCGCACGCATCGCGTTCAAGGCCACGGTGGTGGCGCAGGGAGTCTTTCTCTACTGGATGGTGGTGGCGCTCTGGCACTTCACTCCGCTGTCGGTGGCGGGGTACCTGGCCACGGTCCTGCTCTGGTCAGTCTGGACCGGCGCCATGGCCGCCGGAGTGACACTGGTCTGGCAACGGGCTCCCCGGGTGCCACGATGGCTCGGCTTCGCGGCGGCCTGGACCACGGTGGAATGGATCATCGGACACTTTCCCGATATCCAGTTTCCGTGGCTCGGCCTGGGTCACACGCTGACCGGCTTTCCTGTTCTGGTCCAGTGGGCCGAGATCGGCGGAGCCCGAGGCGTCAGCTTCTGGTTGGCGGCGCTCAATGCCTTGATCGCATTCGCGGTACTCGACACCAGGCGGTGGCGCGCGGCTGCCCTGGCCACCGCAGTCACTGTCGCATTGGGCGTCGGATTCGGCGCCTGGCGGATGCGGACGCTGCCGATCCGGACTGCCGGCACTGTCGCGATGATCCAGCCCAACATCGGCTTTCGCGACAAATGGGTCGAGAGTGAAAGCAGCAGCATCGTGGCTGGAATGCTGGCCCAGACTGACAGCGCCATCCGGTCCAGCCATCCAGCCCTGGTGCTGTGGCCAGAGGCGGCGGTCCCGGCCACCTTCCAGGCCCGCCCGGCGTACGCCGAGGCCATTTCCCGGTTGGCCCGCGAAACGGTCACACCGATCCTGGTAGGCGGCCTCAACTACATCCCGGGTGAAGTGCCGGATGACCGCGGCACCTTCTACAACGCCGCTTTCTATTTCGATTCGGCCGGGCACTGGCAGAACTATCCGGTCTACGCCAAGCATTACCTGGTGCCGGTGGTCGAGCGGGTGCCCTTCATTCCGCCGCGCTGGCTCGAAGGGCTGAAATTCTTCGGCGCCTTTGGCCGCGGCCAGGCCACGCCGCTGTACCAGACGCCGATTGGCCGAGTCGGGACGATCATCTGCTTCGAGTCGACCTTCGAGGACCTGGCCCGGAAGTACCGCCGTGAGGGAGCCGAGGTGCTGGTCAACATCACCAACGACGCCTGGTACGGCACCACCACGGCGCCGGGCCAGCATGCCGCCCACCTCGTGATGCGGGCCATCGAAACCCGCGCGGGGATTGCCCAGGCGGCCAATAGCGGCATCACCGAGGTGGTCAGTCCGCTCGGCATCGTGAGCCATCAGACGGCGCTTGAGTCCCGGGCGACCGTGATCGCTCCGGTCGAGACCAGTGACCTGATTCCGCTGTATGTCCGTTGGGGCGACTGGGTGGGTGTGCTCTCACTGGTACTGTCAGCGGGGATGCTCGGGCTGGCGATTCTCAGGCCCTCACGCGGGCCCTAGGGGCGGACGTAAGGCGGGTCAGAGGGGCGGGTCGGATCGACGCGAGTGCATACGGGCGGGTTGAGACCCGCCCCTACGCCCCGGCCTGCTCGAAGGCTTTTCCGGCCACGAACAATCGAAACAACTCGGTGTCCAGCATCCCGCTCTGGACCTCCTCCGTCATGATATCCAGCGCCTTGGGCGTGGGAAGCGCCCGCTTGTAGGGCCGGTCCTGTGCCGTCAGCGCATCGAAGATATCGGCGATCGTCATGATCCGGGTCTGGATCGGAATCTCGGTGCCGCGAACGCGCCGAGGGTACCCTGAGCCGTTGAGCTTCTCGTGGTGGCCATGCGCAATGCTGGGGACCTGGCTCAGCTCGCGGGTCCAGGGAATCTTGCGCAGGAAGCCGAAGGTGTGGGTGACGTGGCTCTCGATCTCGAGGCGTTCGCGCTCGTCGAGGCTGCCCTTGCGAATGCTGAGAAATCGGACCTCATCGCCGCTCAGGAACGGGGCATTGGCGCCGTCAATCAGGTTGTACCGGCTTTCGGCGAACTCCTGCAGCGCGGTGAAATTGCCCTCGGCCAGGACCGATGGCCGGTTGGAATCGACCACGATCTGCAGGAACCGGTCGAGCCGGTCCTTCTCGCGGGCCAGCTCGGCATCGAGGTCGGCGAGACGGGTAAGGTAGGCCCCGCCAGGACCATGTTCAGCCAGGAAATCGGCCCGGGATTTCTCGTACTGCCACTGCACCGACCGCAGAATGAAGTCATGTCGTTGCTGGATCAGCGACAGGTCGGCGGGATACAGCTTGTTGGCCTTGACCAGCACCTGTTCCCGCACCCCGACTTTGCCGAAGTCATGGAGCAGGCTGGCATACCGGAGCTCACGGACCTGCTCCGGCGAGAAGCGGACCGAGGAGTACTGGCCATCGCCGGCCCGGTCCACCGTCTGGGCCAGTCCGACCGCCATCGAAGCCACCCGTTCGGAATGGCCTGAGGTGGTCGGGTCACGTTGCTCGATGGCCGTGACCGCGGCGCGGACAAACCCCTCGAACAGCCGCTCGATCGACTCGTACAGTTGGCTGTTCTCGATCGAGACCGCCGCCTGTCCCGCCAGTGACTTGACCAGCTTCACGGTATGAGAACTGAACGCCACCACCTGGCGGTTGGCGGCATTGGCGTCGGTCAGCACGGCCTCGCCGTCCCGCTTGCGGTTGATCAGCTGCAGCACCCCGATCACGTCACTCTGGTGGTTCTGCATCGGGATGACCAGCATCGACTTGGTCCGATAGCCGTACCGCTCGTCGAACGAGCGATTAAAGGCGTAGGCCACATCGCTGGGCAGCATGTAGACGTCGTCGATGACCAGCGCCTCGCCCTCGGTGGCGGTGTAGCCCGCCAGCGACGTGTGATCGAGAGTCAAGGTGGTTTCGACGAACGGGATGTCGGGCCGGCTGTGATTCTGGCTTAGCTTGAAGCGCAGCCGACGGATTCCGGTGTCGGAGGTCTCAACGATATAGAGACTGCCGGCATCGGCCTGGGTGATGCGGCGGGCTTGGCTCAGGATCAGGTCGAGCAGGGTGTCGTAGTGTTTTTCCGTGGTCAGCCGCATCCCGATATCAGTGAGCTCCGTCAACTCGCTCAGCCGGGACGCCGCCTCGACCCGGGCGCGAACGGTTTCTTTCCTGGACACCGCGATCTTGAACGCACTGCGCAGCGCCAGCAGCAGGGTGCGGGGCGGCACCGGCGCCCGGACAAAGGCCGCCAGCTGTTCGGGCGCCATGGTTCCCGGCAGGTCCTCCTCACCAACCGCTCCCAGCGCCACGATGGCCACTCCGGCTTCGACCAGGGCGGCCAGTCTCGGCGTGGTGGCTTCATCCCGGTCGGCCGAATCGAGCAGGTACACCGTGGGCCGCTCATCGAGCACGGCTGCGTCCTCCGGGGCCAGCGGCCGGCATTCGACCTGGTCCTGCGCCAGCGCCTCCGCCACTGCGGCGGGGTGCCAGCCGGGGGAGTAGAGCAGCAGGAATTTCACGGGGAAACCTTGGCGGAGTCCGCTGGATACGGGCGGATGCCGGTGAAGAATCGCATCGGCTTCCGTCCCATCTGATCGAGATAGTACTCGAGCTTCACGCTGATCTGCCGGATCTGGTCCAGGGTGGTATGCACATCGGCCCGGTTCTCAGTCGCCACGGCCGTGCCGAGTGAGGAGAGATTTTCCAGGCTGACCATAGTGGCGTGGGCCTGGCTCAGCGCCATTGCCAGCGAGTCGTGCATCGGGCCCAGCCGAGCCCCCTCCTCGTTCAGGATCTGGGCAGCGGCGGCCAGTGAGCGGTTGGTCTGCCTCAGCACCGTATCCAATGTGGCCAGGGAATTCCCGATCACCGGGCCGGTGGTGACCAGCAGCCGATCGGCGTGATCCACCGTCTGATTGAGCTTGGCCATGAGCACGCGTGAGTCGCCCAGAACCAGCCGCAGCTGCGCGGCCAGGGTGTCGGCCGTGGCTGCCATGGCATCCATGGCCGGCTGCTTGTGGACCGCACGCAGGGTATCACCCTCGTGCACGGTACCGGCCCACTGGGCGGGCAGCCGGAGCGTGACGTCCCCCGCGCCGATGGTGTGCTCGGTGATCTCGGCCCTGGTGCCGAGTGGTAGTCGCAGTTCGGTGCCATCGGGAAACCGGGACCGGAGCCGAAGGGTGGCGACGAATTCCATGGTCTGGTGGGCGGAGTCGGCGCGGGGGATCACCCGGGTGATCCTGCCAATCTCGAGCCCTTCGAGCAGCACCTTGGCCCCGGGCTCCAGCACCTCGGCCGAGGAGGCTACCAGCAGCACATTGAACCGCCGCTCGTTCCAGCCCTCGGTGAAGATCAGGGCGGTCAGCAGCACACCGACGACGACCACCGTGAGGAGGCCGAGCAGAAGGTCGGCGGATCGGTTGCTGATGTTCATGTGGTGGCCTCGATCGCCTGGCCGCGGACGACCATGATCTCCCGGTCGATGTCGGACACCAACCGCGACGGCAGGCTCTGGCCCGTGATAAAGACGGTCCGGTGACCGCGTTGAGGACCCTCGTCGCCCCTGGCGGCGTACAGCAGCTCGGCTGACGTCCGGTCGGTCATTCCCGAGAAGGGCTCCTCCAGTACCAGCAGCTTCGGATCAAACGCCAGCGCTCGGCCCAGCGCGGCTCGGCGGCGCTCGTCCTCGTTGGCGTCGGCCGGCCGGAGACCGCTGAACCGGGTCAGGCGCAGCAGCCCGAGGATGCGATCGGTCCGCTCTTCGATCTCGGAGAGATGCAGGTTGCTGCCATAGCGCAGTGGCAGCCGGACGTTGTCGCGCAGTGAAAGATTGTGCAGCAGGCCATCTCCAATCGGAAGGTATCCGATGCGCCGCCGGTAACTCAGTAGCTCACGCCGCTCCAGGGTCGACAGATCGACCCCGAACACCCGGCAGGAACCGATCGGCACCGGCGAGAAGCCGAGGATGACCGAGCCGAGTGTCCCGACACCGCTGCTCTCGTCGCCCAGGGCCACCACCACCTGGCCCTCCAGCACGTTAAGCCAGAATCCCGGATCGCCGATCTGCTCGCCACTCTCGAAGGGGGCCAGGGTCCGCCGGCGCAACCGGCCCAGGGCCACTTCCTCGAACTCGAGTGGATGAGTCATGCGCCAGTGATCAGCACGAAGACCGCGGCCGTCACGAAGATCATGGCGATCGACCCGACCGTGGCCCGGATGACCGCTCGGGGAATCTCGGTCGGATCATGCTTGACGCTGAGGCCCTGGAAACTGGGCAGCAGCCCGATCAGGGCGCCGAACAGGAGGCCCTTGGCCAGGGAGAGCACGATGTCACCGGTCGTGAGGGTCGAGAGGACCCCGCCGTAGTACTGGGGTGCGCTCATCCCGTTGGAACCCGCGGCCAATTGCCCGGCCAGGATTGCGACCCCATCGAACACCACCGTCAGCATCATCACCGAGCCGATGCAGCCCGTGAGTCGCGGCAGTACCAGGTAGTGCAGCGGCTCGATTCCCATGGCCTCGAGGGCCCGAACCTCACCCATCACGCTGTTGGTAGCCAGCTCCGCCGCGATGGCGGTGCCGCTCCGCCCGGCCACCGCCAGCGCGGTGAGCAGCGGGCCCAGCTCGCGGACGATGACCACCACCATCAACTGGCCGATCAGGTCGGTGGCGCCGACCGAACCGAGCTGGCGGACCGCACTCGAAATAACCAGGAAGCTGAGAATACCGCTGAGCAGCACTATCAGCCCGGTGCCTTCGAGGGCGGTGAAGCGGAGCTGGTTGGCCAGGACCCGCCCCGACACCCTTCGTCCGGCACCGGGCAGGGTTCGGAAGGCCGCGATCGCGTCGAAACAGAAGCGCGCCAGTGCGCCCACCCGGGCGAACCAGCGCGCCAGCCGCCTCCCGAAGGAGGCGATGATCCGCCGCATGTCAGCTCGGGGCGGTGACCTTCTTCAGTCCTTCGTTGGCTTCCGCGAAGTTGGGGAACGCGTCCAGCGCCTTGCGGAAGTAGACTTCCGCCTTCTTGTTGTCGCCCTGGTCCTGGTACAGCAGGGCCCGGCTGTAGAAGGTCAGCGCATCGGTCGGCACGGTCCGCTTCATGACCGCGGCCTGCTGGCTCGACAGCGGCGGCAGCTTGGTTTCGGTCATGACCTGGGTCGCGATCGACTGGATCAGATCGAACAGCTTCTCGCGCTTGTTCTTGGCCGAGACCGACTTGATGATCTCGCTGGTTTCGACATCGACGATCCGGGCGTCGATCCGGAAATCGCCGTTGAGGTCGACGAATCCGCCCATGATCATGTAACGGGCGCCGACCAGCTTGCCAATCTTGGCGGCGGTGGCGGCATCGACCCGGCCCTGGGCGGCCAGGTTCTGCTCATTGAGCAGCTGATTGACGTCCCGGCGATCGACCAGGCGCGCAGCCTCGTTGTGGCTCAGCTCGCTGATCAGCATGGCAGGGATGCCCTGCTGCAGGGCCGCGAGGTCTTCCTTGGACTGGCCGAATGACCCGCCGTTGTCGAATGGCAGCACGGCGATTCCGGGCCTCGTGTCCTGGGCCGCCAGGGGGCCAGCCAGCAGCGCGACCGTTGCCATCAGGTTCAGCACGTTACGCCAGCGCATAATCAGCATCCTCCTCAAAGATTGAGCGTCAGCCCTTCTCGGGCAGCTTCCACGACGAGCTTGGGGGCAGTGCGTCGGGCCAGGGCGCGGGCATCGGCGAGCACTCGATCGAGCTCAGCGTCCCCATGTTCCGGCTCATGATGAAACAGCAAGAGGTGAGCCACCCCTGCGTCGACGGCCAACCGTATGGCCTGACCCGGGCTGGAATGTCCCCACCCCGCTCGACGGTCCAGTAAATCATCGGGATACATCGCATCATGGATCAGCATATGGACACCGTCCAGAAACTGAACCAATCCCTCACGCCAGTTGGCCGGGACGTCGTAGTTCCCGCCGCTGCCAAGCTCGTTGTCGGTGAGATAGGCCACCGAGGCGCCGCCGCTGACTGGAGTCAGTTTGTACCCCAGAGTGGTGCCCGGATGCCGCAGTCTGTAGGCCTCCACCCGGAATCCGTCGATCTCGAACTCTCCGGTGCCGACTTCGTTGATCTTGAGGTCGGCGGACAGGGCCTTGAGCGGCACAGGGAACACCATCGGGTCCATCTGGCGGTCCAGGATCCGCTCGAGTGGCACCCCGGCCTGCGGTGCCCCGTAGATCCGGACCGAGTTCCCCTTGGCATACAGTGGCTGGAAGAACGGCAGCCCCTGGATGTGATCCCAATGGGTATGCGACAGCAGAATATCGAGACTCGCCCCGGTCGCCACCTCTCGCGATAGCTGCTGGCCCAGTGCCCGTATGCCGCTGCCGGCGTCCAGGATCACCAGCTGATCGGCTCGGCCGGCGACGGCCACGCACGGGGTATTGCCGCCATACCGCGCGGTATTGGAGCCCGGGGTCGGGATCGATCCGCGGGTGCCCCAGAAAGTGATGGAATAGCTCACGAATTCCTTGTGGCCTAACAGTTTAGCAATATCGCTGGACGTTGCCGAAAATGCCGCACCGGCAGTCACCCCGATGGGGTGATTGCTGTCACGTGCGCTGGGCGGTGGTCTCCAGCGCCTTCCGGTCCAGCAGCGTGATCTCGCGCCGGCTGACCATGATCAATCCCCGTTCCACGAAATCGCGCATGGTCCGGGACACGGTCTCCCGGCTGGCACCGATCATCTGCCCGATCAGGTGATGGGTCAGGCGCCGGGTGATCACGATGCCGTCGGCTTCGTCGGCGGCCTGCAGCAGCTGATCGGCCACCCTGCCGCCGACGTCAAGCAGGACCAGGCTCCCGATCCGGTCATCGGCCCGTCGCAACCGGCGTGACAGCTCGCGCAGCAGGGCGATCGCAAGGTCCGGGGAGGCCCGCAGCCGGCTGCGGAAATCTTCTCGCCGCAGCAGCAGCAGCCGGGTATCCTGCAGCGCAATAACGTGGGCGGAGCGCGGCTCGTCATCGAGCAGCGACATTTCGCCGAAGAAGTTGCCTTCGCCCATGACGGACAGCACCACCTCGCGGCCGTCCTCACCGATCAGGACCACCTTCACCTCACCCGCGGCCACCAGGTACAGGCTGTCCCCCTGGTCGGCGGCAAACAGGATGACACTGCCTTTGGGGTACTCGCGTTCACGGACCAGCTCGGCGATGGCCGCCAGCTCTTCATCGGGCAATCCCGCGAAGAACGGGACCCGGCGCAGGACGGCCAGCGGGGATAGGGGCAGAGCAGCCTCGGCCGTGAAGGTGGAAGTAGCGCCATGGACGATACTTGCGCCCTCGGGAGGAGTCAATTTGAGTATTCGGCGGTCGGCCATCGGCGCGGGACCGGGCGGTTCGATGTTGCCCCGGACACCCGTAAGCGGTTAGATTGGAAGGCTTTCCAACACCGGGCTGGCGCACAGCAGCCCACTATTCAGGAGTATGAACGTGAAGTCCGATATCCATCCGAAGTACCAGAAAATCAGTATCCAGTGCGCCTGCGGGAATGTGATCGAGACTCGCTCGACGTCCCCCGCACTGCGCGTGGACGTATGCGCCCAGTGTCATCCGCACTTCACCGGCCGCCAGCGGCTGATGGATACGGCGGGCAGGGTCGATCGGTTCCGTCGCCGCTATCAGGGCGACAAGGCACCGGCGGAAACCACCCAGAGCTGACCCGTGGAAGCCCTTCTCCGCCAGGCGCTCGCCCGGGCGGAGGAGGTCGGTCAGGCGCTGGCCGACCCCGCTACGGCCAAGGATCCCGCCAAGCTTCAATCGCTCGGTCGCGAACACAACCGGCTGATGCCGATTGTCCGGTCGGCCGAGCGACTCCGCGCCATTCAGCAGCAACTGCAGGGCGCCCGGGAACTGGCACTCGAGGATGATCCTGAGCTCTCCTCAATGGCCAAGGGGGAGATCGCGACGCTGCAGCCCGAGATCGAATCCCTCGAATTCGAACTGACCGAATTGCTGGTCCCGCGGGACCCCCACGACGACCGTGATGCCATCCTCGAAGTTCGCTCCGGCACCGGCGGCGATGAAGCCAGCCTGTTCGCCGGTGAGCTGGTCCGGATGTACACCCGCTTCGCCGAGCGTCATGGATTCAAGGTCGAGTCGATGACACTGAGTGACGGCAATGCAGGCGGGGTCCGTGAGGCCATCTTCGCGGTCCGCGGGCCGCACGCCTTCGGACTGCTGCGCCGCGAATCGGGAGTGCACCGGGTACAGCGGGTGCCGGAAACGGAGAACGCCGGACGGATTCATACTTCTGCTGCCACCGTGGCGGTGCTGCCTGAAGCCCAGGAAATCGACGTCACCATCCATCCGAACGACCTCAAGATCGATGTCTTCCGCTCATCCGGCCCCGGCGGCCAGAGCGTCAATACCACGGACAGTGCCGTGCGGATCACCCACCTGCCAACCGGTGTCGTTGTCTCCCAGCAGGATCAAAAGTCGCAGCTGCAGAACAAGCTCAAGGCCATGGAAGTGCTGCGGGCCCGGCTGCTTGACCGGATGATTTCGGAGCAGGAAGCCGCCCGTTCACGCGACCGCAAGGCCATGGTGGGCACCGGCGACCGCTCGGCCAAAATCAGGACCTACAACTTTCCGCAGAGCCGGATCACCGATCACCGAATCAATCTGTCGGTGCACAACCTCGCCGAAGTGATGGATGGCCGGATCGACGAACTGGTGGCCGCGCTGCAGCTGGCCAGCCGCGAGGAACAGGTGAATGGTTGAGGCGCCGGTGCGGCTCGGGCGGTTGCTGCGTGACGCCGCCGGCCGGTTGAAGTCGGCGGGGGTCGAGGAGTCATCTCGTGAGGCTCGTCTCCTGTGGGCGTCGGCCAGTCAATCCGATCCGGCCGCCTGGCAGGCCGCCGAGTCTTCGGTAGATCTCGAACTTCAGACCGCGATGGGGTTGCTGGTGGAACGCCGTCTGGCCGGCGCGCCACTGGCGCATGTCACCGGGCTGGCCGGGTTCCGCCGCCTACTGCTCCGGTCCGATTCACGGGGGCTGATTCCGCGGCCCGAGACCGAGGGACTGGTCGAGCTGTTGCTCGGCCGGGTCCGTCACGGCACCGTGGCGGACCTGGGAACGGGCAGCGGCTGTATCGCGCTGAGCCTGGCGGACGAGGGGAGCTTCGATCGAGTTGTCGGAGTCGACCGCTCGGCTGATGCGCTGGCGCTGGCCCGGCACAATCGGAGCCTGACCGGGTTGCAGGCGGAGCTGGTCGCCGGCGATTGGCTAGCTCCGCTCCGCGGCCGGCAATTCGACGCGCTGGTCAGCAATCCTCCCTACCTGACCGAGGCGGAGTACCAGGGCCTGGAGAGCGGAGTCCGGGAGTATGAACCCCGAGACGCCCTCGCCAGCGGGCATGATGGGCTGGCTTCGACTCGGGTGCTATTGCGTGATGGACAGATGAACCTCAAGTCGCGTGGCTGGATGGCCATGGAGCTCGATTGTCGCCGCGCGGCGGCCAGCGCGGAGCTGGCGCGGGAGTACGGCTGGATTTCTGTTTCGGTGCAGGATGACCTATTCGGGCGCGCGCGGTATCTGCTCGCGCAGAGGAGTGAAACGGCATGATCTGGGACAAGGCAGAGGAACTGGGCCGATTGATTGGCCAGGCTCCCGAGGTCAAGGCGCTGCGGCGGGCCGAGGCGGCGTTGCGGGACGATACGGATACGCAGACCAAGCTGCAGACCATTCAGACCCTGGCCAAGCAGGTCGACCAGGTGATCGCCACGGGGCAGATGCCCGATGCGGCCACGACCGAGGCGTATGAAAAGGCAGTGCACGAGCTGGAGCTGAGCCCGATTGGCCAAGGGTATGTCGTGGCCCGGGCCAACTTCGACAAGATGATGACCAAGGTCAACGAGATGATCGGCCAGGGGATCGAAAAGGGCGCCACCAGCGGGATCATCACGCTGGGATGAACGGCCCGGGCCGGTTCATCGTCCTTGAGGGCCCTGAAGGGGCGGGGAAGACCACGCTCGCCGCGGGACTTCTCCGCCGGATCGACGATACGGGCCGGCCATGCATCCTGGTACGTGAGCCGGGGGGCACCCCGGTGGCCGAGGCAATCCGCGCAGCGCTGCTCGATCCCGGGCAGCAGCAGGACGGGCGACAGGAGCTGCTCTACTTTGCCACGGCCCGCGCGGATCTGGTGGCCCGGGTCATTCGTCCCGCGCTGGCGGCAGGAACACTGATCCTGTCCGATCGCTTCACGCTCTCGACCGAGGCCTACCAGATTGGCGGGCGGGGGGTGTCGGCCGGATTGGTCCACGAGCTCAACGCCATCGCGACCGAGGGTCTGGCGCCCGATCTCACTCTGGTGCTGGACCTGCCGCCGGAATTGGGCGCGGCCCGACAGGCCGCCGCCGGGAAGCATCCCGACCGGATCGAGCGAGAGAATGGTGAGTTCCATCGCCGGGTGGCGCAGTGGTACCTGGCCGCGACCGGTCCGGGCATCCGGCACCTGGACGCCACCCGATCGGCCGCCGAGTTGCTCGAGGAAGCGTGGCGGGCCATCGGAGCCGCCGTGCAGCTGCCTGGTGCTGGCCGGGGTTAGCTTTGGATTGAGGATAAGTGGCTGAACTTTCCGCCGGGCAAGTCCTGGCGTTCTGCTGGAGGCAGGCATGAAGAATCGGATCTGGATGGTGGTCGCGGTCGCCGTTGGATCATTTCTGACCGGTGGCTGGTTGATGCAGGCAGGGTTGGCGTCGGGAAACGGGGCCTACGTCAAGGCGCGGCGGTTTGACGATGTGCTGTCGTACGTCTCCCGGTTCTACGTGGACTCGATGGGTGAGGACCAGCTGTACGACAAGGCGACCGACGGACTGCTGGAAGAGCTCCACGACCCTTATTCGGTGCTGCTCAAGGATGATGACTACAAGGCCCTGACCGAGACCACCACCGGCAACTACGGCGGCCTCGGCATCCAGATCGATGTGCGCGATGGCTGGATCACGGTCGTGGCGCCGCTGCCCGAGACTCCGGCGGAGCGCGCGGGGGTCCAGACCGGCGACCAGATCATCTCGGTGGACGGCAAGTCCACCCAGGGGTTCAAGAACGACCAGGCCATCAAGACGCTGCGTGGGCCGGCCGGCTCGAAGGTCGAGCTCCAGATTCGCCGCCCAGGTATGGCCGAGCCGCTGAAGCTGTCATTGGAGCGGGCCCAGATCCATGTCCGGTCGGTGCCGCCCTCGACGCTGTTTGCCGACAGCATCGGGTATGTGGCCCTGAACCAGGTCAGCGAGACCTCGACCGAAGAGATCAAGGCTGAGGTCAACGGGCTGCTTGGCAAGGGAATGAAATCGCTGATCCTGGACCTCCGAACCAATCCAGGCGGCCTGCTGGACCAGGGTGTGAAGGTCTCGGATCTGTTCCTCGAACCGGGCCAGGAAATCGTCTCGACCCGCGGCCGGGCCCGGGGCTCCAATCGGCACTTTCAGGACGACGCGCCCCAGCTCTGGCCCCAGCTACCCATCGTGGTCCTGGTCAACGAGGGCACGGCCAGCGCCGCCGAGATCATCGCAGGCGCGTTGCAGGATCACGACCGGGCCCTCGTGATCGGGGTTCCGACCTTCGGCAAGGGACTGGTCCAGACCCTGTTCCCGCTGTCGGAAACGTCAGCGCTCAAAATCACCACGGCGCGGTGGTACACCCCGAGTGGACGGACGATCCAGCGGGTGGCCAAAAGCCAGGAAGAGCAGATTGCCCAGGTCGAGCGAGATGCCGAAGGAGCCGGCAAGCCGCCGGAAGACACCTCGACCCAGCGGTTCAAGAGTGATGCCGGCCGATTCCTGCGTGGCGGTGGCGGGATCGTTCCCGATGTCACGATCCGCCAGGACACGCTGACCGCCGGTGAAAAGGCCTTTGCCGCGGCACTCGGCAGCCACATCGCCGATTACCGCGATGCCCTCACGGCTGAAGCGCTTGACCTCAAGAACAGGAAGAGCATCACCAGCGAGGGCTTCATGGTAACCCCCGCCATGCGGGACGACATCTTTAACCGGCTCAAGGCCAAGGGTGTGGTGCTGTCGGACAGCGCTCGTCGCGGCAGTGGCCAGCTGATTGACCAGCAGATCGGCTATGACGTGGCGCGCTACCTGTTCGGCCGGCCGGCGGAATTTCGCCGGCGGGCCGTCGACGATCCACAGCTGCAGGCCGCATTTGCGCTGTTGCGAAAGGCGCAGACTCCCAAGCAGCTGATCGACCTCGCGGCCACCGCGGCGGTGGCCCCGGCCAGCCGCAACTGAGCACTCTCGGCATGAAAACGCGGCGCGTCTCCGGTCAGGGGCGCGCCGTTTTGTTTGGCCGACGCCGCCACTCCTGATGCAGGTCTGACGCAATGCCTGACACTGACACGCTGATCATCGGGGCCGGCCGAATGGGCCGAGGGATCGCGTTGGCGCTCAGCCAGGCCGGCGGGAAATCGCGGCTGTTCAGCCGCTCCCAGGGTCGCGTCGTGGCCCCCCTCTCTGCCGAGGCGGCTGGGGGTCTTGGCACAGCCGTTCAGACCGCCGACCTCGTCGTGCTGGCGGTCCCCGACGATGCGATTGCCAATGTCGCACAGGAACTCGCCGAAACCGGTGCGGTCAGGTCTGGCCAGACGATCCTTCACCTGTCCGGCTTACTCGACCGGTCAGTGCTCAGCGTGCTATCGGGGAGCGGCGCCGCACTCGGTTCGTTTCACCCCTTGCAGACCATCGCGGATCCGACCGCTGCACCAGCCCTCCTCCGTGGCGCCGTAGCGGGAATCGAGGGGGATGAGCGAGCCATTGCCTCCGGCATCGGGTTGGCCCGTCAGCTCGGCATGCGGCCGATCGTCATCCCAGCCGAAGGCAAGGCCGCCTATCATGCCGGTGCGGCTATCGTGGCCAACTACACCGTGGCACTGGTCGGCGTGGCGCAGCGGCTGGCAGAGGAAGCGGGCATCGATCCGATCGAGGCCGGGCAGATCTACCTGCCGCTGCTCGAAGGGGCGCTGGGGAATCTCAGGAAGCTCGGTGCGGTTCACGCCCTGACCGGACCGATTCGCCGGGGAGATGCCGAAACCGTGCGGGCGCACCTGGCGGTGCTGGATGCTGCCACGGCGCGACTGTATCGGACTGCGGGATTGGAGGCGCTCAAGCTGGCCCGCGCTGCGGGTCTCGATCCGTCCAAGGCTGACGCGATTGCGGCTGAGCTCAAGGAGAAGGGAGCAGGGGAGGGGCCGTAGCGGCGAAGGATGTGGTTCAGTGTGGCAGGCTCCGCATCAACTGCCAAGCGTTTTCATCATGATCCAGTCGGCCTGCAGGTCTTTGCCCAGCGGAAATACCTGGCTCCCCACGATTTCGAATCCCGACTTCCGGTAAAACCCGATAGCGCGTTCGTTCTTTTGCCAGACCCCGAGCCAGAGCGCCGAGGCACCGCGCCGACCGGCTTCGGCAACTGCCGACTCCATGAGCCGAGCGCCGAGTCCCTGGCCGAATCGCTCGGTGAGGATGTAGAGGCGGGAGAGTTCGATCGGTGCCCTGGCTGTCACGCAATCAGGCACGAATCCGCTGCGCAGTTCAGCATATCCGGCCAGTCCAGCCTCATCCTCCAGCAACAGTACGGCATGATCGGGGTGCGAGAGTATTTCGCGCCACTGCTCGACCGTCAGCGACTGGCGCAGGTAGAGCGCCATATCCTCAGGAGTGTTGTGATTCGCGTAGGTGTCGATGAAGGTCCGGCGGGAAAGCTCGGTCAGGGCGTCAGCATCGGGGGGCGCGCCGGGTCGGACGCGGATCGAGCTCATTGGATCAGCGTTCGACGACCCGCACGCCGCTGGGGGTGTCGAAACGGAAGATGTCCTCGGGGACCGCCTGGTTGGTCCGGATCCGGCTGAAGGTAAGGGTGCGGACGGTGCCACTCCTCTCGCGGAGTTCGACCCGGTGGGGCAGGGCATCCTCCCTGCCGATCCAGAGAGTGGCACGGGCAAAGGCCAGCGTCTGGTCGATCGGAGTCAGGCGGATGACATCGACGGTTGACCCGTCGAGGTAGTCGGGCCGGACATAGGTCACCTTGTAGCGCTCGGTGGGGTTGTCGAGCAGCCAGGCCACGACATTGGGCCCGAAGGTCGGACCGGAGGGGAGTGGCAGCTTGATGACCTGCCTCGGAGCGGTGCTCGGGGTGTAGACCCAGAGAGACTGTCCGTCCATGATCAGGGCGTCACCATCGGGATCGGTAAAGCGCATGGAGAGCTTCGAGGTTCCCGATTGATACAGCCGGCCCCGGGTGTTGAGCTGGCCCAGCATCGAATCATCGATGACCTGAACGAAATCCGCCCGAAACGAACTGAGGCCGCGATAGACTTCGGCCGCATGCCGGGCGATCAGGATCCCGGCATTGGTGGTGTCCTGGGCCGGGGGGCCAGTGATGGTCAGTGCCAGGGCTAGAGCGGCGGACAGCATCAGGCCACCGCTTCCGCTGGCGCCGCGATCCGGCGGCCGATGGCTTCGGCAATCAGGCGTGCTTCGACCATCAGCCGGTCGAACTGCTCGGGGTAGAGACTCTGGGCCCCGTCTGACAGGGCCCGATCGGGTTGGGGATGGACCTCGATAAGGAGCCCATCGGCGCCCGCCGCGACAGCCGCGCGTGCCATTGGGGTTACCATGTCGCGGTGGCCGGTACCATGGCTCGGATCGGCCACGATCGGGAGGTGGGAAAGGCCATGCACCACCGCGACGGCCGAGAGATCGAACAGGTTCCGGGTGCTCGAATCGAAGCCGCGGACGCCGCGTTCACACAGGATGACGTTGGGATTTCCCTCGGCCAATATGTACTCGGCGGAGAGCAGCAGTTCCTGGATGGTGGCGGACAGTCCGCGCTTGAGCAGGATTGGCTTCGGCTGGCGGCCGGCCTGCTTGAGCAGCGAATAGTTCTGCATGTTGCGGGCCCCGAGCTGCACGATGTCCGCCGTCTCGGCCACCAGTTCGAGTCCTTCGTCGTCCATCGCTTCGGTCACGATGAGCAGGCCCGTTTCCTGACGGGCCAGGGCCAGCAGTTCCAATCCTTTGCGACCGAGTCCCTGAAAGGAGTAGGGTGATGAGCGTGGCTTGAAGGCGCCGGCACGCAGGACTGTGGCACCCGAGGCGCGCACCGCCCGCGCCGAGGCCAGGATCTGCTCCTCGCTCTCAACGGAACAGGGGCCCGCCATCACCACGACGTCGGTCCCGCCGACGGTGAGGCCACCAGGCAGCCGGACCAGGGTCGGTTCGGATTTCCACTCCCGCGAGACCTGTTTGTACGGTTTGGTGACGTGCAGGATTTCGGTGACGCCGGGCAGTGCCGCCAGGCGTGAGCCATCGACCCGGCCGTCGTTGCCGACCAACCCGACCGTGGTCCGCTGGCGCCCCGGCATCGGACGGCTCTGGTACCCCATCTCCTCGATGGTGTCGCAGACGCGCTGGATCTCGGCCGGTTCGGCGCCGTGCCGCATGATGATGAGCATCAGGCCAC